>CAUZKZ010000046.1:0-19200 GCA_963580345.1 Verrucomicrobiia bacterium | reverse complement strand
CGATCACGAGATTCTTTGCGAAAGCGCCGCTCCAAATCAACCGAACTCGCCAAGTCTCGCTTCAATTCGCAACCGCAGATTCCAACGCTCTGATCTCCTGAAAAGGGGGTAATTCAACAGTCTCTTAACACCGGAGCGCGGGTCCTGGCAGCCGGGCCGCGCAGGGAACCCGTGCCGGCCCTCAATTTTTCCGCAGCTCTTCGGCGCGCTTGCGCAGCTCCTCGGCCTGGCGGCGCAGTTTCTCGGCTTGCTTCTCGAGCTTCGTGATTTCGTCCTGATTGTCCTCGAAGTTCTCGAGGGCCTTCTGGCGTTCCTCCCGTTGCTTCTGCAAGGCCGCCTCCCTGTCGTGATCGGCGTTGTGCTCTTTTTCGATCCTCTCGATGGTCTGCTCCATACTCCTGTACTTCGCCTGCTCTCTTTCGAGAGCACCCTGCAGTTTTGCGATGGCCTTCTTCGAAGCTTCCATGTCCTGCTCGGTCTTCTCCCAGATCTGGTGGTCGTCAGCGAGCTTGCGAGTCACGGCCTCGAGTTCCGCCTGCGTCTCGGCGAGGTGTTTCTTGAGGCCGGCCTCGCTGGGCTTGCCCTCGTTCTCCTTTTTGGCGGAAGCATCGTCCCCGGCCGGAGCCGGTTTCTCCCGGGTGAGCAGGCCTCGCCTTTCCTCACCCTCCGGGAGGGCACCGCTTTTGCTTTTCGGTTTCGCGAGCTTCCCTTGGCCGGCCCCGCCCTCCTTCCGTTTGGCTTCGCGCACCTGCTTCTCGCGGAGCTTCAGGGCCTCGAGGTGCAGCCGAAAGCGATCCGCTTCCTTGCCAAAGCGGGAGTCCGGACCGGCGCTCTTGATCTCGTCCACCACCTTCAGGGCCTCCTCGATCTTCTCCATCGCCATGTAGGCATTCAGCTTGTAAAAGAGAACCTGCTGCTTTTCCTTACCTTTCAGCCGGCCCGCTTCGACGAGACCGTCGGCGCGCCTGATCGCCCCCTCATAGTCCGCATCGGTAAAGAATTTCCGGAACTCCTCGCTCTGCTCGCGGGCCCGCCCTGCCGACTCGACGGCAGAGACCAGCTTGCACCCCGGGGCAAGCTTGGCAAGTTCCTCGTACTCCTTCTTGTACATGGAAAGAAGGTTCGCCCCGGGCACGATCGCCAACGCCTTTTCGAGCATCGCGGCGCGCTCCTTTCCTTTCGCTTCCGCGGCTTTCGCAAGCGCTTCGTCCCGCACCACGCGTTGTTGGAGCGCCTCCTCGAGATGCTCCAGGTAAGCCTCCGGACCACCAGCGCGGTACCCCGTCTGCGCGTAGGGCCGTCCCTTCGCATCACATAGCAGGACCGTCGGAAAAGCGCGAACCCGGTACTCCTCTTTCAACCGCTCGTTCTGGGCCCGCATCTCGTTGGTAAGGATCGACTTGTCACGCGGGAAATCGAGCTCGACCAGCACGAACTTGTCGGCCACCCCGTCCTGGAATTCCTTGTGACTGAAAACCTCCTTCTTCAGCTTGATGCACGAGCTGCACCAATCCGAACCCGTGAAGTCGAGCAGGAGGTCTTTCTTCTCCCCCGCGGCGAGCTTTCGGGCGGTGGCGAGGTCGCGGTGCCAGCCGGGGGCGGCCAAAGCCGGAGCAGCCGCCAGGACAACGGCCAGGGGGAGAGCACTCTTCACTTTCATGACATCGATCGGTTCGTTACGGGAGCGACGCTGCGCCAGCGATCCGTCCCTCATCGAGCGAAATAGAGAGGGAAAACACGCAGGGAATCAACCCCTCAATCTCCATGCCCGCCCCGTCCTCTGCAGGCCCCGTGTCGGTCCGCAGTTTTCGCGGGGCGATCAACTCGGATCAGGTCGTTTTCCCGGGGTGTCGCCCCACGCTCTCGTCCATCACCCCCATCGATGTTTAAATCGGAACTATCGATGTAGCTAAACGGGGCTGAATAGGGTAGCCTCGGACCGCGGTGGAATTCGATCCCGTCAGGTTCAGTCTGCTCGCGGGCTGGCTCGGCATGCTGGGAGGCGTGCTGAGCGGCGCCGCCATGGGGATTTTTTTCCTCAAGCCGGACTGGCTGGGCGGTTATGGCAGCCAGCCGCGGCGCCTGGTGCGGCTCGGGCACATCTCCTTCTTTGGAATCGGTCTGCTCAACCTGTTCTACGGCCTCTCTCTCACCCCGCTCGGGATCGCGGACACGGCGGGACGCTGGGGATCGCTCTCCTTGCTGGTGGCCCTCATCTCCATGCCCGCCTGCTGTTTCCTGACCGCCTGGCGGCAACCGATGCGCCACCTCTTTCCTATCCCGGTCCTGAGTGCCGGGGCCGGAATCGTGATCATCCTATCTAACAGTTTCTAACAGATGAAAATCGGATTCATCGCGATCAGCGGACTCCGCATGGCCGATCCGGGCCTGCTCCGGCTGGGGATGACCTTTCCGAGCGTGGCGCGGCGGGCCAGGGAAATCGAAGCGCTGCCCTCGCTGGGGCTCCTGACCATCGCGGGAATGACTCCTGAGGACGTGGAGGTCGAGTACCTGGAAGTGCGCGATGTCGATCAGGACGACCTGCCGCTGCACTTCGACGCGGTGGCGCTGTCCACCCTCAGCGGCACGGCCAAGGAAGCCTTCCGGCTCGCGAAGCGCTTTCGGGAGTGCGGGATGCCGACGATCCTGGGCGGCCTGCACGCCACCCTCGCGCCGGAAGAGTGCGGGAAGCACGTCGACGGCCTCATCATCGGGGAGGGCGAAGCGGTCTGGCCCGAGGTGGTGCGCGACTTGCGGGAGGGGACTCTCCGGGCGGTTTACGACGCGCGGGCGCGCGGTCCCTTCGACTTTCGCGAGGCGCCGCTGCCGCGTTTCGACCTTCTCAATCCGGACCGCTATCCTCGCTTCACGGTGCAGAGTCAGCGCGGCTGTCCCTACGCCTGCGAATTCTGCGCGGCTTCCATGCGGCTCTCCCCGAAGTTCCGCACCAAGCCGGTCCACAAGGTCCTGCACGAGATCCGCACCCTCAAGGAACTCTACCACCGGCCCTTCATCGAGTTCGCAGACGACAACACCTTCGCCGATAAAAAGCACGGCAAGGCCCTGATGCGCGGACTGGCCGGGGAAGGGGTGCGCTGGTTCACCGAAACCGATGTCTCGGTGGCGGATGACGAAGAGCTCCTCGCCATGATGCGCGACGCGGGCTGCTACCAGGTCCTGGTCGGGCTGGAGAGTCCCAACTTCAGCTCCCTCGACCGGGTCGAGCTCAAATCGAACTGGAAAGCACGCCGCACCAACCGCTACCTGCGGGCCGTGGAGACCATCCAGCGCCATGGCATCACGGTGAACGGCTGCTTCGTGCTGGGCCTCGACGGGGACGGGCCGGAATGTTTCGACCACGTGCTCGATTTTGTCGAGAAGTCCGGGCTCTACGACGTGCAGATCACCTACCTCACCCCCTTCCCGGGCACCCCGCTCTGGTCGCGCCTCTCCGAGGAGGGCCGTCTCCTCAGCGAGGAAGCCACCGAGCGCTGCACGCTCTTCGACATCAATCTGCAACCCGACTCCATGTCGGTGGACGAACTGCGCGACGGTTTCTGGGACCTGGCCCGCCGTCTCTACAACCCGGAGTTCGTCGAGAAACGAAACCGCAACTTCCGTAAACACCTTCGCCGGCGCGTGAAGGAAAAGCGCCGGCGTGCGGCATGAAGGCAGCCCGCCTACTCCGCGTAGGCCTTCAGCACCTCCTCTGCGATGATGCGGAAGCCCTCCCTCACCACCTCTTCCGACATCGTAAACGAAATGCGCAGGCACTCGTTACGGTGCCGCCAGCCGGCGTCGTCGAGGCCGAAGAAGAAGTAGTTCCCCGGGACGACCAGGACCTCGCGGGCCTTGAGGCGTTCGTAGAGTTCGCGCGAGGTGATGGGCAGATCTTCAAACCACATCCAGAGGAAGAGCGCTCCTTCTCTCCGATGCACGCGGTAGGGAAGCGCATCAGCGAAAAACTCCTCCACCCACGCCTGGGCCTGCTCCGACTTTTCGCGATAGAAGGGCTGCACCACCTCGTTGCTGAGCCGCAAGATATCCCCGCTCTCCACCAGCGGCTGTATGATGGCTTGTCCCACGTTGGGATTGGAGAGGCCCACCACAGAGGTCAGGGAGGACACCCAGCGGATCACCTCCTCGCGCGCGATCACGATGCCGGTCCGCGTGCCCGGCAGACCGATCTTGGAGAGGCTTTGGGTCAGGATGATGTGCTCGTTCCAGATGGGGGTGGCCTCCGTGAAGATGATGTTAGGAAAGGGCGCCCCGTAGGCGTTGTCGATGATGAGCGGGATGTCGTGCTGGTGCGCCAGCTCCGCGAGGTGGAAGATCTCGTTGTCGGTCAGAACGTTTCCGGTCGGGTTGGTGGGTCGCGAGACGCAAATCGCGGCGATATCCTCCCCGAGCGGCAGATTCTCAAAATCGACGCGGTACTTGAACTCGTGATCCCCGCGCAGCTCGAACTTCGGCTTGGCGGCGCGGAAGAGTTCTCCCCCGATCGACTGATTGGCGTAGCCGATGTATTCCGGGACGAGGGGCAGGAGAATCTTCTTGCGCCTTCCGTCTTCGAAGCGGCCCGCCAGGGAGTTGAAGAGAAAGAAGAAGGCGGTCTGGCCCCCGGCCGTGATTCCGATATTTTGCGGTCCGAGGTCCCACCCGAACTGGTGGTGAAAGAGCCCCGCCATCGCGGCGCGGAATCCCCCGTTTCCGGCCGGGCCCTCGTAGTTTCCCAACATGTGCTCCAACTCGCCGGGCGATTCCGCAATCTCTTCCACGCGGCGGCGCCAGATCGCGTCCATCTCCGGAATGTGAGCCGGCTGGCCGCCCCCCAGCATGCGCATGCGGTCCCCTCCTATCGCCATGGCCGTTCCGAGATCTTCCATCAGTTCCCAGATTCCGCTTCCGGTGCACAGTGCCCGGCCGAATTCTGATAGTTCCCACGACATGCTGGCCAGCAAGTCCACCACACAGTCCGGCTCTCACCCCAGCAAGAAAAAAGAAGGTCCGAGCAGTCTCGGCGATTGGCGACCCGCTTTCTCCCCGGGGAAGAGATCCACCCCGCGCCCGGGGTGCGGAGGTCCGCAAGGGTCAGGGGTCGATCCCGC
Source organism: Verrucomicrobiia bacterium (assembly GCA_963580345.1). Taxonomy (GTDB): domain Bacteria; phylum Verrucomicrobiota; class Verrucomicrobiia; order Verrucomicrobiales; family Akkermansiaceae; genus Roseibacillus_B. Next base: position 14,092 of record CAUZKZ010000046.1, on the reverse strand, counting down.
GGTTTCACGGCCCGGCTCCCAACCGGTCAATCCCGAGTTGAACCTGCGAGGCTATCCCCTCTTTCCACCCGGGGCAGTTCCCGCGTTCTCGTCTCACGGATTTCAGGGGTTGATCATCAAGAATATAACAATCTTATTATCAGAGGTTAGCACCTCCGTGGAATGTCGGGCCGGAGCGCGTCGCCAGGCCCGCCGGCGAGCCCGCGGGTGAAGGATTGACCCCGCTCGCGCCGCTCCTAGACTACGCGCCATGGCAATCAACGTTGGCGACCAAGCCCCAGATTTCACGCTCACCACCATCGGCGCCGAGGGCCCGGAACTGGTGACGCTCTCCAAACAAACCTCCGGGTCAAAGACGCTCCTCCTCTTTGTCCCGATGGCATTTACCGGTGTCTGCACCGATGAGTTGTGCGGCGTCACCAAGGGCCTCGACGAGTACGAGGGACTCGGCGCCAAGGTGTTCGGCGTCAGCGGCGACAATCCCTTTGCCCAGGCGGCGTGGGCCGAAAAGGAAGGGATCGGCGTCACCCTTCTCAGCGACTACGAACACGAGGCCGCCACGGCCTACGGCGTGGCCTACGACAGCTTCTTGCCCGACAAAAATCTCACCATGGGTGGCGTCGCGAAACGCTCCGCATTCGTCATCGACGGCGAAGGCGTGGTTCGTTACGCGGAAGTCAACGACAACCCGGGCGCCCTGCCGAACTTCGAGGCCATCAAGGAAACCCTCCAGGGCCTTTGAGAGCCCTCCGGCCCGGCGCCGGATTTCCGCCTTCTTGTAACCAGGCCCAGGCCCAGTCCCAGGTCCAGGAAAAGCGGGGGCTCGGCGAAAAGCAGGTCGCGCTATCCAAAGATGACGAGTCCGCACCCCACGCGGCCGGAGGCCACAGGCCAGCGCGGGAGAGTCCCGGATGGACCGCGAGGTGGGATTACTCGTCCCCGGGGGGATCGAGCGGTATCACCGGCCCGGTCGGATCGATCGGATCAGCGGGCCCGCTCGAACCGCCCGGACCCTTCACCGCGGGCGCTTCTTCCACCGAGATGGGCGGCACTTCGGGATCGGGGGCCACGAAGGGACCTTCGCCCCGTTCCGGGGCCGACTCGGGAAGGGGAGTCGGGGCGACGGGATCGATCGGATCAATGGAATCGATCGGTTCGATCGAGGTCGGCGCCGCTCGGCCGCGGCCGGCCGGGACGATCGGGACCTCGGGCCCCCTCGACTTGCTCGATACCATGATGGCGGGCACGAACCCAATCCGGCCGGACTCCGTCTCGACTTTGACGTAGGATCCCTGTTCGCCCACCACCTTCAGCGGCGTACCCATCGCCAGACCGTAGTCGGGTTGCGCGTTGCCTCGCGGAATGCGGCGGTAGAGGCCGGCGTTGGCGTCCGTCACTTCCACGTACGAGCCGGGCGTGAATCGCGGACCGGCATCTACCGTGTCGATCGGCTTGCTTCGGCCCGGGGAGTCCAGCGGATTCAGACCCGGGTCAAAATTCTGGCTGTTGGGCGGAGACGGGAAGCCGCAGGACGCCAGCAGGGCCGCCGTCGCACCGAGGGGAAGAAGGAACGTGCGTTTCATGGATTCATAGTGCACCAGCATTTGGCCGGGTCAATTGGATTTCACTACTCGAACAGGGCCTGCAATCGTTCCCGGGCCGCGTCCTCCCAGCTGCGCACCGGCCAGCCGAGTTCCTCCGCCAGTCTGGCGGGTTTCATGGCGGTGTGCACCGGACGGGGAGCCGCAAGCCGCGCGACCTCGGCCAGGCGTTTTGGCCGCACTTCTTTAACATCGTCTAACAATCCCATCTCTTTCCCGATTTCGAGGATTCGCCTTCCACTCGACCACCAGCTTTGCGGTTCGCCGGCATGGGTCACATGGTACACCCCATTCGATTCCCGGCGATCCAGCAGAGTCACAAGAATTCTGGCAATCTCCTGCGCGCTGGTCGGCATCGAGAACTTGTCTGCCACGGCCTCCAGCTCTTCGCCGGCCTGCGCCCGCCGGAGGAAGTCCTCGATGAAGCCGGGAGGCGTGGTGCCGAACACCCACGAGACGCGGCACACCACGGCGGACGGCTCATGCTCGAGGACGCGGTGCTCGCCTTCCAACTTCGTGAGGCTGTAGTGGTTGACGGGGGCGGTGGGAGCCCGCTCGTCTTTCAATCCGGGCTCCCTCCCATCAAGAACATAGTCGGTGCTGATGTGCACCAGGCGTGCCCCGCGCTCGTGGCAGATCTTGGCCAGCACCCCGGGCGCCTCCGTGTTGACCTGGTAGGCTTCGTCCGGATACGCCTCGCACGCTTCCGGGTTCGACATTGCGGCGCAGTTCACGAGCGCGTCGAAGGAGAATTCGTCCAGGGCGCGCTGCAGGGCTTCCGGGTGCCGGAAGTCTGCCATGTCACGCCGCAGCGAATGCACACGATGCCGGTCCGACCACGCCCGCCACAAGGCCCCGCCCAGCTTTCCGGTGCTCCCCGCCAACACGATCTCCATGGCGGCAGATTACCAGGGCGCCCGGCCCCGCACTCGACCAAAATGAGCCGTTTCCCTCCGCCGCAAACCAGCCTATCCTTTGCCCGTGCGCCAATTCCGCTCCATCCTGCTCACCGGCGGGGCCGGCTTTATCGGCTCCGCCCTCGCCCGGCAGTTGCTGAACAACGAAGAGCTGCGACGCCTCGTGGTGCTCGACAAGCTCACCTACGCCGGGAGCCGGGGAAATCTCATCGGGCCCGACCAGGATCCACGCTTCCTCTTCGTCGAGGGCGATATCGGCGACCGCGAACTGGTCGCGCGCCTCCTTCGCGAACACGACGTCTGCGGAGTGTTCAACTTGGCGGCGGAATCCCACGTCGATCGTTCCATTCAAAATCCCGACGACTTCATTCTCACCAACGTGACGGGCACCGCCAATCTCCTCGAGGTCTGCCGTGCGGCCGGGGTCCCGATGCTTCAATGTTCTACCGACGAGGTTTACGGTGTCGCCGTTCCCCCTGCCAAATTCACGGACCGCAGCCCTCTGAATCCCACTTCGCCATACAGCGCTTCCAAGGCCGCCGCGGACCTCCTCTGCCTCGCGGCGCGCAAGACCTACGGCCAGGACGTCGTCATTACCCGCTCCTCCAACAACTACGGCCTCCGCCAACACGCCGAAAAACTGATTCCCACCCTCGTGGCGGCGGCACTCAATGACCAGCCCCTTCCAATCTATGGAGACGGAATGCACATCCGCGACTGGATCCACGTCGACGATCATTGCCGGGGCTTGGTGGCAGCGTACTCGCAGGGCGCCGCGGGCTCGGTCTATCTCTTCGGTGGTCGGTGCGAGCGAACCAACCTCGGGGTGGCGCGCAACATTCTCGAGATTCTCGGCAAACCCGAATCACTCATCAGCTTCGTGAAGGACCGTCCCGGACACGACGCCCGCTATGCCGTCGACAACACGAAGTCGTTGGCTCATTTCGGCTGGCGACCGCAGCACCGCTTCCGGGCGGTCTTCCCCTCCGTGGTGCGTGGACTCGCCGCGAACCTCACCGCCGCGAAGACGTGATTTCCGCCCGGCTACTGGTTCGCGTATCCCACGTACATTTCGCCCAGCTCCTCCTTGACGAAGTCGATCTCGCGAGCGGGCGCTCCGGCTCCCTCGCGAATGCTGCGCAGGGTCCGTTGCGTGCCGCGTCGGGTATTCGGTCCCGCCACCTTGTCGCGCACGGCCTCCACCACGGTGGGCGCAATCGCGGCCGCTCCCAGGACCGCCAGGGCGAAGGCCACCGGCCGGCGGGCGTGGCGGTGCATGAGGTCTCCGAGGAAGATTCCGGCCGCGACACCCAGCACTACCGGCGCACATTCCGCGCCGGCCTCCACCAGCGTTCTCCCCGCCTCATGCGATCTGCCGTTCACATCCCCAACTTAACCCACGGGCCGGTCTGGCAAAACAAGAATTTCATGACATAGCTGCTTTTAACAGGCACCGCCGTGCCCCCATCATTCGCGAAACATGTCCAGTCCTTACGCCCTGATCCTGGCCGGCGGCAGCGGAACGCGCTTCTGGCCCCTCAGCCGCAACACCCGCCCGAAGCAGCTCCTCAACCTCTTCGGGACCCAGACCCTTCTCCATCAAACCCTGCAGCGCCTGGAGGGGCTGGTGCCCGCCGAAAACGTTCTCATTCTCACCAACGCCCGGCAGGAACCCGCCGTGCGCGAGGTGGCCTCCTCCCTCCCCGCCGGCAATATTTTCGCCGAGCCGGCCAGGCGCGACACCGGTCCGGCCGTGGCCCTCGGAGTCGGACTGGTAGCGGCGCGCGATCCGGACGCCACCATGATGATCCTGCCCTCCGATCAACTGATCGCCGACACCGTGGCCTGGCAAGCCGTCCTGCGCGACGCTCTCGCCACGGCCGCAACCGGTGACGGTCTCGTCACGATCGGCATCAAGCCCACCTGGGCCTGCCCATCCTACGGTTACATCGAACTGGGAGGAGCCGCGGCGATTCCGGGCCTCGAGGTTTCGCATCCGCCCCGCGAGGTGGTGCGGTTCGAGGAGAAGCCGGATCCGTCCGTGGCGGAGCAATTTCTCGCCACCGGCAATTTCTCGTGGAACGCCGGCATGTTCATCTGGTCCGTGCCCACCGTGCTCAGGGAACTCCACCAACACGCCCCGGAACTCGGCAACTTCGTGGAGGAGATTCGCGACTCCTCCGATGTCGGCGCCAGCGTGGCGAAGCGCTTCCCCGAGCTTACACCTCTCTCGATCGATTACTCCCTCATGCAGAAAGCGTCCCGCGTTCTCAACATCGAGGCCACCTTCGACTGGGACGATGTCGGATCCTGGGTCTCGATCGCCGCCTACCTGGATCTCGTCCCCGAGAATAACCGGACCAACCAGCCCATCAACGCCGTCAAGAGCGAGAACAACATCGTCTTCAGCGACCAGAAATCGCGCATCGCCCTCCTCGGGGTGAAGGACCTCATCGTGGTGCAGACCGCCGACGCCCTCCTCATCGCCAACCGCAACAAGCCGGACGACATCAAGGATCTGGTCAAGGAGCTTCCGGAGGAGTTATTGTAGAGCATGGATTGAGGACCTTCGGCCCGCCACGAATCCCGGAGATCCACCTTCGACCTGACGACCCGAGCCCTTGGACCATCCCATTCTCGCCATCGACCACGGCCTGGCCCGCATCGGTCTCGCCGCCACCGACCCTCTCGGCATCGCGGCCCACCCGGTCGAGACCATCGAGGTCCATCGCACCGATCCCCTCCATCGCATCGCGCAAATCGTGCAGGATCGCCGGGTGAAGCTGGTCCTCCTCGGCCTCCCCCTCCGACTCGACGGCTCGGAAGGCAAATCCGCGCAGAGGGTGCGCGCCTTCGGGGCCGAACTGGCCGATACGATTCCCGCCGTTCCCCTCGAGTTCGCCGACGAACGCCTCAGCACCTCCACCGCCTCCGAAAAACTCCGCCACGCCGGCAAGCCGGCCCGCAAGCAAAAGGACATCATCGACCAGGCCGCCGCCCTCGAAATCCTCAACGATTGGCTCACAGAGCACAAATAACACCCCCCGCCAAACATCCCCCGTCCATCATCAAACCTCATCGCAGATCTACCATCGCACCTCGCCCATCGCACCTCATCCCGCATCCCACGCCTCCCCATCTGAGGTATTTTCCAGCCGATTTAAACCCAGCTCTCGCTTGCTGCGGACGCATCGCTGGATAGGGTCAAGGTTACCTACACCTGAATCCCAATGCCATGTATTTGCCAATCGTATGCACGATGTTGGCCATCGCTGTCGATGGTCCCGCTCCGGCGGCCGAGGTCTTTTCGATCCTCAGTTTGGAACCCCGCCAATCCCTGGTGGTTCGCTACCAGTCGGTCGGTTGTTTCCACCATTTCGTCTACACCTTCGAGTTTACCGGGAGCGTGGTCGTGATTCACGACCTCGGCGTCGGTGCCCCCGGTCACAAGGGGAAAAGACTCGGTTGCTTCACCCTCGACGACGATGATCTCGTGAAACTGGACCGCCTCCTGGCTTACTATGCCGGGAGGCCGCGCGGCCGTTGCACCACGGTCGATACCGTCAGGGTCGTCGTGAAGGACGGCCCGCATCGGGTTCGTTGCGCGTGCTACGTCGATGGGTCGTGCACCACCTCCGACCTGCCCGGAATGCTCTCCCTCAACCGGCTCGCCTGCCGGTTGCTCAAGGATTGGAAGAACTAACCGGGATCCCGAAGGCATGAACGATCGACTCTCCAACCCTGGACGGACGGATCCGATTCCTCCCGGCCCGGCCGGCGGTCTTCCCTCCTCGCTGCTCCCGTTCCAAAAGGGGCCCGTGATTCTAATTCCGAATTACGACCAACTGCGCCAAGCTTGGCGGCGAACCGACCAGCCATGCCCCAGACCCAGGAAGTCAAAGCCTCCCTCGGATGCGGAACCCTCATCCTCATCGCCATCATCGAAGAAGCACCTATGAGACTGCTGCGCACCTTTCTTGCCCTTGCTTCCGGCCTCCTGCCTCTTGCATCCGGCGCGGAGCGCCCCTCCGCCGGGGACACGAAGGGCAGGCCCAACATTCTCTTCCTCCTCGTCGATGACCTGCGTCACGACACCTTCGGTTTCGCCGGCCATGACATCTGCAGGACCCCCAACATCGACGCTCTCGCCAAGGAGAGCCACGTCTTTGAAAACGCCTTTGTCACCACCGCAATCTGCATGGTGAGCCGCGCCAGCATCTTTGCCGGCCAGTACGAAGCGCGTCACAAGATCCACGACTTCCGGACCGAGTTCACCGAGGAGGCCTGGAAGCAGACCTACCCCCGGCTCCTGAAGGATGCCGGATACCACACCGGGTTCATCGGGAAATTCGGGGTGGGAAACAAGATAGTGGAGGCGCGCAAGACGTTCGACTTCTGGCGCGGCTTCGCCGGGCAGGGCCGCTTTTACGATCCCAAGCGCAAGGACAACCAGCACCTCACCGCCCTGCAGGGCGACCAGTCTCTCGAGTTCCTTCGCACCGCCCCGGCCGACAAGCCGTGGTGCCTCTCGGTCAGCTTCAAGGCGGTGCACTGCCAGGACGGCGCCAAGCGCCAGTTCCCCCCCGACGAGCGCGACGAGAAACTCTACGCCGACATCACCCTCCCGCCCGCCCCGCTCTCGGACGAAAAGTTTTTCAACGCCCTGCACGAACCGCTCAAGACCTCCGAGTCCCGCAAGCGCTGGCAAGTCCGCTTCTCTCCCGAGCTCTTCCAGGAAACTGTCAAGGACTACTACCGGCTCCTCAACAGCGTGGACCGCGAACTCGGTAGGATGCGCGCCGAACTGGCCAAGCTCGGCTTTGATCAAAACACCGTCATCATCTTCACTTCCGACCACGGCTTCTACCTCGGCGAACGCGGGCTGGCCGGAAAGTGGTTCGCCCACGAGGAATCGATACGCATTCCCCTCGTGATCCACGACCCGCGGGCCACCGAGAAGCGCACCCGTCCCCTCACCGAGCTGGTTCTCAACATCGACTTCGCGCCCACCATCCTCTCCTTCGCCGCTCTCCCCGCGCCCGCCTCCATGCAGGGCCGCAACCTCCGGCCCCTCCTCAAATCCTTTGGCCAGGACTGGCGCACCGACTTCTTTTACGAACACCATTTCATTCCCAACCGCATCCCGGAATCCGAAGCGGTCCGCACCCAGCGCTGGAAGTACATTCACTGGCTCGCACCAAAGCCCGGCGTGGAAGAGCTCTACGACCTCGCCGACGACCCCCGGGAGATCAAGAACCTCGTCAACGACCCCGCCCACCAGGAGACCCTCGAAAATATGCGCGCGCGCCGGAAAGAGCTGCGCGAAGCGGCCAGGTGAACCCATTCGAGGGGCGGATCACTCCGATCTTCGCCCCGCTCGGGCCTGGAGGGCGCTGACCGACCGCGCCGCGCCGCTTCCAGCTTGATGGCGCGCCACGGTGGCCCTTATCGTATCTATTGTGAATGCACCGCTTCTCCGCGCCCGTCTCTCCGGGACCGCCTGCGTAACGGAAGAAACTCTCACGGTCGGACCCGAATCGTTCCGCCGCGTCACAATCGCCCCTGCCGGCAACGGGGGCCCCGACGGCTACGCCCGCCTGCGCGTCACTCTCCTGCCGGAGTAGGACTACTTCGCCCGCGAAAAGCTCATCGAGACCTGCAGCCCGTTCTCGTAGGTCTTCTCGCCGGCCCACACGATGCGCCCGTCCGAAACCCGCTTCTTCAGCTTGCAGTTTGCATTCAGGATCAGCGTTCCTTCCCCGTCCGCAGTGAATTCCTCGAGAACCAAGACCCCCGTCTTCGGGTTGGTCCCCTTGAGAATGTACATCTTGTTTTTTCCGCGAACCGGAAAGTAGTAGCGGCCCTCTACCGGGCTCCCGGTTCCCGACCACTCGATGAAGAAAATCGCCTCGACTCCCCCGACGCTTCCGCCGTAGATCGAGACCGCTTCGTTATCGAGATTGGCTTGTTCCATTTTGACAAGATCCTCCAGCGGCACCTGGTCGGCCCACATCGCGGTTGGAATAAGGAGTATGGCTGCAGCGGAGAGAACGAGTTTTGCGATCATTTTGGCAAATGGGATGGGCCCCTCTCCTACGTCATTCTTCACCCACGCGTCAAGGATTCCGATGACGTCCCCGCCCGGAGGGGAACCAGCTCCCAACCGCAGCACCGCATCGCTTCGGACAAGTGAAGCAATCCCGCCTTTTCGGAACTCACCGCGGCCGCGAGAAACTTATCTTCAACTGGCGCCCATCGGTATTGTTCATCTGTCCCTCCCAGATGATTCGCCCCTTTGTCACGCGCTTTGTGAGGCGGCAATTCGCCGTCAACCGGGATGTCCCGTCGCCTTTCGGCGTGTATTCTTCGAGGACGATCACTCCGACCTTGGGATTGGTTCCCTTCAACCGGTAACCCTTGTCCTTGCCGCGCGACAGATAGTAATAGTGGCCCTCGATCGGATTTCCCACTCCCGTCCACTCGATGAAAAAGACCGCCTCGAGTTTTCCAACCTTTCCGCCGTAAACGGACACCGCCTCGTTATCGACGTTGGCCTGCTCCTTCTTCACGAGCTTGTCGAGGGAGGCTTGATCGGCCCGGAGGCTGGCGGCGGGAATCGTCAGAACAAAAAGCAGAATGGCAAGAGCACGAGTCATGGCGCGAAATGAATTCGATCCATATTCCTCCCGATTCCTTGTTCCGTCAAGGATTTGGCACGAGCGGGCGGCAGATCACGCGATCCGGCTTTCCTGCCGCGATGGCATTGTGCTAGGAGGAGGGAAGCCCACCGGCCTCCTCATGAAGATCTTCCGATCCGCCACGCTCGCCATCCTGGTGCTCGGAGATCCTTGCGCGTGGGGTGCGGAAGGAGCGCACTGGGCCTTCCGCCCGCCCACCGCTCCGCCCCTCCCCGAGGTCGTCGATGAATCCTGGATCCGTCAACCGCTCGACCGCTTCACCCTCGCGGCGCGGGAACGCAACAAGCTGCCCGCCATTCCCGCCGCCGGCAAGCGCACCCTCATTCGGCGCGCCTATTTTGACCTGGCCGGTCTCCCGCCCACCCCGGACCAGGTCTGCGCCTTCCTCGCCGACCAGTCGCCCGAGGCCTTCGCCACGGTCGTCGACGAACTCCTCGCGTCCCCCCGCTACGGCGAACGCTGGGGCCGGCACTGGCTGGATCTCGCCCGCTACGGCGACTCCAACGGCGGCGACGAAAATCACCCCTACCCGTTGGCCTGGCGCTACCGGAACTGGGTCATCGATGCCTTCAACCGCGACCTCCCCTACGATCAGTTCGTGCGGGAACAGATCGCCGGCGACCTGTTGGAGCCCGCCCGCGCCGACCGCATCACCGCCACCGGCTTCCTCGCCATCGGAACCAAGATCCTGGCCGAGAAGGATCCCGTCAAGAAGCGCGCCGACATCGTGGACGAGCAAATCGATACGTTCGGCCGCGTCTTTCTCGGGCTCTCGCTCGGCTGTGCGCGCTGCCACGACCACAAGTTCGATCCCGTCCCCCAACGCGACTACTACGCCCTCGCCGGAATCTTCCACAGCACCGCCATCGAAGACCGCGAACTCCCGGTGGAAGAACTCGCCGCCGCCAAAGCGAAGCTCGCGGAGGAGCTCGGGAAACTCGACGCCCGGATCGTCGTCGCCGACCGCATGCTCGGAGAGTTTCTCGACCGGGACTCCGCCCTCGAGTGGGAAGCGGAGAAATTCGCGCGCGGAAACGTCATCGTCGATTCCGAGCAGTACGGGAACGGAATCGGCATCATCTCGGATCCCGGGGCGCAGAAAAATTTCGCCGAGTACGATCTCAAGATCGAAAAGCCGGGAAGCTACTTCCTCGCGCTGCGCTACGCCGCGAAATCGAAGCGTCCCGGCCGCATCCTGGTAGACGGCCAGGTGGCAGTGGAACCGGCCCTCTCCAAGGCGACCGGGGGCTGGATGCCCGAGAACCAGCGCTGGATCCAGGAGGGACAGCTCGAATTGACCGCCGGCACCCGCGTCCTCCGCATCGAGTCGGAGCCCATGATGTCGCACCTCGACAAGGTGCGCCTCGTGCCGGTCAATTCGCCCGAGGAGGCCCGAACGGCGCGCGAGGCGCTCGGCGATCTGAAGAAGCAGCGCGAGGCGCTCGTGGCCACTTCCGCCGGGAAACCGCCCAAAGCCATGGCGGTGGCCGACCACAAGGTGGCCGACGCCAGAATCAATGTCCGCGGAAATCCCAGCGACCTCGGCGAGACCGTTCCACGCGGATTTCTTTCCTCCATCGGGGCGCCCAACGATCCGCCCCAACTCACCTCCCGGAGCGGCCGCCTCGAACTGGCGAACTGGATGACCTCGCCCGCTCACCCCCTCACAGCCCGCGTCATGGTCAACCGCATCTGGCACTGGCACTTCGGGGAAGGCCTCGTCACCACCACCGACAATTTCGGCACCACCGGAAACGAACCCACGAATCCCGCCCTCCTCGACCACCTCACCCGCGAATTTGTCTCCGACGGATGGTCGCTCAAAAAGCTGCACCGCCGCATCATGCTCTCGAGCACCTATCGGATCGCCTCCGCGCCTGGCGGCCGGGCCATCCGGCGCCTCGAGGCGGAGTCCTTCCGCGACGCCGTGCTGGCGGTGTCCGGTCAGCTCGATTCCGACCCGCCGACCGGCCCGCCGCCCACCGTCAAGAGCGGGGATCCCTCTCCCGCCGACCTCGCCAAAAACCGTAAAACCTACGAGGAGGATCGGCACCGCAGCGTGTATCTCCCCATCGTGCGTTCCCACGTCTACGATCTCTTCACCCTCCTCGATTTTCCCAACCCCACCACCCCGACCGGAAACCGCGACAGCACCACCGTCGCCACCCAGGCCCTCCTGATGCTCAACAATCCCTTCCTCCTCGAGAAGGCGGCCCAACTCGCGCAGTCCGTGCGGACCCACGATGACCCACTCGACGATCTCCACTTGCGGCTCTTCGCCGAGCCGGTCGATGACGAGCAACGCAAATGGTCGGAAGACTTTCTTCACAAGGCCGGCGGTGGCGAGGCCGCCTGGGCCATGCTTTGCCACACTCTGCTGATCTCCAACCGATTCCTCTACGTGCGATGACCACCGCCCCGTCCAGTTCGCACCTTGTGACCCGCCGCGATGCCCTCAACCGCATCGGGCTCGGCTTCGGCGGCCTGGCCTTCAACGCCCTTCTCGCCGAGCGCGCCGGCGCCGCAAAGCAACTCCCGGCCCGGTTCCCGGCCCGCGCCAAACGCGTCATCTTCCTTTTCATGCACGGCGGGCCCTCGCACATCGACCTCTTCGACTACAAACCGAAACTCGAGGAATACAACGGCAAGCCGCTCCCCTTCCCGGAACGCAAGGTGCAGTTCGCCAAGCGCGGCAATCTCATGATGCCGCCCTGGAAGCTCCGGCAGGTCGGCGCGTGCGGCCACTGGATGTCGGAGCTCTGGCAGCACCTCCCGAAAGTCGCCGACGATCTCTGCATGTTGCACTCGCTGTGCGAAACCAACGTCTCGCACGGGGGCGCCTGCATGAAGATGCACACCGGCGATGAAGCGCTCCTCCGTCCCAGCATGGGCGCCTGGGTGAGCTACGGGCTCGGCACCGAAAACCGCAACCTCCCCGGATTCGTCACGATCTGCCCCACCTCCCTGCACGGCGGGGCGGACAACTTCGGGCCCGCCTTCCTGCCCGCCGAACACGGAGGCGTCCCCCTCGGCACCCAGGGATACCCGAACACCCCGGCCAAGGACGCCCGCTTCCACTACATGAGCAATGCCCGCCACAGCCGCGCGCAACAGGCCATGCAATTGGAACTTCTCCGCCGGATGCACGAGCGCGACGCCGCGGCCGGAACCACCGGCCCCGAACTGGAAGATCGCCTGCGCAGCTTCGAACTCGCCTTCCGCATGCAGATGGCCGCCCCGGAAGCCATCGACCTTTCCGGCGAGACCGAAGCGACCCGCAAACTTTACGGGATGGACGATCCCAAGACCGAGAACTTCGCCCGCGAGTGCCTCCTCGCCCGCCGCCTGGCGGAACGCGGCGTGCGCTTCATCCAGGTCAGCCACGCCCACTCCCTTCCCTTCAACAACGAGCAGTGGGACCAGCACTCCCATCTCGAGAAAGGCCACTCCATCAACGTCGGGCAGATCGACAAGCCCATCACTGGGCTGATCCTCGACCTCAAGGCCCGCGGAATGCTGGAGGACACCCTCGTCTTGTGGGGCGGCGAGTTCGGCCGCACCCCCACCACCCAGCAGGGCAAGGGACCGGTCGGCCGCGACCACCACCCCGACGGCTTCACGATGTGGATGGCCGGTGGCGGCGTGAAGGGCGGCTTCCGCTACGGCCAGACCGACGAGTTCGGATACCACGCCACCGAGGACCGCTGCACCATCCACGACCTGCACGCCACCCTCCTCCACCTCCTCGGCCTCGACCACACCGAGCTCACCTACCGGCTCAACGGCCGCGACTTCCGGCTCACCGACGTCTACGGCAACATAGCGCGCAAGATCCTCGCCTAGCCCGATGCGCCGACGACAGGAGCGCCAACGACACGAGCACCGACGGCTCGTCGGCAAGGCATTAAGGGGATTATTCGTCTGTCCCCGCGCGAATACCCTGCCCCTTCTCGGCCAGCTTGTGCAAGAAGGGCTGTAGACTCTCTCCCTTGAGCGGGGGATGTCGGTACTGCCCGCAAAATTCCAGGTAGGAGCGGAGCCACTTCAACCAATCCCGCCGGGTCTTCTCCTCCATCGCAAGGCGGCCGAACTCCCCGCTGATTGCCCGCTACAGGGCCGGTGGAATCGCTTTCATAATACTGTTGGCATGAAATCGTCGTCGTTAGCCAGTTCTGGATATCACGGCAATTGGTTGTGATTGTGGGGGTGGATTCTGCCCAAAGCCGGCAAAGCTCATGAAGAAAACGGACAAATTCACTCCTTGCACCGCAAAATCGCTGGAGATATCCAGGGGTCTGGATAATCACTTGTTCGGCGAAAAAATGGTCATCGGCGCAAACCAAGGGGACTTCCAGTCGGTAGTTGATAAGGCTCCGCCCTCTTTTGGCCTTTTCTTCTGGTATTCGGATGACGTCCCCAGCAATTGGCACGCCGCTACGATTACAAAAGAGAAAGATCATTTCGTCTACGAGCTGCGATCGGACGCGGAGAACGATACAAGCGTATCTGAATACAAATCAAAGGTAGATCTGATTGAGCGAATGGAGTCTGACAACCATCAATTCAATGCAGGCGGTAAAGTCACCATTGAGTTCTAGCACACAAGCGCCGAGTCGGGTGAGACTTCCGGCAACTTTGCTGTGCTCCTTCGCACTCCGGCTCATTTCCTCGACTACTATGGCGTCTGCTGACTTCCGCCGCTCCCGTTCCAGACTTTCGGCTTCGAGCGCTGCCGCTGTTAACGGACGCGCAGGGCGATTGGCTGGTTAGGTCGTGAATGGGCATGCCGTGCGGAGTAGGGCGAGGGCTTTGCCGGGATAGCTGGCGTAGTGGTCCAGCGCAGCATTGAGCGACTCAAACTCATCCAGCGGGATCA
>CAUZKZ010000045.1:0-19265 GCA_963580345.1 Verrucomicrobiia bacterium | reverse complement strand
ATGGCGGACGAGATGAGCCTGAAGCGGCAGATTGCGCTTCGCATCGACCTGGGGCGGTTCGAGATGTCGAAGAGCCAGAGGCGCACGTTCCGGCGCAATGAGCACCTCGACCTCAAGATCGCATCCGCGTCTCCCGGGGTGGAAGAGCGCAAACTCTTCGACGCGCACAAGACCCGCTTCGCGCGCAATATTCCGGAGTGCCTCAAGGACTTTCTGGGTGACCAACCCGCTGGCAAGCCCTGCGAGTGCCTGCAGTTCAGTGTGCGAGATGGGCCACGATTGGTTGCGGCCAGTTTCATGGCAGTGGGCCGCCAGGCGTGCTCGAGCATCTACGCCGTCTTCGATCCGGAGTGCTCCGACCGCCGGTTGGGCATCTACACCATGCTCGCCGAGTTGCAGTACGCCAAGGCTCAGGGGCACCTGCACTACTACAGTGGCTATGCGACGGTGGAGGCGAGTTGCTACGATTACAAAAAGAAGTTTTCCGCCCTGGAGTACTACGACTGGGATGGCAGCTGGGCCCCCATCGAGGAACTGTTTGGTTAGCCAGGTACGCTAGCCGAAGTGCTCCCGCAGCAATTCCAGCGATTTCGGGATGCCGGTGAGCGGGTCTTCCTTGCCTTCGAATTCGAGCGAGACGTAGCCCTTGAAGCCGGCGGTTTTCATGATCTTCGCGATGCGGGCGTAGTCGAGGTCGAGGGAGTACCAGCGGCCGCCGCCGAAGTAGGTCTTGGCCTGCAGGAGAACGGTTTGCGGAGCGAGTTGCGCGAGGCGGTCGTAGGGGTCCTCGAGGAAATTGCCGGTATCGAGGGTGACTTGCAGCCACGGTGAATCGATGGTGTCGACCACGCGCTTCACGCCTTGCGGGGTGACGCCCAGTCCCCAGTGGTTCTCCAGTCCCATAATGACGCCCCGCTTCCCGGCTTCGGGGACCAGCTTGGAATAAGCCTCGATGACCCACTTGTAGGCGTCCTCTTCGGTGTGGCCCTTGAGCGGCTCCTCGATGCCGCGCTTGGCCATGAGGTCGTCGAAGTTCTTCGAAGTGCCCCACGTGCCGGAATTGACGCGGATGGTGGGGATACCAAGCTGATAGGCTTGCTCGAGACAGTCGAGGGTGTGGTCGATATTCTTCTGCCGCTTGTCCTTGTCGGGCGAGAGGAATCCCTGGTGGGTGGAGTAGCCCATGAGGTCGAGGCCGAGGACGAAGGCGTGCCGCTTGATCTTCTGCAGCGTGGCGCGGTCGGGGGCCTCGAGCTGGCGTTGCAGGATCTCGAGGCCGTCGAAACCCATGCGGGCGGCGTGTTCGAGATTGGTTCCCAGCGGGCGGAATTCTTTGCGGTGAAAGGCCCAGAAGGAATACGACGACACTCCGATGCGGTTCGGTCCGGAGTGGGGCGGCTTCTTTTCCTGCGCGGCCCCCTTCTCGCGGTGATCGGCGCGGGCGGAAGCAAGGGCGACGGTGGTGGCACTGCTGGTGGCGAGGAATTGGCGGCGGGTCATGGGAGGAGAAGTCTCAGCTGCCAAGGGGAAAGTGTTAAGACTTCTTTTGGCGAGGTGGGCGGGGAGATCGGGCCTCCTACTCGATTTCCAGGCGGTAGCGCTGCAAGGAGGGATCGAGCTCCCTGGCCCAGGCATCGATGCCCCCGGCGAGGGCAAGGGTGTTCTTCAAGCCGTGCCCACGGAACCATGCGCAACGGTCGAGGACGTCACGGCCGCGGTGGTCGTAAAGGACGAGGGCTTCCTCCGGCGGGGTCGCAAAGAGGGCCTGCTGCGACTCCTGGGTGAGCAGCTCTGAGTTCTCGATGCGGACCGCCTCGTGTTCCTCACGGGTCCGGATGTCGACGAGGCGGACCGGCTCCCCGGCCTCGAGGCGCGCCTTCAGGGCGCCCGGCTCGATCAGCATTTCCCGGTCGCGCTCGTGGCTGGCGAGAAGCTCTTCGATGGCGGTGTTCACCTCGATCTCGTAGTGGGCGCAGACCTCCGCGAGCGATTCGTTCTCGTGGTAGGCGCAGGATTGGCACCCTCCGATGTGGAAGGCTGCAAAGAGGGCGCGCCGTGCCCCGGGAAGGCGGGCCAGGAGTTCGTCCATGCGGTCCTCGGGACGGATTGCGATGGAGGGGGCCGGATCCATGGGACCACCATGGATCCGGATTGCCGCGATTTCCAGTGTTTGTGTGTGGGGATTTCGCCCTATACTACCCGGGTGATGGGCGACCACGACAAGGAGCCGCGAATTTACCTCCTCCCGAACCTGATGACTGCCGGCAACCTGTGCTGTGGGTTCTTCGCCGTTCTCACCATCTTCAAGGGGATGCAGGAGCCGGACTTCGGAATCGCGAAAGTCTACTACGAGCGGTCCCTGCTACTTATTTTCGGGGCCTGTCTCTTCGATTTGTTAGATGGTCGCCTCGCCCGGCTGGGCGGCCAGGATTCGCCCTTCGGCCGGGAATTCGACTCCCTGGCGGATCTGGTGTCGTTCGGCATGGCGCCGGCCTTGTTGCTTTCCAAGGCGGTGCTCTTCAACATCGAGTTACCGGAGGCGATGCAGCGCGTCGAGCCGGGGGTGGGCTGGGCCATTGCCTTTGTCTACCTGCTCTGCGGGGCGATGCGGCTGGCCCGCTTCAACTGCCTGGCGGTGGAGGGGAAGGAGCAGGACCTGCGCACCTTTCGCGGTATTCCAATCCCCATGGCAGCGGGGTTCATCGCCTCCCTGACCTTCCTCATCATCTATCTCCACGACACGGACCGGCACCTCGGGGCCTGGAATTGGGTGCTGGCCGGCGCCATGCTGGGCCTCTCCGTCCTGATGATCAGCGATGTCCGGTATCCCAGTTTCAAGGGCGTGGGCTGGAAAACGAGGGCCAGCCTTCCGATCCTCGCCCTCGGGACAATGTTCGTGGCGGCCATGATCGTCTACTACTGGCTCCTGCCGGCGGTGCTCTTTTCGGCCTATTTGATCTATGGCCTGATCCGGCCCATGCTCTCGGTCCAGCGCCGGAAAGCCGTGGAGGAGGCCCTTGATTCTCAGGGAGAAGAGCCGAAATAGTTAATTTTGTTTGATATTTCGCTTTTTTTAAAAAAACAAGCGTGGTAAGCATTTGTTTGTACTCATGCACTCTGTCACGCGCAATCGAATCGGCCTCGCTGCCGCCCTGCTGGTCCTCCTGTCGGGGGCGCTCGGGTTGGGCGCCACCCACACGGTGAGGAAGGGCGACACCCTGTATTCTCTCGCCAAACGCTACAAGACGTCGGTGAGCCGGCTGAAGGCAGCGAATAGGATCAAGGATCCCACCAGGATGAGAATTGGCCAGCGGCTCACCCTACCGGGCCGGTCCATCAAGGCTAAACGCGGCTCCACCGCCAAGCCCGCACCGACGAAGAAGCCCTCCCACTCCCGGATCGGGGGCGGGAAGCGCGTCATCATCGACCCGGGACACGGGGGCCGGGACTGGGGAGCCTACAAGGGCGGAATCAAGGAATCCTACCTGAATATGCGGGTGGCGAAGAAGCTGGAGTACATCCTGAAGCAGCGGGGCTACTCGACCGCCATGACGCGCCGAAGCGATCGCTTCGTGTCGCTTTCGCGCCGGGCCGCCTTGGCGAACCGCTACCGCAACGCCATCTTCGTGAGCATTCACTTCAACTCGACCCGCAACTCGTGGGTGCGCGGGGCCGAGACGTTTTACGCGGGATCGGCGGGCCGTTCCCTGGCCTCCTCGATTCAGCGCGAAATGGTGCGCCGCTGCCGCGTGAAAAATCGCGGAGTGCGCTTCGCCCGTTTCGCGGTCCTGGTGCGGACCGAGTGCCCGGCCGTCCTGGTGGAGTGCGGGTTTATGAGCAACGCCAGCGAGCGGGCGCGTTGCGCGACCAGATCCTACCAGTCGTCCGCCGCTCTGGCGATCGCGGATGGAATCCGGAAATACCGTTGGCGCTGAAGCGCCGTCCAGCGGCGAGAGGGTCTGGTCGCCTTCGAGGAGAGGCGGCCTGATTCGGCGACCCGGTGGGATGCCGGGTCCCGGAGGTGCGCGAGGAGTCTTGCGGTGCTCACTCTGTTTGTATCCCGCACCCATGCGCCGGGCCTGGACCTGGCGATGCATCGCCTCACGCAGGATTGGGGTGAACAGACTTCCGATGCCGCCGCGAACGAAGGGAGCGGAGCGCCTGCTATCGCGGGGGATGCCACCTGGCTGCACACCGTCAGCACCACCGGCACCTGGACCACGGCACGTTTCAACAGCCGGGAGAATACGGTGTCGCCGCCCGCGCTGACCATTGACTACACGCCCATTCCGGAGCCGGGCGTGGCTATTGTGCTGCAACCCGCCATCTTCGGCGGACTGCTCGCGCGGAGGCGCTGCTGAGGGCGGTCGCAATTCGGTCCTTCTTTCCCCGAAAGACGTCGTTGCCAGTCGGTTCCGGCCTGGAGATGATGGGGGCGGCGCCGAGGCGCCCCTGAATCTCAACCACTCTCATCCATGCGATCGAGCCGAATCAAGGCGAAGCTGAACGACGGTCTGCCCGTTCTCGTGACGCAGCTCCATCTTACCGATCCCTCCCTTTTCGAGCTCGCGAGCCTGATGGGCTTTGACGGGATCTGGATGGACATGGAACACCACGGCTACAGTCTCGCGACACCGGAAAGCACTGGGCTTGTCCGGCCTTCAACCCCGAGCATGCCCGGGAATTACTGGACCGCGGGGCGAGGATGCTCATGCACGGCGCCGACATCATCATGGTGAAGGCCGGCCTGGAAAAAATCCGGCAGGACTTCGCGGAGCTGGGATTCGATCTTGGGCCGGAGCCCTGACTTCCGGG
The DNA here is from genome assembly GCA_963580345.1 of Verrucomicrobiia bacterium. GTDB lineage: Bacteria > Verrucomicrobiota > Verrucomicrobiia > Verrucomicrobiales > Akkermansiaceae > Roseibacillus_B. The sequence continues at coordinate 14,450 of CAUZKZ010000045.1, read as the reverse complement.
CGGTCGTCACCACGCGCTCCAACCGCCGTCGATCACAAGGTTCTGGCCCGTCATGTAGCTGCTGGCGTCGCTGGCCAGAAAAACCACGGCGCCCTTGAGTTCGTGCGGGCGTCCCATCCGGCGCAGGGGCGAGTACTTTTCCAGGCTGTCTGCCAGGCCGGCCGGCACCGAGTCCGCCGGGAACGGCCCCGGCGACAAGCTGTTGACGCGCACCCGGTCGTCCGCCCAATAGACCGCGAGGTGCCGGGTGAGCTGAAGAATTCCTCCCTTCAGGGTGTGATAGGCCACGGACGAGGCCGGGCAGATGTTCTTGTAAGCGTCCGGGTAGGAGGCCACCTGGCCATACATCGACCCCAACATGATCACGCTGGCCGGCGCGACGCGGTCCAGGGCGTGCGCGCGCAGGAGACGGGCAAGAAGGAAATATCCGGTGGCATTGGCGAGGACGCGCGTGAATTGCTCGCCGGAGATCTCGGTCCAGTCGTTGCCGCAGGGTTCGTTTCCGTTGTTAACCAGGACGTCGAGACGGCCCGCCTGCCCGACGATGGCTTCGAACTGCGCTTCCAGTTGTCCGGTATCCATGTGGTCGAGAACGGCCCCGAGGTGACCAACGGCCCGGGGGTCCGGCAATTCGTCGGCGACTTGCCGGGCCCGTGCCAACTCGCGGCTCGTGACGACCACGCGGCTGCCGGCCTCGGCCAGGGCTCGTGCCAGGGCGCTGCCCAGGTGGCCGCTTGCGCCCGTGATCAGGGATGTCTTGCCGGTCAGGTCAAAGAGCTGGTCAACACCTGGTTCATTCATGGACCGGTTCCTCCCACTTGGTGTGGTCATTTTTCGTAAAGTTCCTCAGCAACGCCAGTTGGCACCGCAGGGTGTGAATTGCCTCCTCCACCGTGCACGAGCACGTTGGCCGCCCTTCCACCGCATCGAGGAAGGAGCCGGCCTGGGCGACAAAAACATCGTCCCTTTGGAGCTGCGGCCAGGACTGCACCTCCCACTCGCCTGCGGGTTCCCGCATCACGAGCAGTCGGTGGGCCGTGAGTTCGGCCCGAACGGTGGCCTCCTCGCAGGTCAGGGTCAACGTCGATTCATTGGGAAACTGGTGTTGGTTATAGTGGTAACTGCCCATCACATCCCCGTGTCGCGCCAGAACGTTCACGGTATCTTCCACTTCGACTCCGGCCAATCGCAGGTGCCCCGCATCGCCGACCAGGCGATCGATCGGCCCCAGCCACCACTGCCCGGCGTCGAGAAGATGCGTAAGTCCGTCCTGGATTGCCCCGCCTCCAGTTTCGTGCCGCGCATAGTAGACCTCGCGGTAGGCGGGCCGGTAAGTCGGGAAGTGCTGGCCCGAGACCACGGTCAGGTGCAGCGGTTTTCCCCAATCTCCCGCCTCGAGCGCCTGCTTGACGGCCGACAGAGCGGGGTGGTGCCGGAGAACGTAAGCGACCCGAATCATAGGGCGGTCTCCCGCCGCCAACTCGTTCAGGGCCTCGATTCCCTCCAGCCTGGTCGAGAGGGGCTTCTCGATCAGGACATGAGATCCGGCTCTGCCCGCCTCCAGCGCCAGCGGCACGTGGAGATTGGTAGGGGTCGCGATCACCACGATTTCGGGAGCAGCGGCCAGCGCCTCGCCGAGATCCGGATGGCTGCGCTGAATCGCGTAGTCCGCTTCGATCCGGCTGCGAACCACCTGGTCGACATCACAAACCGAGACTTCCGCCCGCCGGGTCTGAAGAAAGCAGCGGATGTGACGCTCGCCGATGGAGCCGGCCCCGATGACCAGAACTTCCATCATCACGGCTTTCTCTCCGCTCCGCCCGCGCCCGGGGAATGAAACTCTTCCATCACTTCTCTCATCCGCCACACGAATTCGTGGTAGCGCTCCTGCCAGTCGGGCGAATTCTCGTCGTAGCTGTAAAATCCTGATCCGGTCGGTTGTCCGGCCGCTCCCTGCTGTTTCAAGGTCTCGAGGGGCGCCGGCAGGCCAGTGCCGTCATTGCAGAGAGTCGGCAAAACCCGCTCCATGCACCTGGCATAAAGTTCCGGCCCCCCGGTGATGTCGATCCATCGAAACGGGCCGCAGAGCCCGGCCCAGAGTCCGAAGGCATTCCGGCACGATTGATCGATCGTTTCCACGTCGGCAATTCCCGCTTCCAGCATGTGTGCAGCTTCGCGATACATGGCGTAACCGATGCGATTGACGATGAATCCGGGCACATCTTTCTGGACGAGCGACGGATCCTTTCCAAACCGTCGTGCCAGCTCCGAGGTGGCAGCGACGGTGTCGTCGGAGGTCAGCTCACCACGAATAATTTCCAGGAATCGCGTGGCGTGTCCGGGTTCTGCCCAGTGCATGCCGATGAATCGCTCCGGGTGACGCCGCGGCCGTTGCAGCTGGGTGATGGGGATGGACGAAGTGTTGCTTCCGATCGGAACATCGGGGCGCACTACCTCCTCGATCTGGTCGAAGACGCCCTGCTTGATGGCGAGATCTTCCGTCACCGACTCGATGACGAAATCGCAATCGCGCAACGCCTGCAGGGAATCGACGGGAGTGTAGACCGCCCGCCAGGAGTCCGCCAGGTCTGGATCGAACCCGGCTCGGCGGATGAGATCGGCGATGGCTTTCTCGATATAGGCTTCCGCCTCGTGGTGGGGCCGGTCCGATTGCGTCCACGCCACGACGCGGAGACCGTGCGCCAGGCAGCACGCCGCGATGCCCCTTCCCAGCAGTCCCAGGCCTGCCACGCCGACGGTGTCCGGTTCTTGTGTCCTCATGATTCTAAGCGAGGCCGAGAAGAGGGAGGCTCTCCCGCGCGATCATCCGCTCGATCGCCTCTTCGTCCAATCGCGGAAGCGCGGTTCCCTCCACCATCCGGTTCAGGTTTCGCAAACCTTCCACGGTGCCCTTGACCGTCGTAAACGGATAGTCGGTTCCGAAGAGAACCTTGTCCCAGACGCCGTATTCCTGCACCAGCATCAGGCTGTGGTAGAGCTGCAAGGGGCGATAGTAGAGCGCGCTCACGTCGGCGTAGACATTCGGATGTTTGCGAATGACAGCCACGCATTCGCCTTCGTAGGGATGCGCGAGATGGGCCAGGATGATTTTTACCCCGGGATGCCGGATCGCCACGGCGTCCAGGTGCCGGGGAAGGGTGCACTCTAGCGGTGCCTGGGCGACAAAGGTCGTCCCGGTGTGCAGGAGAACCGGCAGGTTTCGCTCCGCGGCGTAACGCCAGAGGGGATCGACCATCGGGTCGTCCGGCCGGAAGCCGGCATACATGGACAGGAGCTTGATGCCCTTGAGATGAAGCTCTTCATGCCCGTGACGCATTTCCTCTTCCCATCCCTCCTGGGTTGGATCGACGGATAGAAAACCAATCAACGCTTCCGGGTGCGCGGCGACGTAGTCGGCCACATGCGCGTCGTCCACCCACATGCCGCTGAGCTTCGCCTTTCCGCCGAACACGATCGTCTTCACATCGGCCGGCGCTTCCCGGCGGTAATGGTCGTAATTCACGGTGAGGTCGACCTCCTGGTCGGCGCGGGCGCGCCTGGCCTGCTTTTGCAGGTCGGCGCTGAAGTGATCCGGGTAGTTCCAGGCGTGGCTGTGGACATCGATGATCATGAGGCGAGGCTTAAGAATTATCGACTTCGGTCATGAGAAGCTCGAAGAGGCGATCCACTTCCCGGCGGGTTTCCTCATCGAGTTGGAACCCGACCGGGCCGCGGACCAGAGCGTTCTTGAAGATCCCCTGTTTTACCAACAAGTACTTTTCGACCGCCAGGAATCCGTCCAGACCGGTTTGCAGGGCCACCAGCGATGCGATGGGGAGGGACAGCCGGTAGACGCGTTCTTCCGCGCCCAATTGGAGGGCCTTCCACAAGGCTACCTGCGCATCGATGATTTCCGCCCCGGGCATGGTTCCCACGATTCCCCGCCGGTAGCTGTCCACCAGGCCGATGCCCCCGGAGCCCTCGAAAATCCTCGCCTGGCCGCCCGTGGCATCGCGCAGGGCGGAGAGGTTCGGGCCAAGCGGTGGCGCTTCCGGTTTGAACAAAACGCGGTCGCGTCCGAATTCGTCCAGGAGCCCGGCCTGCAGTTCCACCGGCATCGGACGCCCGACGTAGCCGCTGGCATCCTGGATGATGACCGGGATGGCAACGGCTTCCAGGATGGACCGGTAGTAGCTCCGGAGCTCGTCAGGTCCCAAGGCGGTGGAGATGGGCGGAATCGCCGTGACGGCGGAGGCCCCGCCCGCTTCGGCGTTCCGTGCGTGACGGATCGCGGTGTGGCTGCTTTCGGCGCCCACGCTGATCACCACCGGCCCCCTGCCGCCGGTCAATTCGCAGGCCTTGCCGGCCAGCTCGTCCCGTTCCTCGCTGCTGAGCCTGAGCGTTTCGGACACCATGGCCATGACCACTCCGGAGGCGCCCCGCTCGAAGAGCCATTCGATTTCGACCGCCAAAGTTGCAAAATCGATCGATTCGTCTTCGTGATAGGGGGTTTGGAAAACCGGAAAGACGCCCGTAAAATTGCTCATAAGATGGGAGTTTTCTTTGGTCGCATCGAATCAGATGTGGCAAGCATCACCAAGTGTGAACTCCGGGGGCCAAGACTTATATGGGCGGGCAAAGCTGCTCATCCCGGGTGGCACGCAGCTTCTCAGCAAGCGTCCCGAGATGTTTGCGCCGGGGCGATGGCCGGCCTACTACCGCGAGGCGCGCGGTTGTGAGATCGTCGATTTGGACGGACGGCCCTTCCTGGACATGTCGATCATGGGAATTGGCACCTGTCTGCTTGGTTACAACGACCCCGACGTTTCGGCCGCGGTCATGCGCCGAATCGAGATGGGCTCGATGTGTTCGCTCAACAATCCCGAGGAGATCGAACTGGGGGAGTTGCTCGTGGAGATCCATCCCTGGGCGCAGCAGGTGCGCTATGCTCGCACCGGCGGGGAAGCCATGGCAATCGCAGTCCGCATCGCCCGGGCGCACACCGGGCGTGCGTGCGTGGCGTTCTGCGGATACCACGGCTGGCACGACTGGTATCTCGCGGCAAATCTTTCCGTCGGAGGGGAGGGAGATCAGCTCCGCGATCACCTTCTGCCCGGTCTCGAGGCGAAGGGCGTCCCGGCCGGTCTGGCAGGAACCGCGATGCCCTTTCACTACAACCGGATCGACGAGCTGCAGGGCATCGTGAAGGCCCGCGGGAGGGAGCTCGCGGCGGTCGTGATGGAACCGACGCGCAGTCACGATCCCGATCCGGGATTCCTGGAGGAGGTCCGGCGGCTGTGCGAGGCCTGCGGGGCGGTGCTCATCGTCGACGAGATTACGGCAGGGTGGAGATTTGCGCACGGCGGGGCTCATTTGAAATACGGCCTGGAGCCCGACCTCGCGGTGTTTGCAAAGGCCCTTGGAAACGGCCACCCCATGGCGGCCGTGATCGGCAGGCGGGGTGTGATGGAAGCGGCGCAGTCCACCTTCATTTCGAGCACTTACTGGACGGAAGGGGTGGGGCCCACGGCGGCCCTCGCCACCGTGCGCAAACTGGGGACCCTCGATGTGCCCCGGCACCTGGAAAGAATCGGGACGCTGTTTCGAGCCCGGCTCGGTCAACTTGCCCACGAGCACGGGATCGGCCTCACCTTCTCGGGACATCCCGCCATCACCATCCTCGCCTTCGAGCACCCGCACGCCGCCGCCCTGCAAACGCTCTTCACGACGCGGCTTCTCGATCACGGAATACTCGCGGCCGCTGGTTTCTATGCGACCTGGGCCCACCGGGAGGAACACGTGAACCGTTATCTCGAAGCCGCTGCAGGGGTTCTGCCGGAAATCGCGGAGGCCATCGAAAAGGACGATGTTCTCGCGAGACTTGGCGACGATGGCGTGAAATTCTCCGGCTTCTCCCGACTCACTTGACAATCCCTTTGCAAGCCGTCCTCGCCGCAGCAATCACCCCCCTCGATTGGGGCGTGATTGCCTTGTACGGGGCGGGCATGATTGCGGTGGGAATCTACTACGGAAGGAAGACGCGCGGCACGGAGGATTACCTGCTGGGGGGCCGCCGGATGAAGCCCCTCGCGGTCGGACTGTCCCTCTTCGCCTCTCTTCTCAGCACCATTTCCTACCTGGGGTACCCCGGCGAAATCATTCGCTACGGGCCGATGTACATCGCGGGGCTCGTGGCGTTTCCGGCGGTTATTTTTTTCGTGGGCTGGTTCATGATTCCCCGCTTCATGGAACTGAAGGTCACCTCGGCCTACGAGATCCTGGAGGTAAGGCTCGGCCGCAGCATTCGCCTCCTGGGGGCGTCCTTCTTCATTTCGCTCCGGCTGCTCTGGATGGCCCTGATCATCTTTGCCACCACCGACAAGGTCCTCGTCCCGCTGATGGGACTGTCCCCGTCCTGGTCCCCGGCGATCTGCGCCGTGATGGCAATCGTCACGATCGCGTATACCAGCCTCGGTGGTTTACGCGCGGTCGTTTTCACGGACGTCATCCAGTCCGCGATCCTGTTTGGCGGGGCCTTGCTGACGATCGCCCTCATTACCAGGCAACTCGGCGGGATCGGCGCCTGGTGGCCGCAGCAGTGGCCCGGGCACTGGCCGGAATTGCACTGGGGCTACGATCCCGAGGCTCGCATGTCGTTTGTCGGGGTGGTGCTGGCCGTCTTATTCTGGCACACGTGCACCGCCGGATCGGATCAGATAGCGATCCAGCGGTACTTCGCGACGCGGGATGCCCGCTCGGCCCGGAAGGTCCTGGCCGTCAATCTCCTCGTGGACGTCCTGGCAATGGGGTTGATGGGCGCGACGGGACTCGCGCTGATCGGAGCCTTCACGGCGGATCCCTCGGTCTTCGCCGGCGATGGCGACCGGGTATCGCTTACCGAAAATGCCGACCAACTCTTCCCCCGATACATCGCCAACGGTCTGCCGGTCGGAATCACGGGAGTGGTCATTGCGGGCCTGCTGGCGGCTGCCATGTCGAGCCTCTCGTCCGGAATGAGCGCCTCGTCCGCCGTCATCACGGCCGAGGTATTCCGGCAGAAGCGATCCACCCTTCCTGACGACCGCTCCGGGATCCGCATCGCCCGCTGGATGTCCATAGGGATCGGCTTCGTGGTGCTCGGCCTCAGCTTGCTCGTTGGCCAGGTCGAAGGAAACCTCTTCAAAGTCACGAACAAGGTCGTGAACCTCTTCGTTTCCCCCCTCTTCGTACTGTTCTTTCTCGCCATGTTCGTAAAACGAAGTAATGCCACCGGCACTTGGTTCGGCGCGGCCGCCTCGGTGGCGGTGGCCGTGACGATCGCCTTCTGGGAGGAAATGACGGGAAGCAAGGGGATCAGCTTTCTGTGGATCATGCCGGCCGCCTTCGTCAGCGGGGTTGGCGTCGGTTTGGCGGCCAGTGTCGTGTTTGGACCAGGGCGAAGCCAGGACGGGACACCGCGCTGAAGTGGCCTGGTTCCACTCCTTCCGTCGCGGTTGATGGGGCCCCGGGCGGACTCATCGGCATTGTGAAGGTGCGCTCACCGGGGCAGATTCTGACCCGGACGATCGCATCCCTTTTCCGACCCCGGGATTCCGATGCTGAAGAATAATGCCTTTGCAGACGCTCGCGCCTCGTTTCGGGAAGACGGGTTCGTCAAGCTGGGCTCCTTCCTCTCGACGGCAACGGCTGTAGCGACCTCATCACGGCCTTCGGGGCCTGGCACCGGGGATCTGATTCGATTCTCTTCCTGATGGAATCCGGGGACCGGTGAGCAGTGCTTCGAATTCGCCCGGCTAGTGAGCTGACAGGACGCTAGCCCGAACGGGATGTGAGGCTTGCAGCCACTTCCTCCGCGGCATCGATGAATGACGGATAGTGGGGATTCCAACCGGTTGTGCGGAGCTTCTCGTTGCTCACGCGCTTGTGACTCCAGGCCCGCTTGCGGTCTTCGGGCCGCGGGCCGGTGGGAGGAATCGGACGCTCGAAGATCTGCGCCAGAGCGTGGTAGCAGTCGCCTTGGTGAAGAGGGGAGGAATCCGCGACGTTGAAGATCTCTCCTCGCGAGGTGTCCGGATCGCCGGCGAGGTGGAGAAGGGCGGATGCCGCGTCGTCGCGGTGGATCTGGTTCAGGAAGCGGCGGCCGTCTTCCTCGATCACGGCGCGGCCTGCGAGGAAGCGTCGCAGGATGACGCTACGGCCGGGTCCATAGATCCCGGCGAGGCGGACCACGGTGCCGTTGGCGGCCAGCACGGCAGACTCCGCCTCGAGAAGAATGCGGCTCGTTTCACGGCCAGGTTCGGTGGGCGACTTCTCGGTGAGGAGCGAGCCGTCGGTCTGTCCGTAGACCGAAGTGCTCGAGACAAAGAGGAGGTGCGTACCTGAAAATACCTCGAGCAGATGGCGGGTCCCAACGAGAAAGACGGCCCGGTAGGCCTCCGGGCCGCCACGGCCGGAGGAGGCGGTGAAGGTGAGAGATTCGGGAATCGGGACGCGAGATCGGAGATCCGCGACGGCGCTACGACTGGATAGATCGCAGGCGATAGAATCGTCGTCGCCGGATTTCGAAATGGCCGTGACTTGCCAGCCCGCGGCCTCCGCCTGGTGGCCGAGTTCCCGGCCCAGGTATCCGTGGCCGGCAATGAGGAGCATTCGGGTCATTGAACTGGGAGCGGGTGCGGAGAATCGCAGATGAGGCAGGTGCGAAGTATAAAGGGATACTGTTTACTGGACACTTTTCCTACGAGGCGCATAGTAGTTCACGAGGCCACCCACTACGGCATCAACGTACTCGCGGTAGAGGGACCTGCGCATCTTGCCGTCCACTTCCCGCTCGCCCTCGTAGTCGCCGGCCTGCACCCGCTCGAAGACGGTCTCGCTGTTCATGACGTACGGTTCGAGGAAAAGGACCGGGCAATTGTAGAGGCGGTTGGCGAGCAGGTTCCTGGCCCAGAGGGCGGGGCCAATCTGGATGGCCGGGGCGTCGACGCGGTAGAGGTAGGCCGGTAGCCGGGTTTCTTTCGCAAACGTTTTCACCAGTTCACGCGCGATGGCGGTTTCCTCTTCATGAGTTCCCTGGAAAATCTTGTGCAGCATCTCGAAGCGTTCGTCTTCGTGGGCGATCTCTCCCGGCATGTAGGCTCCGTGCAAGATGATGTGGAAGTGATTGATGGCAGTGAACTCGGGATTGGCGGGATCTCCTCCCCAGGCCTCGGCGTTGTAGTGCAGGCACAAAATGAGGTCGGGCTTGATTTTCTCGTTGACCAGCCGGGCCCGGGCTCGGATCTCGGCGGTGCGATAAAAGAGTCGCTCCGCGAGCTCCTGTTGCTCCTTCGCGGGTGCACCGGGCATCTTGCGTGCGGCGTAGCGTCGATAGTGACGCGGGCGGGTGGTGGTGACCGGTTCGCTTGTTTCGCGGACGAGGGTGACCACTGCGCCGAGAGCCTCGAGACGCGGCCGGAGGAGGTGGGCGGTCCGGAGGGCCATGTCGCCTTCCGTGACCGGCGCGCTCTCCCCGATCCGGTACCAGCGCTCCTCCATTCGTGCATAGTCCCCTCCGAGGTGTCCGGGGTCGATCGCAATGCGCAGCCCGCTGAGTGGTTGGCCGGGAGCGGCGGGGGGCAAGTCGCCGGCGGGGCGCCAGTAGCGCGGAGGGGATTGTTCGCTGCCGGGCCGGGCGAAGCGAATGACCTGACCCTCCGGTTGGAGGGCCGAGTCGATGACCACTTTCTGGTCGTCGATGGTGCAGGGCCAGTCGCCTTCCAGGGTGTAGACCTCGCGCAGGGCCTTCTCGAAGCGGGCCCGGGTCAGGACACCGTCGTACCTGGAGAGCTGCGGCCAATCCGGCTTTTCCCCCAGATCGGACAGGAGGGGATTCGGCTCCGGGCCCCGCTTGTCTCCGCGCAGGACGAACAGAACCCCCAGGCCGAGCGCGAGAAGCGCTGCAGCCGCGAGGAGGGGGGAGATTTTGCGCGGGCCTGAGGCCATGGTTTCAAATCGAGTTGGTGGTTCGGCTCCCGACGTGTTTGACTTTCAAAGAATTCCCTCCGCGATCCAGTAAGAAGAGAGCGCAACGATGATAAGGATTCTTTTTCTGGGCGACGTGGTCGGGGAACCCGGCCGGAAAGCGGTGATCGCGCGCCTGCCCGAACTCAGGGAGGAAGAGGACCTGGATTTCATCGTGGTCAACGGGGAAAACGCGGCAGGGGGCCGGGGGATCACTTCCAAGATTGCGATCGACCTCCTGCGGGCCGGCGCAGCGGTCATCACGACCGGGGATCACGTCTGGGACCAGCGCGAAATTCTGGAATTCTTCCCCACCGAGCCCCGCCTCCTGCGGCCCCTCAACTATCCGGAGGGCGCTCCCGGGGCCGGAACCGTGGTGCTGGAGACTCCCAAGGGCAAAGTGGCGGTCCTCAACGCGCAGGGCCGGGTCTTCATGAATCCGCCCCTTGATAACCCCCTCGATGCGGTGGAAAGCGCCGTGGCCGCCTTGCAGGATGAGGGAGTGAAGACGATCCTGGTCGATTTCCACGCGGAGGCCACCAGCGAAAAAATCGCCCTGGCGCGTGCCCTCGACGGGAAGGTCTCCCTGGTGGTGGGGACCCACACCCACGTGCAGACCGCCGACGAGCAGATTTTTCCCGGGGGCACCGCCTATCTGACCGATGCCGGCATGTGCGGACCGGCCGAATCGGTCCTGGGGCGGGAACTGGCCTCGGTCATCTGGCGCTTACGATCCGGCCTGCCAACCCGCTTCCCGGTCGCCAAGGGCCCGGTGCGGCTCTGCGGGCTGATTGTAGACGTCGACGAGGGGTCCGGGCGGGCCCTCGCGGTGCGCCGCATGACAGAATTGTTCGGATCTACAAACAACCAGCCCGGGAGCGATTCCCCTGCTTCCCCGGAGGCCGAGGCCGGGTAGACCTCCGAACCTCCGGTCCGGCCGCGAAAAACAGGCCCGTAGCGTCCCCCGGAGGGGTTTGGAGCCGTCAGGGCCAAACCGTTGATCTGCCGGGCTTTCACGGAAATTCCTTCCCTTCTACTTTTTTTTTGACAGTGTAGAGGGCTTTGTTACTTTCCGCCCGCTTTTAGCGGCGTTCTGGTCTCTTCCCTCCTGCGGGTCCCGCAACACAAACTATGGGGGTGAACTGTCCGCGCGCCGAGAGGAGCGATTACCTCGCTCATGTAGCTCAGAGGTAGAGCGCGTCCTTGGTAAGGACGAGGTCGCGGGTTCAATTCCCGCCATGAGCTGTTGAGAGAAGCGAAAGAAAGATCCACAGCAACCAAACAAATGGCCAAACAACAGTTTGAACGGAATAAGCCTCACGTGAATATCGGCACGATCGGCCACGTCGACCACGGAAAGACCACCCTCACGGCGGCGATCACGATGGTCCTCGCCGAGAAATCCGGGAAGGGCGAGGTCAAGGCTTATGCCGAAATCGATGCCGCCCCCGAAGAGAAGGAGCGCGGAATCACAATCAACACGGCGCACGTCGAGTACGAAACCGAGGCCCGCCACTACGCGCACGTCGATTGCCCCGGGCACGCCGACTATGTGAAGAACATGATCACGGGGGCGGCCCAGATGGACGGCGCCATCGTGGTGGTCTCCGCCGCGGATGGTCCGATGCCGCAGACCCGCGAGCACATTCTCCTGGCCCGCCAGGTGGGTGTCCCCGCCATCGTGGTGTATCTCAACAAGACCGACCAGGTGGATGACGATGAGCTCATCGAGCTGGTCGAGATGGAGATCCGCGAACTGCTCAGCCAGTACGAGTTCCCGGGTGACGATATTCCGATCGTGAAGGGATCCGCCCTGAAGGCGGGGGAAGGTGACCCGGTCCACAAGGAGTCGATCCTCAAGCTCATGGAAGCGGTGGACTCCTACATCCCCGAGCCGGAGCGCCCGATCGACAAGGACTTTTTGATGCCCGTGGAGGATGTGTTCTCGATCGAAGGCCGCGGAACGGTTGCCACCGGCCGGGTCGAGCGCGGGATCGTGAAGAAAATGCAGGAAGTCGAGATCGTCGGAATCAGGGACACCGCCAAGACCACCGTGACCGACATCGAGATGTTCCGGAAACTCCTCGACGAGGGGCGCGCCGGCGACAACGTCGGCCTGCTTCTGCGGGGCGTGAAGAAGGACGACATCGAGCGCGGCCAGGTGATCGCCAAGGTCGGCTCTGTCACCCCGCACACCAAGTTCGAGGCCGAAGTCTACGTTCTTTCCAAGGCCGAAGGCGGACGCCACACGCCGTTCTTCAGCAACTACCGGCCGCAGTTCTACTTCCGGACCACGGACGTGACGGGAAGCATCGAGCTGCCGGAGGGAGTGGAGATGGTGATGCCCGGCGACAACGTGACGCTGCAGATCAACCTCATCACCCCCATCGCAATGGAGGAGACCATGCGCTTCGCCATCCGTGAAGGCGGACGGACCGTGGGTGCGGGCCGGGTCGTAAAAATCGTCGAGTAAACATCCCCCTCGAAACACAAGACAGACAGGATTTTAACCCAAGGGGCCCCTCGACAAAGGGCTCGGAGCTCTGAGCAACTCGAAGAGCACCCGGGCTCCTTGCCGGGGTGCCCCTGACGCGCCTCAAAAGGACAGTAGCTCAATTGGTAGAGCATCGGTCTCCAAAACCGAGGGTTGTGAGTTCGAGTCTCGCCTGTCCTGCCACCAAAAAAGCAATCCCCAGGAACCAGCCAGCATGTTCAGGAAATTTTCCACTTTCGTCGGCGAAGTAAAAGGTGAACTCCGCAAGGCCTCGTGGCCGTGGGATCCCGATCCCAAGGTCAAGGGCTTCAAGAAATACAAGGAGTTGATCGACTCCACCGTCGTGATCCTGATCGCGATGGTCCTGCTCGCCGCCTACGTGGGGCTTTGGGACCTCATTCACCGCGAGGTGGTGGATCTCCTGACCAAACTCGGACGCTGATCGACCAGGCACATGCCGATCATTCCTCCAGCCAGCAAGCAGTGGTACGTCGTGCACGTTCTCTCCGGACAGGAGCAGAAGGTCGCGAAGCGGATTCGGACCCTGATCGAGCAAGAGGAACTGAAGGACAAGATCTTCGAGGTCCTCGTTCCGACCGAGATGGTTTCAGAGATTCGACGCGGGAAAAAGACCGAGACCAAGCGCAAGTTCTACCCGGGCTACATCATCGTGAACATGAATCTCCTCACCGAAGACAACGGGCTCGTGGAAGAGACCTGGTACTTCATCAAGGAGATGGAAGGGGTGATCGGCTTCGCCGGCACCAAGGACCGCCCGATCCCGATGCGGCAACGCGAAGTCGACAGCATGCTGGCGCAGATCAAGGAGCGCGAAGACTCCGTGCGTCCCGCCATCAGCTTCGAAGTGGGCGACACCGTGAAGGTGGCCGACGGTCCCTTCGAGAGCCAGAACGGCATCGTGGAGGAGATCGACGAGGAGAAGGGCAAGCTGCGCGTGGCGGTGACCATCTTCGGGCGCTCCACTCCGGTCGAACTCGAATTCTGGCAGGTAGAACGGGCCTGAGACGCGTCCCTGTCCCCACCCGTTATTTTCTGATTTCCCAATTCCCAATTTCCAACCTCATGGCAAAAGAAGTCAAAGGCACCCTCAAGCTCCAGATCCAGGCCGGCCAGGCGAACCCGTCGCCACCGGTCGGCCCGGCCCTCGGGCAGGCGGGCGTGAACATCATGCAATTCTGCAAGGATTTCAACGCCGCCACGCAGTCACAGGCCGGTGATCTCCTTCCCACCATCATCACGGTTTACGTGGACGGCTCGTTCTCGTTCATCACGAAGCAACCGCCCGCCGCGGTGCTGCTCAAAAAGGCCGCCAACATCGCCTCGGGCTCCGGCGAGCCGAACAAGGAAAAGATCGGGTCGATATCCAAACAAAAGCTCATGGAGGTCGTCAAAATCAAGATGCCGGACCTCAACACCACCGACCCCGAGCAGGCCGCCAAGATCTTGGCCGGCACCGCCAGGCAGATGGGCCTCGAGATCGAAGGAATGTAAACACTCTTCCCCCCGTGCGCGGGGGGCTCACAACCGCAGGAGGGTTCCGCCTCAATCCGGGATCCACTCGCACTGCAAACAGAACAATGGCAACCAAACGAAGCAAACGATACCGCAAAGCGGCGGAGCAGCGGGAAGACCGGCCGTACCCCCTCGATGACGCGATCGGAACCCTCAAGAAGTTCCCCAAACCGAAGTTCGACCCCACCGTCACCCTCTCCTTCCGCCTCGGGGTGGATCCCAAGAAGAGCGACCAGATGGTGCGGGGAAGTGTCACCCTGCCGCACGGCACGGGCAAGAACGTGCGCGTGGCGGTCTTCGCCCAGGGCGACGCCGCCAAGGCCGCCACCGACGCGGGTGCCGATTACGTCGGCTACGAGGATCTCATCAAGAAGGTGCAGGACGGCTTTACGGATTTCGACACTGCGATCGCCACCCCGGA
>CAUZKZ010000044.1:0-19346 GCA_963580345.1 Verrucomicrobiia bacterium | reverse complement strand
GTAAGGTCGGCGTATTGCTTGCCTCGCAGCAGGATGCGCCGACAGGGTGAAGACAATCGCGGCCGCCCTCAAGGAAGTTTCATCGATGTCTTCCCCCGGACGCGTCCGGGTTGTGGGCTGCTAGGCATCATGGCCTGGTGGAAGTTCGAGGCGCCGCAGGCCGCGATGTGGATCGCGGTGATCGCCGGGGTCGTCATCGTGCTCTATTACCTGGTCCCGCCGTTGCGACGCCGGATCTTCATGGCCTGGCTGGGGGTGGCATTCCCGATCGGCTGGCTGCTTTCGCACCTCCTCCTCACCGTGGTCTTCTGCCTCGTCGTGTTGCCGATTGGGTTGCTGATGCGGCTCCTTCGTTACGATGCCCTCCACCGCCGGATCGACTCGCGGGCCCCGAGCTATTGGATCGAACGCGATTCACAGCCCGATCCGCAGACGTACTTTCGGCAGTTTTAGCCGGCTGCGAGGGGTCGGGGCGACGGGACCGGCGGGAAAGCTGATCGCGGAGGGCGAGGAAGCTGCGCCAGCCTGCCTCCCGTCATGACACCCTGACGCAGCGCAGCGGGGACAATCGTGCCAATCTGGCGCGAGGGGTGGAGGCGGGAAAAAGAGTCCCTGAATTGTAATGCACTGAAGGGAAATCGGTTAGGACGGAGGAGGGCGCCTTGGTACGCGGTGTGCCAATGGAAAAGAGGTCCGGGTGCGCCCGGACAGCAGACTTTCAAGCCAACAATACCGGAGGCCGGTTGGGCGTCGCTGCGCTGCGCCGTGACAGGCCCACCGGAAAACCCCCAGAGCGAAAGGACCAAGGCACGTGGCAAAAATACTCGGAATCGACCTCGGGACGACGAATTCCTGCATGGCGGTCATGGAGGGAGGCGAACCGGTGGTCCTGGAAAATTCGGAAGGCGCACGCACCACCCCGTCGGTGGTGGCGTTCGCGAAGGGAGGCGAGCGCCTCGTGGGCCAGGCCGCCAAGCGGCAGGCCGTCACCAACCCCCAGAACACGATCTTCTCGGCCAAGCGGCTGATCGGGCGCAAGTTCTCGGAACTCAGCGAGGAGGACAAGAGGCTGCCCTACAAGATCGTGGAAGCCGCGAATGGGGACGCGCACCTCGAAGTGGAGGTGGACGGCAAGAAGAAGACCTACTCGCCGCAGGAAATCTCAGGAATGGTGCTCGGCAAGCTGAAGGCCGACGCGGAGTCCAAGCTGGGCGAAAAGATCGAGGAAGCCGTCATCACGGTTCCGGCCTACTTCAACGACTCGCAGCGAAATGCCACCAAGGCCGCCGGCGAGATCGCGGGATTGAAGGTTCGACGGATCATCAACGAGCCCACCGCCGCCTCGCTGGCCTACGGCCTCGACAAGAAAAGCGACGAGAAGATCGCTGTCTACGACCTCGGGGGTGGAACCTTCGACATCTCGGTGCTCGATATCGGCGAAGGCGTCTTCGAAGTGATGGCCACCGATGGCGATACCCAGCTCGGTGGCGACGACTGGGACAGAGCCATCATCGATTGGATCGTGGCCGACTTCAAACAGAAGGAAGGGATCGATCTCAGCGGGCAGCCGGATGCCTTGCAGCGAATCAAGGAAGAAGCCGAGAAAGCCAAGATCGCGCTGAGTTCGTCGTCGTCCTACGAGATCAACCTGCCCTTCGTGACCGCGGACCAGACCGGGCCGAAGCACATTCAAATCGAGGTCAGCCGCGCCAAGCTGGAGCAGCTCACCGAGCACCTTCTGAACCGGACCAAGCAACCGGCAATCGACTGCCTGAAAGAAGCGGGCGTCAGCCCCAGCGAGATCGATGAACTGGTCCTGGTAGGAGGGATGACCCGCATGCCGAAGGTGCAGGAAATCGCGCACGAACTGGCCGGGAAGGCGCCCCACAAGGGCGTGAACCCGGACGAGGTGGTTGCCATCGGGGCCGGGATCCAGGGCGGTGTGCTGCAGGGCGACGTGAAGGACGTGGTGCTGTTGGATGTCACACCGCTGACGCTCGCGATCGAGACGGAAGGCAGCCGTGCCACCGCCATGATCGAGCGCAACACGACCATCCCGGTAAAGAAGTCGCAGATCTTCTCGACTGCGGCCGACAACCAGCCGGCGGTGGACATCCGCGTCTGCCAGGGCGAGCGGCCCATGTTTGCCGACAACAAGCTACTCGGGAATTTTCGCCTCGACGGGATCGGGTCCGCCCTGCGCGGCATGCCCCAGATCGAGGTCACTTTCGACATCGACTCGAACGGGATTCTGCACGTCACCGCCACCGACATAAAGACCAACAAGGAACAGAAGATCTCGATCGAGGGCTCCAGCGGCCTGAGCGAGGAAGATATCGAGAAGGCCAAGCGCGAAGCCGAAGAACACGCCGAGGAAGACCGAAAGCGCTGCGAGGCGATCGACGAGAAAAACAAGGCCGAGCACATGGCCTACGACGTCGAGAAGCAGCTCAAGGAACTGGGCGACCAGGTTCCGGCCGATCTGAAGTCGGTGCTCGAAGCCAAGATCGAGGCGGTGCGCACGGCCCTCAAAGCCGACGATCTCGACGCCGTCCGCAAAGCCAGCGGGGAGCTGGAGAGCAGCGTCTCGGAGCTTGCCGCCGCCGCCCAAAAGGCCCAGCAAGCCGCCGGAGCCGGAACCGGCGAATCGACCGGTTCCCCGGCTGCAAGCGAGCAGCAGGAAGGGGCCAAGGAGCCCAAGCAGGCAAAAGGCAAGGTGGTCGACGCAGAAGTCGTTGACGCCGACAATTAATCTGTCAGTTTCCCGCCCCGCGCTTCTTCGGAAGGCGAGGCGGTTTACTCAACCAAAAACAAACAAACAACACGAACAACCCACTCCCGAACCATGGCTAGTATCAAACCAATCGGTCAGCGCGTTCTCGTGAAGCGCCTCGATGCTGAAGCAGTCAGCGCCGGCGGCATCGTGCTTCCCGACACAGCGCAGGAGAAGCCGCAGGAAGCTGAAGTCGTCTCGCTCGGCACCGGCGGCAAAGACGAAAACGGAAACGATATCACGTTCACCGTCGAGGAGGGCAACAAGGTCCTGATCTCGAAGTACGGCGGCACGGATGTCAAAGTGAACGGGGAGGACCTCCTCATTATCAACGAGGGCGACATCCTCGGAGTCATTTCCGAGTAACCGCACATTCTAACAAATAATACGACAATGTCTGCCAAGCAATTGCAGTTCGACGAAGCCGCCCGGCACGCACTCCTGCGTGGGGTGGAAAAACTGGCCAAGGCCGTGAAGGCAACTCTCGGACCATCCGGCCGCAACGTGATCCTCGACAAGAAGTTCGGTTCCCCCACCATCACCAAGGACGGTGTCTCGGTGGCGAAGGAGATCGAGCTGGAGGATCCGTATGAAAACATGGGCGCTCAGCTCATTCGCGAGGTCTCCAGCAAGACCTCTGACGTGGCCGGTGACGGCACCACCACTGCCACCGTCCTCGCCGAGGCCATCTACAAAGAAGGTCTTCGTAACGTGACGGCCGGTGCCAACCCGATCAGCCTGCAGCGCGGGATCCTGAAGGCCTCCGAGGCCATCGTGGCGAAGCTGGCCGAGATCTCCAAAGAGGTTTCCGACAGCAAGGAGATCGCGCAGGTCGCGACCGTCTCGGCGAACTGGGACGAGGAGATCGGCAACATCATCGCGGAGGCGATGGACAAGGTCGGCAAGGACGGCACCATCACGGTGGAGGAAGCGAAGGGGATTGAAACCACCCTCGACGTGGTGGAAGGGATGCAGTTCGACAAGGGCTATCTTTCTCCCTACTTCGTGACCGACGCGGAGAGCATGGAGGCCGTTCTCGAGAATGCCTACATCCTCATCCACGAGAAGAAGGTCTCGAACCTCAAGGACATGCTTCCGCTTCTGGAGAAGGTGGCCAAGACCGGCCGTCCGCTCCTCATCATCGCGGAAGACGTGGAAGGCGAAGCGCTGGCGACCCTCGTGGTCAACAAGCTGCGCGGCACCCTGAACATCGCGGCCGTCAAGGCTCCCGGGTTTGGTGACCGCCGCAAGGCCATGCTGGAAGACATTGCGATTCTCACCGGCGGAAAGTGCATCACCGAGGACCTCGGCATCAAGCTCGAGAACGTCGAGCTCAACGACCTCGGGGAGGCCAAAAACGTCAAGATCGCCAAGGAGGACACCACCATGGTGGAGGGTGGCGGCGGCAGCGAGGCCATCTCGGGCCGCGTCAACCAGATCCGCAAGCAGATCGACGATACCACCTCCGACTACGACCGTGAGAAGCTCCAGGAGCGTCTTGCCAAGCTCGCCGGTGGCGTGGCCGTCATCAGTGTCGGCGCCGCGACCGAGACCGAGATGAAGGAGAAGAAGGCCCGCGTGGAGGACGCCCTGCACGCCACCCGCGCGGCAGTGGAAGAAGGCATCGTGGCCGGAGGCGGCATCGCCTTTATCCGGGCCCAGTGCGCTCTCGACGAGCTGAAACTCGAAGGCGACGAAGCCACGGGGGCCTTGCTGGTGCGCAGTGCGGTGGAAGCCCCGCTCCGCCAGTTGGCCGCCAACGCCGGTCGCGAGGGCGCGCTCATCGTGGAGCACGTCAAGAACGCGAAGGGCAACATCGGCTACGACGTCGCGAAGGACTCCTACGTCGACCTGATGGAAGCCGGAGTGGTGGATCCGACCAAGGTGACCCGCAGTGCCCTCCAGAACGCTGCGTCGATTGCCGGTCTGCTCCTCACCACCGAGGCAATAGTCACCGATATCCCCGAAGAAGAAAAAGCCGAGCCGCACGGTCACGACCACGGCGGCGGCATGGGATTCTAGAGGAGACGGCGAGATTCAAGAGACAAGTGTTAAGAAAAAACCGGGCGGGAAACCGCCCGGTTTTGTGTGTGTGGGATGCTCCGGCGAGCCGGCGCGGTGATGGGGTGCCACCTCTTTCCTGGGGCCAGTTTCTGAGAACGGGGCTTGGCCCTGAAAGGCGGAGGATTACTTCCAGGAGTGGACATTGTCCCGGTTCGTGGAGTCCTTTTCGCTCGAGGTGGAAAACTTGCCGTCCTTTCCAGTACACCAGGCGATGGCGAGACGGCCGTAGAGAATTTTGTCGGTCCGGAAGGGATCCTCGAGTTCCTCATCGTAGTCCAAGTCCATCATCACGTAATAGTGACGGTTTTCGGAGCCGATCTTGCGCCATGGGTCGAGCAGTTCGGCGGATGGTTCACCGGCGTCCGTGATAAAGAGACCACCGAAGGCGCGCTCGGCGTTCGATTGCGAGCCCTTGGCGTCGCGGCCTTTGTAGTAGCGAATGCCCTTGCTGTTCTGAATTTCGTCTCCTTTCTCGAAGCCGACCAGGACATCCATCAGGTCGGCCTCCGTCTTCACTCCGGGAGGGGTGGCGGCATCGGGAACGTCCGGAAGGGAGTTATAGTCGTCATAAAAGGCCTGGATGCCTTGCACGAGGTTGGAGCAATCGCTGAGAGCGTGGACTCGCCTGGCCTTGTCGATCGCCAAGGCCCCCGCGCCGAAGCCCATCGCGGCGAGGATGGCGATGATGGCGATGACCACGAGGAGTTCGATGAGGGTGAATCCGCGCCGGGCGGAATGCAGATCGATGTGATAGTTCATGGCTGATTTGGGATTCGAATTTAGGGGGAGGACAGGGTGGAGAGGACGCCGGGATTTGGCAATCCCCACCTGACGTGCAATACAATGTCAATACGAGGCTGCCCCCGTATCGGGGTCTTGGCAACCGAATTTTTGGCTTCCTTCCTGATTGCTGCGGGGGCACCGAGCCCCCAGAGTCCCGCCATGGCGGAGGCCGAGGGCTTGAGGCAGAGGGTCTTGGAACTTATGCGCACCCCGGGATTTCGCCCTCGCAACAAGGGGGAACTGTCCCGGGACCTGGAACTCCATCCCGACCAGCGGGCCGATCTGCGGGCCGAACTGGCCGAGCTGGAACGGCAAGGGGTGATCGTGCGGGGAAAGAAGGCCCGTTACAAACTCCGCGAGCACGAAGGAAATCTCCTGTCGGGAACCCTGCGCTTCCAGCGCAAAGGCGATGCCTGGTTCTACCCGGATGCGCGGGACGAGGCGAACCTGGCAAGCGGTCTGGACCTCGACAAATTCCGCCGGATCTATGTTCCCGCACGCAAGACATCGGTGGCGCTGGACGGGGACCGCGTGGCGTTGAGGGTGGAGCGCCTCGGACCGCCGATTTGGTGGAAACACGCCAAGCACAAGCAGGCCGCCTTGGATTTGCCCGGGGCGGAGGACCAGGCCACCGGGCGGGTGGAGCGCATCCTGCAACGCCGCAGCGGAGTGGTGATCGGCACCTTCATGGAGCGGCGGGGATTCACCTATGTCCAGCCCGACGATGACAGCCTGCCGCCCTCGATCGAACTCGATGACGCTCGCGGGGCGCGCTCGGGACAAAAAGTGGTGGTGAGATTGCTGGAGTGGGAGAGCCGTCAGGTGACACCCCGCGGCGAAATTACGGTGGTGCTGGGCTGGCCCGATGAGCCCGGGGTCGACATCCTCGGAATCATCAACCGCCATGGACTGCACACCGACTTTCCCGCCGATGTGCGGCAGGAAGCCGGAGCGATTCCGGCCAACGTCCCGCCTGCGGCCCTCGAGGACCGGACCGATTGGCGTGACGAGCTCGTCCTCACGATCGATCCGGTCGATGCCAGGGATTTCGACGATGCGATCTGGGTGCGGGAGCGGGAGCGAGGCTGGGAGATGGCGGTGCATATCGCGGACGTGGCTTACTACGTGAAACCGGACACCGCCCTGGATCGGGAAGCGCGCGCCAGAGGAAATTCGACCTACCTGGTCGACCGCGTCCTGCCCATGCTCCCGGTGGAATTGAGCAACGGGATCTGCTCGCTGGTTCCCGCCGAAGACCGGCTGACCCGTTGCGTCGTGATGTGGTTCGATCAGGAGGGAAAAATGCTCAGGTCGCGCTTTGAGAAAGCCGTGATTCGCTCCAAGGTGCGGCTGACCTACGGTGAGGCACAGGACATGCTGGAGGGCAAGACCGGCGTGATCGACCCACTGCGTTCGGAGATCGCGGGGACGCTCACGGAGTGCTGGAAGCTGGCCTCGCTGCTGCGCAAGCGGCGCTTCGCAAACGGCGCCCTGGAGCTGGAAATGCCCGAGATCCGGGTCGAACTCGACAAGCTGGGTCGGCCCACCGGCTACCGGCGCGAAGAGTACAACGAGAGTCACCAGTTGATTGAAGAGTTCATGCTGGCGGCCAACGAGGCGGTGGCGCGCGCCATCAAGAATTCCCAACGGCCCGGGATCTACCGCATTCACGAAGACCCCGATGCGGACAAGCTCTTCGAGTTCGCGGAGCTGGCACGGGCCCACGGCTACGAGCCGGGAGACCTGACCAACAAAAGGCACATCCAAAAGCTGCTCGACCAGGCGCGGGGGAAACCGGAGGAACACGCCATCAAGCTGGGCCTCCTGAAGAGCCTGAAGCGAGCCAGCTACCGGGAGGAGCCGCTCGGCCACTACGGATTGTCGAAGGCGGACTACTGTCACTTCACAAGCCCCATTCGGCGCTATGCGGATCTCATCATGCACCGGGCCCTCGAGCCGCTCCTGGATAACCCGCCCAGGCAGACGGCGCGGCTGCCGATCCGGGCCCACTGCGCGGAGATTGCGGACCACATTTCCACCACGGAGCGCACCAGTGCGAGCGCGGAGCGAGAGTCGCACCGACTGAAGTTGCTGGAGTGGTTGCACCGGTCCGCGCACGAGCCGGCCCCGCCACTCTTCGAGGCGGTCATTACCGATGTGCGAAGAATCGGCCTGATGATGGAAGCCCTGGAGATCCTGCAGCGGGGCCTCATCAAGCGCGACGAGTTTCCGCCGGGCGACTGGAGGTACGAGGCGCACCGCATGCGCTACACCACCAGGGACGGCGAGGAACTGGTGCTCGGCCAGGTGGTGCGGGTCAAGGTCCAGCGGGTGGATCTGGAGCGCCAGTTCGTCGATTTCCGGATTGTGGAGTAGGACCCGGCAGTCGCCGCCGCCGGGATTGGAAAGGACGACGACTCCGGAATGAAAGGAATGGGCAGGGAGATGAAGAAAGAAGTGGGCGCCGCACAATAGGCCAAAGCCGCGCAGGTCTGTTAAACTGAGTTAAGGAATCGCCGCCGCCGATTCTCAGCGGCCTTTTTGTACCAGGCTCCGGCTCCCCCCCGGCCTCCCCGGCAAAATTGCTTTTCCTGTCCGCCCGGAGCGGCCATATCTGGCGCGTCATGAAATGCTCACTGCTGCTCGCTACGGCGACGACTCTGCCGGGCCTTCTTTTCGCGCATCCCCACAAGGGGAGCGCTCCGGAAGGCGAACTTCTCACCATCGCGGTTGCGACAGGTTCAGGAGATCATACTTACGAAAACGTGCCCTGGTGGGGAACCACCGAGAACAAGGGGGTGGGCGCCACCAACGGCGGAGTGGCCATCGACAAGGCGGGCCGGATCTACTTCAGCACCGACACGAAGAGAGGGGTCCTGATTTACGACGCCGACGGCAAGGAAGTGGGGACGGTGGGGCCCCCCAAGGTCCACGATCTTTTCATCAGGGAAGAGGGCGGCAAGGAGTACATCTGGGCTTCGCACAACGGCGGGTCGCGTCTCGTCAAAATGACCCTCAATGGGAAGGAACAGTTCGCGATTCCGAACGACAAGACCGGTGAGGTGAAGGGTGGTTTCCGGGGCCTCACCGCGGCAGATATCGGTCCGGACGGCTCGATCTACGTCGCGATCGGGTACGGTTCGAACTACCTCCACAAATTCGATGCGGAAGGAAAGCTCGTGAAGACCTTCGGCGGACCAGGCAAGGGCGACGGGCAGTGCAACACCGCCCACGGGCTCGCGATCGACCACCGCTTCGATCCGCCGCGCGTGATGATCGCGGATCGCGAGAGCAACCGCGTGACGCACTTCGACCTCGATGGCAACTGGATCGGGGTGGTGGCGGAAGGATTGCGCCGGCCCACCGACCTGGCCTTCCGCGGCGACGTGGTGGCGGTCTCCGAACTGGGGGGCGGCGTCAAGATTCTCGACAAGGCCGGAAAGGTCATCGCGTTGCTGGGCGAGAATCCGAATAAGAAACAGCGCGGGCAGAACGGCGTGTCGCCCAACAAGGCAGCGCCGGCTCACTTCACCGCGCCGCACGGACTGGCCTACGACCCGAAGGGCAATCTCTACGTGCAGGACTGGAATCGGTTCGGCCGCATCACCAAACTCGTGAAGGTGGATTCCAAGTCGAAGCAATGAGCAGCATACCGATGGAGGACAACTTCGAGGACGTCCTCGGAAAGGCGCTGCGCGGCACCGGGATTGCAGACGAGATCCTGGAGTTCCTGACCGGAGTGCCCGAGGAGACCATCGTGAAGTTGAAGGACGGCGAGGCGGACGAGGCCGCCCTGCGCAAGGTCGCCTCGCCGCTGGGCCTGGATTCCGAGACCCTGGTGGAGCGCGCCAGGGAATCGTGGACGCCGGCCCCGGTGGCACTTGATGGCCTGCGGCAGTACAACACCGTCTACGATGACATGACGGTGAACTACTACCTGGTGTGGGACCCGTCCTCCCGGGAGGCCGCCCTCTTCGATACGGGAACCGACACCAGTGGTGCCCTGGGTGTGGTCGATGAGCTCGGGTTGAAGCTGGCCCACCTCTTCCTCTCCCACACCCACCTCGATCACATCATGGATCGCGCGCGGGTGGAGAAGCACAGCCCCGAAATCAAGACCCTCGTGAGCGCCCTGGAGCCCACGGATGGCGCCACCCGCTTTCAGACCGGTGATGCCTTTTCGATCGGGACCCTGCGGGTTTCGACGCGGCTCACCAAGGGACACTCGCCGGGCGGAACCACCTATGTCATTCACGGGCTGGACCGACCGGTGGCGATCGTGGGCGACGCCATCTTCGCGCAGTCGATGGGTGGGGGAATGATCTCCTACCAGGATGCCCTCGCAACCAACCGCAAGGAAATCTTCACCCTTCCCGATGAAACCGTGATCTGTCCCGGGCACGGGCCGATAACTAGCGTGGGCGAGGAAAAGGCCCACAATCCCTTCTTCCCTGAATTCAAATAAGCACAACCAACAACCATGAGTCAGAAAGTAGCATTTGTCGGGGTGGGCCGCATGGGCGCCAACATGGCCCGTCACCTCCAGTTGGACTGCGGACACGATGTGACCGCGGTCTCCGACATCAACAAGAATGCCGCCGGGGACCTGGCGGGGGAATTGGGCGCCGCAAACTGCGACAAGCTTGCGGAGGTGACCGCCGCGGCCGACGTGATCGTCACCGTCATTACGAATGACGACGCGATGCGCGCCATTTACTTCGCGGAAGACGACAATCTCCTGCAGGGCGGGGAAGGCAAGACCTTCATCAATTGCGCGACCCTTTCGCCCGGCGTGCATCGCGAAGTGTATCTCGCGGGCAAGGCCGCAGGAGCGGACGTCCTGGAAGGCGCCATGGCCTCGAGCATCAGCCATGCGCGGGAGGGTAACCTCTATCTCATGGTCGGAGGCGATGAGGACGTCTTCGAGAAGAACCGCGCCCTCCTCGACGACCTCTCCCTGAACCTGCGCCACTGCGGTGAGGTCGGAGAGGCTGCCAAGGTCAAGGCCCTTGTGAACATGGTGATGAACATCAACACCGCCGGCCTGGCGGAAGGGCTCGGCCTGGCCAGCGCGATGGGACTCGACTTGAAGATGATTTGCGAAGTGTTCTCGCAGACCGGCGCGAATTCACGGGTCCTCGAGACCGACGCGGGGGACATGATCGATCGCGATCACGAGTGCTGGTTCTCCGCCGAGCACGCCGCCAAGGATTCCGGGATCGCGCAGGCGCTGGCGGAGGAGGCGGGGTTGGTGTTGCCCGTCAACGACGCCACCAAGGCACAGTACGACAAGATGACGGCGGAAGGTCTCGGTGATCTGGACAAGTCCGGAATTGCGGAGCTGACCTTCCCGGGCCGCCACGGCTCGTAGGGCCCAGGGTCCAGTTTAAAGTTTAAAGATTCAAGTTGGAGGATACCCCAAAACGAAAGAGCCCCGCAGCAGCGGGGCTCTCGACTTTGAACTTTGAACTCCTTGGTCACGCCAAGATCCTAGCCCGCGATTTCGGCGCCGCGGAAGTCGTTCCAGTCCTCCAGGTTGTTGAGGTTTACGGCGTCGAGAATACCGGCGTCGGCTGGGAGCCCGACTGCGCTGAGGATTCCGTTGCGGGTGTCGTCGTCGTGATTGTAGCCATTTACCGCGGCGTTGTGAGCGGCGACTTTTCCGTCATCGAAGTTGCCGTTGGCCTTGCACCAGGCTTCGCAGCCGACGTAGGTCGGCTTTTCGGCCTTGATGTAGTCGAGGAAGGTCTGGCGATCGATGCCGAGGGCATCGAGAGTCATCTGGTCGAAGCCCGCGCCGGCGGCGGGATAGTCGGGGTGGAGTTTGCCGACTGCATCGAGCGAGGATTTTTGCCAGAGGCGCGGAAGATGCTGCACACCGAGAGGGCCTGCGGTGCCTGAACTGATTGTTGGAATGATGCTCATGGTATATGTAGCGTTAAACGAAAGGACGGATAGCGCCCCTCGTGGTTTCTTGGCAATACGAATCCAACCGAATTTCGCGGAAGATGATTAACCACTCTTGTTAGCTTGGGAGAGCGTGACGAGTTGGCCGGCGGGGTCGGTGGTGCGAAATCGGGCTAGTCGAGCATCAATTCCTCGCGGATTTCCTTATTATCGAGCAGCTTCTGGCGGGCGTTATCGACCCGCCGGCTTTTTTTGCGGAGCTCCCGGCGGATCTGGGTATTCAGGATCTTGCGGCCGCGAACGGTCTTCACGTAATTCGCGAGCTCGTCGTAGGTATCGCTGAAGGCCCTGGTCCGCTTGTCGAGCATGGGCCGGAGGCGCTTCGCTTGTCGAGCATGGGCCGGAGGCGCTTCATCTCGTTGAGGAAATCCAGGAGGACATCGTCGCGCCCGGTGTCCATGAAGCTGCCGTCGATCAGCAACCTGGCAAAGCGGGCCGCGGCCTTGTCGATGGCGGTGAGCGAGCTGGGCAGGGAGAGGTTCTTGGGCCCCTTTTTGACTCCGTGCAGGAAGAGCAAGCGGGCCGAGAGATGGTTCGGGGCGGTCTTGACGATCCCCTTCAGGGTGCCGAGCACCTTGCCATTGGTGACGTAATTGGGCCTTTTTTTGAGGGCTACTTGGACCCGCGCGAAGTCGTCGATAGCCTTTTGAAGCTCGGCCCCGCGATTTGCCACGGCGAGGGCATGCGCCTCGTCGAAGGTCGCGATCGAGAAGATCTGGATCTCGTAGAGACGCTGGATTCCGTCGATGATGTAGAGGTCTTCGATCGTGTTTTTGTTGGGGGCGGGGATGCCGATGATGCTGCAGTTCTTCTTCACCGCCCCGCGGACCTTGCCCGGGACGCCTCCCACCGGGCGCACCTCTCCGGCCGCCGTCATGTCCCCGGTGGCCGCAAATCCCGGGTCGATCGCCTCCCCGGTGATGATGGAGTCGGTGAGCAGGGCGCTGACGAGCGCGGCGGACGGGCCGTCTTTCGGGGAGTACTTGTCGGAGAAGGCCAGCTCGACCCGATGCCC
This sequence comes from Verrucomicrobiia bacterium, assembly GCA_963580345.1. Lineage (GTDB taxonomy): Bacteria > Verrucomicrobiota > Verrucomicrobiia > Verrucomicrobiales > Akkermansiaceae > Roseibacillus_B. The sequence continues at coordinate 6,744 of CAUZKZ010000044.1, read as the reverse complement.
GAGGGGAAGCTTGTTTCCGTGGCGAACCCGCATGAATTTCTCCACCTCCCGCGTGGCCGCTTCCATCATCTCGCCCACCTGCTGGTTGAACCGGATCGAGAAGGTTCCCACTTTTTCTGGCACGACGGTGGCATTCATCTGCGAGGCGGTGCCCGCCACCTCGCCATTGTCGAGCTGAACCACGAGGAGGCCCTTGATCTGCGACTGCTTTCGGCCCGGCTCTGCGGCCTGGAGACCGGTGGCGACGGCCAGCAGGACGAGCAGCCGGGCCAGGGTGGCTCGCGAGGCGTTGACGGCCCATACAAGCGGAGGGGTGCGGCGGGTCATGTCCTCTCAAGCCTAGACCGATCTCGGTGTGCTTGGCGACCGCAAACTCAGTGTCAACGGCCTGCCGGCAAGGGGAGAAATCGCCCCATTTCAGGGCTTAACTGGCTGGTTGACACCCCCTAAACGGTTGCTAAGGTTCGCGCCCGTTGGCGCCGGGAGGACGGTTAATTCTCACCGGCGCGCACTTTTTTCGAATCCGACGACCCCACGAAGAGACATGGCTAACGCTAAGCGCAAGGCGGCGCGCAATCCTGCCCGCAAGACAGCCCGCAAGACAGCCCGCAAGACAGCCCGCAAGACAGCCCGCAAGACAGCCCGCAAGACAGCCCGCAAGACAGCCCGCAAAACCGTCCGGAAACCCTCCGCTCGCATGGGAAGCCGCAAGGACGTCTACTACTTTGGCGATGGAAAGGCGGACGGGGACGGCTCGCAGAAGGCCCTCCTGGGCGGCAAAGGCGCCAACCTCGCCGAAATGAGCAGGATCGGGATTCCGGTTCCGGCCGGTTTCACCCTCACCACCGAAGTCTGTACTTACTACTACGCCCACAAGAAGACTTATCCCAAGACCCTCGAGGCCGAAATAGGGGCCAACATTGCCAAGATCGAGAAGGCGATGGGCAAAAAACTGGGAGATCTCGGCAATCCCCTCCTCCTCTCGGTGCGATCCGGGGCCCGCGAGTCGATGCCCGGCATGATGGATACCGTCCTCAACCTCGGCATCAACGACAAGGTGGTGGAAGCGCTGGCGGCCAAGACGGGGAACCCCAAGTTTGCGTGGGACAGCTACCGCCGCTTCCTGCAAATGTACGGAAGCGTCGTGATGGGTGTCGAGGCCCATGCCCATGAGCACCACGACCCCTACGAGGTGATTCTCGACAAGGCCAAGGCGAAGGCCAGCGTCGCAGACGATTCCGGTCTCGGTGAGAAAGCTCTTCGCTGGGTGGTGGGCGAGTTCAAGAAACTCATCAGGAAGCGGGCCGGGAAGGCCTTTCCCGAGGACCCGATAAAGCAGCTCTACGGGGCGGTGAACGCCGTTTTCAACTCCTGGAACAACGACCGTGCCAAGGTCTACCGCCAGAAATACGGCATCCCGGCCGAATGGGGCACTGCGGTCAATGTGCAGGCCATGGTGTTTGGAAACACCGGCAACGGCTCCGGCACGGGGGTGGCCTTCACCCGCGACCCGGCCACCGGGGAGAACGTTTTTTACGGAGAGTATCTCATCGACGCCCAGGGTGAGGACGTTGTGGCCGGAGTGCGCACCCCCAAGCAGGTTGCCCAGATGGCCAAGGATCTGCCCTCCTCGCACCGGGAGTTGCTCAAGATCCGCAAAATACTGGAGGAACACTTTCGCGATGTGCAGGATGTCGAGTTCACCATCGAGCAGGGAAAGCTCTGGATGCTGCAGACCCGGAACGGAAAACGCACCGGATTCGCCGCCGTGAATATCGCGCTCGATATGGTCAAGGAGCGCCTCATCACGAAGGAGGAGGCCATTTTGCGCATTCCCGCCGAAGATCTCAGCCACCTTCTCGCGCCGATCTTCGACCCTGCCGACGAGCGCAAGGCCACGAAGATCGGGAGCGGTCTGCCGGCCGGCCCCGGAGCGGCCAGTGGTCATATCTACTTCACAGCGGATGCTGCCGTGGCCGGCGCGGCCAAAGGCCAGAAAGTCATCCTGACCCGCCAGGAAACCTCACCCGAGGACCTGCGCGGCATGATTGCAGCGGAGGGCATCCTGACCACCCGGGGAGGGGCCTCCTCGCACGCCGCCCTCGTCGCTCGCCAGATGGGCAAGGTCTGCATTTGCGGCGCCCACGACATGAATATCGATTATGCCAAAAAGACCCTGAGCGGACATGGCGTGACCCTGAAGGAAGGCGAGTACCTCTCGCTAAACGGATTCGTGGGCAACGTCTACATCGGTGATTTGAAGACCTCGCCCTCCTCCGTCATCCAGGGTCTGATCGAAAACAAGGCCGCCGCCAGGAAGAGCGAGACCTACAAGAAGTTCGTTCAGCTGGTGGGCTGGGCTGACAAGCTGCGCCGACTCGAGGTCCGGACCAACTCCGACACTCCCGACCAGGTCAAGACTGCCATCAAGTTCGGTGCGGAGGGAATAGGCCTTACCCGGACCGAACACATGTTCTTCGAAGGCGACCGCATCGATGCGGTTCGCGAGATGATCCTCGCCGAGGACCAGAAGGCCCGGGCCAAAGCCCTCAAGAAGCTGCTGCCCTACCAGAAAAAGGACTTTGTGGGCATCTTCACCGCGCTCGACGGCCGCCCCGCCACCATCCGCCTCTTGGATCCGCCGTTGCACGAGTTCATCGGGACCATGACCGCGGCGCAGATCAGTGACCTCGCCAGGAAGCTCGAGGTCAAGCCGGACTACATCAAGCACCGCATCACGGCCCTCCACGAGGAGAACCCAATGCTCGGTCACCGCGGCTGCCGGCTCGGGATCGTCTACCCGGAGATTACCAGGATGCAGGCCACCGCGATCCTGGAGGCGGCCGTCGCGGTGCAAAAGAAGAACATCAAGGTCCAGCCGGAGATCATGGTCCCGCTCGTCAGTTACTCCAAAGAACTCGAACTGCAGAAGGCGGTCATCGATGAGGCCGCTGCCGAGGTGCGCAAGAAGCACGGACTGAAGGTGGGTCAGCTCAAGTACCAGGTAGGCACCATGATCGAAATCCCGCGGGCCGCCCTGACTGCTGACGAGATTGCCAACCATGCCGCCTTTTTCAGCTTTGGGACCAACGATCTCACGCAAACCTGCCTGGGCCTGAGCCGCGATGATTCCAGCTCCTTCCTGCCCAAATACCAGGATGCCGAGATTCTGAGTGCAAATCCCTTCGCCAGTCTTGATCAGACCGGCGTGGGCCAGCTCGTCGAGATGGGCGTCGAGCGGGGTCGCCGCACCAAGAACAAGCTCAAAATCGGGATTTGCGGCGAGCACGGTGGCGATCCCGGTTCCGTCAAGTTTTGCCATCGGAGTGGCCTGAATTACGTCAGCTGCAGCCCCTTCCGGATCCCGATCGCGAAGCTCGCGGCGGCTCAAGCGGTGCTCGAAGAGAGGGGACTGGCGCGCGCCGAAATTTCCTGAAGACCCGCTCTGAACCCGCGGAATTCAGCCGGGTTGGCGACGGGGACTAATTTCAGAACACTCTCTGGTTCAGCGGTTTGCGGAGGACAGCGGCCTCGTCGCGCCGTCCTCCGGGCTCCCTGCCCCCGGGCTTGTCTTTCCCCTTCTTGAAGGCTTCTCGGGCGGGAAGACCGACTCGAGAGCACCCCCGAGGTAGGCGCCTTGCCCTCCCGGAGGGCGTCCCAACCCATATAAAATTCCTGGGGATCGGGGGGCCATATTTTCCGCTCCGCATCACGAGAGAATAAAAAATCGACAATGTTTGGGGAGCTCAAACAGGACCGGGCAGGGGGTTGATGCGTGCTTTCTAGTTTATAAATATCTTTATGTAAATGACTTACAGGAAACACAGGGCGGGCCGAGTGTTTTTTTAGGCGAATTCCTTTAGATGTGGAAAAGATAAAAAAAGATTGAACAATTGGTTCGGTTCTATTAGAAATTGGCAACCGATGAGTTTTAGCTACTCCAAAACATTTATGCCCGCCTGCGCCACTCGGTGCTCCGGCAGGGCACGAAGTGGCTTGGGTGCAGCGAATCATATCATCGGGGATCGCATGACCAAGTCCCCCATGGACTGCCAAAATGTAAAACCAACGGAGATGGGAGGCGCCCCCCTGGAAGGAAAAGGGTCCATCTACCTTGAATACCGCGGCGCATCTACAGGCAGATTCTAAGGCGATACTCAACTGACGACAGCTCATGCACCCCTTCCGGTTTCACCCTTACACCGCAGGTGGCACGCAAACCCCGACTGATGGGGTTGATTGCGGCCATCCCGCTGCCCCCACGCTCTGTAATTGCCCATGAGTGCTGCCCAAGAACAACCTCCAGCCCTGCCCGACGCCCAAGAATTGAGGGTCTTTCAGCCCGGCATGTCCGGTCTCGAGCTTCTCAGCGTGGCCTTCGAAGCCTGTGACGGCCGGGGTGTCTCCGACATCCAGTTCCGTTCCAAGCGCCCGATCTATATCGAGACGAACCACGGAATGGAGTGCCTCGATTTCCTCGGATTCCTCTCCGATCGCGACGTGCTGGAAGTATACAAGGAACTGGTGCGCCGGCAGGAAGAAGCCGGCCACGGATTTGGCGGCTCTGATCTCGGCACCCGGCAGGACGAAAAAATCGCCCGCGCTCTCCAGCGCTTCCAGGAATCGAGGGTCGATGACTTTTCAGCGGATGGAGTTCAATACGCGAACAACACCAAGGTTTCGGGCCGCCTGCGGATCCAGGCCCACCTCTCGGCCTCCGGACTGGGGGTGACCTGCCGGATCCTCAGCGACACCATTCCCCCTCTCGATGTCCTCGGCATCGACCCGGATACGAGCGCATCTCTCAAGCGCGCGGTGCGCCGCCGTGCCGGTCTCGGCCTCGTCACAGGTCCCACCGGCTCCGGCAAGTCGACCACGCTCGCTTCCCTCGTCGACTGGCTGCGGCAGAGCGATCCGAAGCACATCGTGACGGTCGAGGATCCGGTCGAGTAGCGCTACCCCGCCGACATGCCTCACCCGAACTACCCCGATCACCGCGCCATGGCACCCAGCATCATCACCCAGCAGGAAGTCGGCCGCGATGTGGCCAGTTACCGTCAGGGTTTGAAGGATGTTCTGCGCAAGGCGCCACATGTCATTCTCCTCGGGGAAATCCGGGATCGTGATGCGATGGACACCTGTCTCGAAGCCGCGCAGACCGGCCACCTCGTGCTGTCCACCCTTCACACCACCGGGGCGGTCAAGACCCTGGGCCGGATCCTGGAAATGTATCCCCACGAGAAATGCGACGCCATTCTCAGCCGCCTGAGCGAAATGATGATTTTCATCCACTCGCAGGGCCTCCTGAAGGGGCTGAACGGAAAGCGCGTCCTCACCTACGAATTTTTGCAGAACAACGACGATGCCGTGGCCAGTGCCGTTGCCAACTACAGTTCAGGATCGAACTCGCTCGAGGACGTGATCCGGCGGGCAGGCAACATCTCCTGGGATGACAGCCTCCAGAACCTCCTGAACCGCGGCATTATCGACTCAGACACTTTTGAGAGCACTCGAATGAACCGGAACGATCAAGATGAAATCTGACCGGTGATTTTGGGCCCTCAAAAAGCGTACGCACTCGTGCGCAACATCAACCAAAACAGACAACGATAACATGACACTGACACACACCCAAAACACCAAAGCAGTGAAGTCCGGAATGACCCTCATCGAATTGACGGTCGTTATCCTCGTTCTTCTCTCGCTGATCAGCATCCTCTTCGTCGGCGCCCGCGCCTGGAAGAGGGGTTCGGACCGCGCCGGTTGCATCATGAACATCCGTAACGTCCAGCAGGGCATGCGTTCCTTCCAGAACATGAATGGCCACAGCCCGGGCGACACTGTCGCGGCGGCCGCGACCGACATCATCGGCGGCGGCAAGTTCGTGGAGACCACTCCGGTTTGCCCCGGATCCGGTGCCTATGAGATCGGCCCCGGTGGCGACGCCACCTTGCTCCCGATCGTGGGGACGCTCTACATGACCTGCTCCCTCTCGGGCAGCGATGGTCACGCGCCCAGCAACCACCTCGACTGGTAAATCCAAGTTTCCCGGAAGCTGGCGCCGGGATTTCCGGCGTCGGCCCCCCGGTTCTACATTTCCTGACTCTCAGGTCGAGTTGCGAAGGTCCTATCCCTTCGCGCTTACCGGGAGCGCATCCTCACCCTTACCGATATGGATTCCCTGGTCCACCCTACTCAACTATCTGTCTGGCAGCGATATCTTCAAGCCCGTCGTCTTCATAAGGAGACGAGCCGCTCGAAGAATCCCGATTGGTTTCGATCCGCCCTGGAACTGGACCATCAATTGCACCTGTTTGTGGAAGACGATGAAGTGTCCGACGCCCATCTCTTCAGTCGGCAGGCGTCCAAGAATGCATGGACTCGCGTTTCCGCTCCCGCCGCGGACTTGGACGAAGAGGGCCTCACGCAGTATATTTCCGCACTGAGGACGGAGCACGTGGGAAACAAGGCCCGCTCGATTGGGATCGTGCTGCACCTGGCCGACGAGTTCGCAATCTCCGAACTGGCGCATTCCAACGAACGTCCGGAAGATTTCACGGAATTGAGCCAGAAGCTCATCAACTCTCCGCAGGAGGTCGTGGAAGACCACAGCACTTCAACCGGGGAGCTCTCCTTTCGACTCTTTCCCATTCGCGTCAAGTTAAGCATTCCGTAGCAATTTGGAGCAAGGATTTACGGGATCTCTTGTCCATTTGGACGTGCCGGAGATCGGGATTGTAGTCT
>CAUZKZ010000043.1:0-19482 GCA_963580345.1 Verrucomicrobiia bacterium | reverse complement strand
TTTGGCTGGGCCGTCCTGAGCCTCGAGGCTGGTTTCACCTCCCTCCTCAACGCCTCCACGCCGATTTTCACCGCCATCATCGGTCTGCTCTGGTTACGACTCCCGCTCCGGCGTCCACAGGTCCTGGGTCTCGGAATCGGGTTCGTGGGAATCGCGATTCTCGCCGGAGATCAGTTCAAATTCAAGGAAGGCGGCAGCGGCTGGGCCGTCCTGGCCGTGCTCCTCGCCACCGCCTCTTACGGCCTGGCGGGCCACCACGCCAAGCTCCACTTCGCCGACATCCCGCCTCTTGTCGTCTCGGCCGGTAGTCTTCTCTTCAGCAGTATCCTGCTCCTCCCGCTTGGGATTTATTTCTGGCCTGACACCCTTCCCGGGGCCCCCGCCCTCGCCGGTGCTGCAACCCTCGCCGTGGTCTGCACGGCCCTCGCCTTCGTCCTGTTCTTCGACGTGCTCTCCCGCACCGGCGCCACCGCTGCAGCCACCGTGACCTTCGTCATCCCGGTCTTCGGCGTGATGTGGGGCGCCCTTTTTCTGCACGAACAAGTCACCCTCCGGATGCTTCTCGGCATCACGGTGGCTCTCTTCGGCACCGCCCTGGTGACCAGACTTCTCCCACTGAAACGAAAGAGAGCGGTTTGAAACAACGGCGCCCTTTACTCTACGGATCGAGCGGTTCGGGAGGAACGATCTGGAAGGGAGCACCACCCGCCGGCTGGGCAAGGGGATCGTCCGGTTTTGGGGGACCCGTTCCGGCGATGCGGTAAACCGCGAATCCCGACAGGTGGGGGTCGCGGTTCTCAAACTTGTGGTCGGCGCTCAAGAGAAGGTCCAGAACCTCGTCTGCCACCTTCCCGGAATACGGCCCGAATCGGTTCCATTCTCCCAGTTTCTGTTCCCTTCCAATGGCCTCCTCCACCAGTTTCTCCTCCACGTTAAGACGCAGGGAGCGGACCTGATTGCCTCCGTCCTCCATGATCCAGACGAAGATCTGGTACCGGCCGCTGGGCAGGGGCCACTTGAGGGCGAGTTTGGTCCCGGGAGCGGCCACACTCGACATCAGCATGGTTCGCACTGCGGCATCGGGCACGAAGCCGGCCGGCTGCTCCGTAGACCGGCGATTCTCCGGAGTCTTCCCGAGCGCCTCCACCTTCAGGCCCTGTCCCTGCGCCGCCGTGTGAGAGAGCCAGGTGTTACCGCCAACCGTGAGTTCGTCACCATTCAGGTTCACGCCGGCCACAAACTCCCAGGCGTTGAGCGGCTGATCCGCGCTGACGATCGTCCATGAGCCGCTTCCGAGTTTGACCTTTGCCCCATCATGACGGCGTTCCACCCGGACCTTGCCCGCGGACACCTCCACCAGAGTCTCCTTGGAGACTTCCCGCACCGTCACCTTCTTCCCCATGAGCACCACCTTCGCTTTCGAGGTATTGACCACCATCGGCCGGCCCGTCGGCTGCGGCGCAGCCTCGACCGTAACCTCGCCGAGAGTCAACCGCACCTGCTTTCCGGATTCGTGGTCTTCAACCCGAATCTCGCTCCCGGAGCGAATGTGCAGGTAGGTCTTCTCCGAGACGTATGCGATGCGCGCCGACCCCGCCAGGACCTTGATGACATCTCCTTTCACGATTCCCATCCCGACCTCGAGGTCCTTCTGGCCGATGCCGCGCGTCAGGACGGCGGTCCCAGCCGCCGCATCGACTTTCGCAATGATCGAATCGTCGCCCTGCGCGGCCGGCCTCCCAGCCACCCCCAGCAGGATGGCGAAACCGATACAGACCAACAGAATCACGGCGAGCGAGAGTGCCGCCACCGGCGAGCGCTGCCGTGCGGAGCGAAGCACCGTCCGCGCCGGGGCCTCGCCGAAGTAACTCGAGGGATGGGCAGGATTCGGCTGCGCGGGATACTCCGGATAGGAATCATGGGGTTCTTGGGATCCGTAGGGCAGGGCCCGGTGGGGAACTGCCGGCGCGGGGGGCAGATGGATCCCAACTGGTGGCCGGGGTAGCCGGGCCGGAGGGGCCGGAGGGGCCGGAGGGGCGGGCGGGCGGGGTGGCCGGGGTGGCCGGGCCGGAGGGGCGGGAGGCGGACGCAACTTAACCTTCCGGGGAGGCGCAATGGAGAGTGGGGCGGTCGCTACCGGAGAAGGCGCGGGAGGTTTTTCCGGCGCATGCGGGGCGGTGTTGATCTCGACCTCCCGTTGGCCCTCTTTGTGGTCATCTTCCTGCTCGCGCACCCTCTCTCCCGATCTGTCCTCGGGCAGCACGATTTCCGGAAGATCCTCGCTCTCGTCCTCGTGCTTGGCCACCTCATCCGCAACGACCCCCTGGCCGGGATCCGCCTCGTCAACCCGCTGCAGATCGTCCCCCACTTGCACGAACAGACCGGTCCCCAGCAGATCCTGCGCGAATTGCGCGGCAAAGGCGGAGTCCTCCGCCAGCAGGTTCCCCAACTCCTCGCTCGCCGCGTCGTCGAGGGTGTCGCTCACATAGCGATCGAACAATTTTTCGCGGCTCAGCCGCGGCCGCAGCGGGATGCGGGACGGCGAAGGAGGCGTAGCGGTCTCAACTTCGAGGAGAGCCGGCGACCGCGAAGGCGGCGCAACCTCGACAGGCGGAGGAGGCGCAACCTCGACGGGCGGAGGAGGCGGCAAAACCTCGACGGGCGGAGGAGGCGCAACCTCGACGGGCGGAGGAGGCGGCGCAACCTCGACGGGTGGAGGAGGCGCAACCTCGACGGGCGGAGGAGGCGGCAAAACCTCGACGGGCGGCGGAGGCGCAACTGTGGCCGGCGGAGGCGGCGCAACTGTGGCCGGCGGAGGCGGCGCAACTGTGGCCGGCGGAGGCGGCGCAACCGTGGCCGGCGGTGGTGGCGCGACCTGCGCCGGGGCGGGAGGGGTACTCGCCACGGGGGGACGCTGGGCGATCTCGATCTGCGGCGGGGGCTCCGGTTCGGGCTCCGGTTCCCGGGGCCGTATCACCATCGCCAGGGAGGGAGGCAACTCACCCTCGACCTCGCCACCCATGAGGAGGGTCGGCCGCTTGGGGGCCTGGTCTGAGACCGGGGACAACTCGGTGCCATCGCCCACCAGGAGCCTCGGTCGTTTGGCCGGCTTCTTCTCGCCTGGTTCCTTCGCCTCGGACTTGTCGGCCTTTTCGGCCCCCTTGCGTTCCTTGCCCTCTTTTTCGTCCTTGGCCTCTTTTTTTTCGTTGCCCTGGCGTTCTTCCGTCCCCGCTCCCGGCGCCTCGTTCCCGGCCTTCTTGCCCCACCGTTTCTTTTTCTTCTTCCTGCTGGTTCCCGCCTTCGGGTCCCGTTGCGCCTCCTCCTTCCCGCTCCCGCCCGCCGCCCCGTCCTTCGCGCCGAGGCGTCGCATCTCCCCACCAGCCTTCTCGAACAAGCCGGTCGCAATCAGGTCCCGCTCAAATTGCCCCGCGAACGCTGCGTCGCTTGCGAGCAGCGCGTCCAACTCCACCCTCGCCGCCTCGTCGAGCGTGTCTGCCACGTATCGATCAAACAGTTCCTTGCGGGTCATGGCCGCCTCCTTTGGTCTGGCATTGTCATCTACCATCGATCCGCCATCCCGCACATCCCATTTCTTCGCGGCCCAATCATTTAATTTCCCCGGACCGTCCCGCGAAGATCACCCCGCGGCAGCCCCCAGGGCGCCTCGCCAACAAAAAGCCGGGGCGCCTTACCCCGGCTTTCAATTTCGCGGTGAGATCCGGATTAATTGGGATCCTCTTCCGGGTCGCGGGTCCAGATCACGCGATCCTGCGGAAACACGATCCGGCCGGCCTTGGAGATCAGGTCCGAAACCTTGCGGACCTCCGTGTGCCCGTCCGCGAAAAGAAGAATTCCCTGATCGTTGTGACGACCGGCGAAAGCCCGCGGGTTGGCCTTGGGCTGTGCATTGAATCCACGTTGCGCCTTGGAGACTTTCTGGTCGCCGGGCATGCCACGCTCAAGGAACACCACGGTCCGAACCGGATCCTGGATCGAGGCGAGAGTGCCCTGTTCCTTCTTCCCGTCGTCGTCCTTGCGCTGCAGGCGACTATTCATCCCGATCGCGAAGTAGGGCCTGCTGTACTTCTTGTCACTCTTCGGATAGGGCGCGCCGGGCACGTAAAGCGGATAGCTATCCAGGTAGAACCCCTCGGGATTGTTGTCGTTGGCGAGTTCACCGACGGTCGCAACTCCCATGCGCTGAGTCAGGGCATTATACCAGGCTTCGCTCGCCTCCGGCTTGCCGGCCGTGTTCCAATTATCGGATCCGGGAGCATCCTCAAAGGGAAGCAGCCCGCCGCTGTCCGCGGTGTAGGCAACGAAAGCCTCCCCCAGATTCTTGATCTTGGCTGTAGCGCGCACCAGGTTGGCGTTCTCCTTCATGTTCTTGGAAACAGTGATCGCGATCGCCGCAAGGACAATCAGGATCGCCACTGCGACAAGGAGCTCCATTATGGTGAAGCCCCGCCGCATGGCAGAGTGGGGGGTTGGGCATGGGTTCGTCATGGGCCTGTCAGGAGTCAAAACTCCTTTGCGTAGAAGTTAGTATAACACGGTTGTTACCTGAAGCGATTTGCAATTTTTCCATGAAATCTGACACTTTTTTGCCGGGTTTTAACAAGATTCCGTAGCGCAACTCCGTCATCATGCCCGCTTGCACCGATTCGACGCTGACCAGTTCGGTCTGATTGGCGAAGTCGTCGAAGATGGGATTGAAGGCGTCGTCGTACTCGATGTCGTTGTTCACGCGGATCCGAAGCTGGTGAGACGCCTGCTTGGGGGCGAAGGCCTCCCTCTTGGAGAGGACGTAAATGGCGGCCACAACCACCAAGGTGGTGGCGAAGGCCTGCGGGTAGAGCCGCGCCCCGACAATCATGCCGGTCGCCATCGAAAAGAGAATGAAGGCGAGGTCGCGGGCCTGTCCGAGATTTCGCCGGAAACGGATCATCGCGAATGCCGCAAACATACCGAAACCAATCGCCGACGCATTGGGGTGGCTGGCGACCACCATGATCAGGATGGTCGTAACCGTTCCGACGATGACGAGGGTGTGAACGTAATCCTGCGAGTAGCGTGTGCCGCGGTAGGTGTTCTTGTAGAGGGTGCCGATGACGAGGTTGAGAAAGAAGCTCAAACCCAACGCGAAGAACACCTCCGGGATGCTCGGCAACATCCTGCCGAACCCGAGGGCTTCGTAGACCTGGTCGAAGACCTCCACAAAAGTGTTGGCAGTGATCATGGATGGAGAAGAGATCAGGCGGCCGCTTTACCGGCCGCCTCGAACTGCGCTCGCAACACCGGATCGTGTCGCTCCAGCGCCGTGCAATATTTGCTGAAGCTCCGGCGGATCAGCCCCGTATTCCCGGCCTGCACCCGGAACCAGTAGGGAACCGGTCCGATCGACTTCACCTCCATCACGCATTCCCCGGCCGGGATGATGGAATTTGTGAAATCCGGGTCGTCGGGAAGCAGCCTGCTGAAATCGCTGCGGCAGCGCAGCAGGTTGTCGAAGGTGATCCGCAGGGTGCCATCGGGAGTGCTGAAAGCGTTCCGGTTATAGCGGATCTGCATGGAAGGGGCGTGCCCGTCACCGATCATCCCGAGCACCTCCTCGATCACAATGCGGCCGGAGCGTCCCACCTCGCCATACAGGTCGCGGACGCCCCGGGTGTCTCCTGACGCAAAGGCCTGGGCGGTGGCAACCGGCAGGGGCAGGCGCCGCTTCACACCGAGTCCCTCCAGCTTGTGCTTGACCTCCAGGAAGCCGGCCGGCGGAATCTGCGCCGTTTCGGATCCATACACCCGGACCCGGATCTTGCGACGGCTCTGGAACCGCCGCTGCTTTTCCCAGTAACAGCCGCGGGCAGCCGTATCATAGTACTGCGAGATGATCGGGTACTCGCCGGCGTTCCCCGCCGTATCCGCCTCGACCCGTTGCGAAATCTCGTCCTTCCACGCCTCGTAATCCTGCGCGGAAATCAAGAATTTGTACTCCGTTCTGCCGACGCTCACTGGCCAAGGAAATCGTATGAGTTTGCCACCTCCGCCCGCTGCCCCGGGGGGACGAAGGCGAAACCGTCACAAGATCGCAATTTTTGTCAAGACGCGACCACGGAGCCCTCGTGCCATACGGCCGGTACCCGGGCCCGGATCGCCTGCTTTTCAAGCTCAACCGGGAATCGACCCCCTCACGGAAATTTGGCAAAAGTCGGCAATCCGGTCTTCGGTTTGATTCGGATTTCCTAAGGAATCATCGGGTAGCGGGGGGTGTGGGGCAGGCCGCTCCGGAACCCGGGGAGCCAACGGCTCGATCTCGGCATTCCAGCGGACCACCCAACCTTCCGGCTCCAAGACGCCGGCCCCGGATTTTCGAACCGCACCCCGACGGCGCGGTCCGGGCTGTTTCGGGCACTTCTCCGTGGCACGCCGGATCCTCTTTCGATAGATCACGGCCATGACCTGGCGCGAAGCCACCGACGTCGATTGCGCCCTTCTCGGCGCGATGAACCACCAGCTCATCGCGGACGAAAACCATCGCAACGCCATGGACGTCGCCGCCCTCACGGCGCGCATGCGGGCGTATCTCGCGGACAGCTTCAAGGCGGTTCTCTTTGAAGACCGGGGCGAGGTGGTGGCCTACGCCCTGTTCCACCCCTTCGAAGAGAGCGACCTCTATCTCCGCCAGTTCTTTGTGGCCCGCGGGAAGCGCCGGGATGGAATCGGCCGGGAAGCGGTGCGCCTCCTCTTCGACGAGATCTTCCCGCCCGACAAGCGGATCATTGTGACAGCCCTCTCACAGAACGAGCCCGCCCTGGCATTCTGGTCGGCGGTGGGCTTCGACCAGTACTGCGTCTCCTTTGAGCGGTTGCCAAGGAAGGCTTGAGAAAAATCCCAGGGTGAATCCGTCATGAATCGAATCAAGGCCGCGGCAGTTCAACTCGAGCATACCGCCGGAGACAAGCGGCGCAATCTGAACAAGATTGCCGCCTTCGTGGAGCGGGCCCGGATGGAGGACGTCGATCTCATCGTTTTTCCGGAGTGCTGCGTGACGGGCTACTGGTTCCTGCGCAATCTTTCGCGGAAAGAAATCGCGGATCTCGCCGAACCGGTTCCCGGCGGTTCAATCTCCCGGGAACTCGCCAGCCTCGCGGAGGAGAACGGCATGACGATCGGGGCCGGCATGGTCGAACTTGGTGAGGACGGCAACCTCTACAACACCTATGTCGTCGCCTCGCCGGACGGCGCGATTCACTCCCACCGCAAGCTGCACACCTTCGTCAGCGCACACATGAGTTCCGGATCGGAGTTTACCGTCTTCGATTCCCCCCACGGTTGCCGCCTGGGAATACTCACCTGTTACGACAACAACCTGGTCGAAAATGCCCGCCTCACCGCCCTGAGGGGTGCCGATATCATTCTGGCCCCGCACCAAACCGGCGGATGCCGCACCCACAATTCGGAGGTGATGGGAGTGATCGAACCCGCGCTCTGGGTGAATCGCGACAAGGATCCCGACGCGATCGAGGCCGAGCTTCGCGGCGACAAGGGACGCGGTTGGCTGATGCGCTGGCTGCCCAGCCGGGCTCACGACAATGGCGTGTTTTACCTCTTCAGCAACGGGGTCGGGATCGACGACGATGAAGTGCGTACCGGCAATGCCATGATCATCGATCCCTTTGGCCGCATCCTGGCCGAGACCTGGAAGGCCTGCGACGACATGGTGATCGCGGAACTCGATCCCGAACTGCGGGTGGACAACACCGGGCAGCGCTGGATCACGGCCCGACGCCCGGATTTGTATCAACCACTCGCCGAGTCCACCGGCCAGGAAGTCGATATGCGCACCGCCCGTTTCTCGGGAAAGGGGGGATGAGGCCAGCCGCTCAGGGCACGGAGGTCGACCAAACCGAGGTGTCACCCGACTCGAAACCGTCCTCGAAAACCAGGGCCCCTCCATTCCCCGGCCGGTTCTGCTGACCCTGAACAAGCTCGAACTGGCGTGTCTCGAAATTGAAGATGAGAAGCGAGTAGGTGTTCCCGGGGTTGGTATTGTCGAGGGTGAGAAAGACTTTTTCCAATTCGACGTCCACCGAGATATCCGACCAGACGAAAGTCTCGTCGCAATTCAGCGGATCGTAGCCTGCGATCACCTCCAATCCGTCTTCCACACCGTCCCCGTCCGTATCGGCCCTGTTCGGGATGGTTCCGAGTTTGAACTCGGCGGTATTGTCCAAACCGTCCTCGTCGAGATCGGTGTGGGCGTCACTGGGATCGTTCTTGTTCAGTCCGAAGAGATCCTCGTAGTCGTTCGGCAGGCCGTCGCCGTCCAGATCATTGGGGTCTACATTCAACCCATCGATCGAGAAGCAGCGTTACCCAACCCCGGTGCCAATTGGGAGGTCGGTGGGGTCTCCAGATTCGTTAATCTGAACATCCCGCCAGCTCACCACGAATTGCGGCCGGCCCTCCGCATCGAGTTGAGGCAGGAAGTTGATATCGGGGCCGTCCTGCCGCCCCGCCGTGCTGGTATTGACCGGAATCTCGTCCCCGAGGGGATTTCCCTCCGCGTCGTAGACCCGAGCAAATACGTCGGTGCTGTCGTTCTGGAAGTCGGCGGTGTCGCCGGTCCAGACCGCAACCGAAAAACCCCCCGGACCGAAGGCCACGTCCGGTTGGCCCTGCGAATTGGCGGTGGTGGTGTTTACGCGAAAGTCGTCCCCGATGGGGTTGCCCTCCGCATCGTAGCGGCGGGCCCGCACATTGACGGCATCTCCCTGATTGCCCGAGACCGCTTCCCAAACCACCACAGAACTACCGGTGAAGGGATCGATCGCCACTTTGGGGAGGAAGTTACCCAGCAAGGAAGTTGTATTTATCAGGAATTCCGGACCGCGCACCGGAACCAGTCCAGTCAGGTCGACGATAGTTCCCTTGATATCGGTGAAGTCCGACACGGTGGCGAAAAGCAGGCTACCGGCCGGGTCAAGCAGGGCGATATCGGCCCCGGACCGCCCCGGTTCGGTGAGCGCAAATGGAACCCCCGATGGGATTCCCGTCCGCATCATAACGCTGCCCCAGGACTCCCGGCGGGTCAGGGTTTTGAAACTCGGTGTACGCCACGATAATCCTCCCCTGGTTGTCGATCTCTACCGCAGTCTTCTGAATGATGTTGTCGGGGAAGGGCACAGTGCCGATGTTTTCGAGCTCGATTGTTTGGAGGGACTGCCCGGTCTCATCAAAGGTCGCGATCCTTATCGTCATGGTGTTCGGCATGGTTCCGTCCTCCGCAAAGCTGAAGGCGACAAAATCGCCGTCGTCTGCGGCGTTCCGGGTCCGCGCACTCCCCGGCTTCGCCTTCGCCACCAAGCTGATCAGCAATGGGGTGGACGAAATCGAAACCGGATTGGGAGCGGCGTGCAGCCGGTCGGTGTAGAAGTTGAGCTCGGGCGGTTGCGCGGGAGGCACGAACATCCCGTTGGCCAGGACGCCCACCGCCTGCCCGCCCAGGGTGACAAGCGAGCAGGTAGCAAGCTTTACATCGAGAGCCGGCGTCGGCCCGATCTGCCCTTCGGCGCCTGGCACCACGGTCGGCACCGCCATCACCGCGCCGGCCCCGGCCAGCGAGATCAGACCGGCGGCGATCCGGCCGGCCCGCGGGGCCTTCGCACCCAGGTCTCGAATTGGCTGTGCGCGGTGAAAATCACTCATGTCCAGAATCCTCAGCCCGCGCACCGCCCCAAATCCAGCCAATTCCGGCGGGTCCCACCACTCGCCCTTGCCTCCGGCCTCCTCTCCCTCACACTTCCCGCCATGAAGGCCCTCGTTCTCACCTCCTCCGACGGCACCGTCGAATACGCCGACGTGGAAGATCCGGCTCTCCGGGCCGGCACCGCCCTCGTCAAACTCAAGGCGGCCGGCCTCAACCGGCGCGATTACTGGATCACGCAAGGCCTCTATCCCGGCATGTCCGCCCCGTGCATCATGGGCTCGGACGGCGCCGGCGTCGTCACGGCGGTCGGCGAGGGGGTCGAGGAGTCCTGGATCGGAAAAGAGGTCATCATCTATCCCGGAAGGGGTTGGGGCCCCTCGCCCGAGGCGCAAAGCGACGACTTCCGCATCCTCGGGATGCCCGATGACGGCGTCTTCGCGGAGCAGATCGTGGTTCCCGTCGAACAGTTGGTAGCCAAACCGGAACACCTCACCATCCACGAGGCCGCGGCTTTGCCCATCGCGGGACTCACCGCCTACCGCGCCCTCTTTTCGCAAGGCAAGCTGCAGCCGCACGAGACGATCCTGATCACCGGGATTGGAGGCGGAGTGGCCGTGATGGCCCTCAAGCTGGCCGCCGCCTCCGGCGCCAGGGTGCTGGTCAGTTCGTCGTCACCCGAGAAGATCGAACGCGCCATCGCGCTGGGCGCCACCGCCGGCGCAAACTACAAAGAGGAGGGTTGGGCCAGCAAGCTCAACGATGCGCATGGGCCCATCGATCTCGCCATCGACGGAGCGGCGGGGGCGGGATTCAACGATCTGCTCGGCTTGGTCCGGCCCGGGGGACGCATCGTGAGCTATGGTGGCACGGCGGGGCCTCCCGAGCAATACGACATCCGCCGGCACTTCTGGAGGCAGATTCACGTCATCGGCTCCACCTTCGGATCGCCCGACGATCTCGCCGGGTTGATGAGCCAGATCGAACGCCACGGCATCAAACCGGAGATCGATTCGGTCGCGCCATTGTCCGAAGGCGCGAATGTCGTGGCGAGCATGGCCGACTCCCCGCAGTTCGGGAAGTTGGTGCTCGAGATTGCCTGAAGAGGTGAGAGAACATTCCCCACGCGCCCAAGGCAGTCTCGGAAAGCCATCCCCGGTGCCGACGGGGCCGCTTACTACTCCGGAAGGCCCTCCTCCCCCAGCAGTTCCAGCACCTCGGGCTCAACCTCCAGGCCGTGCCCGAAGGGCGCCGCACCGAGACTTTTCGTCGAGAGCCTCCCGCCTTCGATGACCAGCGAGGCGAATCCCTCCGGCCTCATGGCGTAGAGGTCGGGATGCTTCTCGCACACCTTGGCCTGCAGTTCCTTCGGGAACATGCTGAGTCCCGCGAAGTAATGGTGCCCGTTGCGCTCCACGTCCTCGATTCCAAGCACCGCCATGGCCGCGAGGTCATTGAGCAACGCCACGGGGCCAACGTTGGCGAGATCCTCCCCGCTCATCAACCACGGTCCCTCCTCGGGCCGGTTTCGCCGGCACCACTCGATCAGGCAACGATTCGCAAGGCCCTTGAGCACTCCCTTGCAGTTCTTGTGACTCGTCCCGTCATAGCCAAGGGCCAGGGCCCGCCGCATGGAGTCCAGCTCGCCATCCGACTCGTCAATGATCATGGGCGGCGCCTCCGGCCACGACTCCAGCTTCCCGCGCACACTCTTCTTCAAGGCCACGTCGCGGTGAAGCGGCTGCTCGACGAACAACAATCCGCCGCCGTCGAACATGGCGCGCAGGTCCTTCTCGACTCGATAGGCCTCCCAATGCTCGCGGAAGGTCGCCATGTCGCGATACTGCTCGTTCCCATCGAGGGTGAACTTGAATCCCGGCGAGCTTGCGCCGAGCACCTCCGCCACCTCCTTCAACCGCGGAATATCGACGTCGAGATGCCCGCATACCTTGATCTTGAAATGCGTCAGGCCGTACGTCCTGGCCGCATCGGAAAGCGCGTGCGGCAGCCCGTCCCCAATGCGTTCCTCCGGCGCGATCTCTCCCATCCGCAGGGGATCGCCCAGGCCCACCGTGTGGCGCGCAACGATCGACTCCCGCGATTCCGGAAGCCAGTCCGCGGGCTGGCTTCCGGACAACTCTTCGTGAATGGATCCGAGATCAATACCCAACGCGTTTGTCCGCACCGACTCCGCGAAGCACATGCCCGCACCCCGGCAAAAGGCGTCGATCAGGGCCCGCTCCACCATGCTGGTGCCCAGGTGGGCCAGCAGCGCTGGAACGCCCTCCGCCGTCGCCCAGCTGGCCTGCGAATCGTAAAGGGCCCGCCACGCAGCGAACACCGAATCGGCATCGCTGCCCGTGACCAGATCGGCCGCGTGCCGAATGACTCGCAACATCTCGGGCAGATCGTCTTCGAAGCGCGTCTTCGGATCCTTCGTAAACCACTTCGGCGGCAGGCCTTCCGAGGCCAGGCCCACACAGGGTTCCCCGTCGATCACCGCCCGCGCCGTCACGAACACGTGCGGCAGCTCCGTCATGGCCGCAATCCCGTACTTGAAAGGAAAGCGGGTTTTCATCCAGCGGGTCCGGAAGGAAATCGATTCGACTGTGATCGCCATCGCTGCCCGCACTGAACCGGAGAACGGCGCTCCACACAAGCGCTCCCTCTCACCCATTCCCTCCCCCACCCGGCGCGCCACCCTTTCAAATTTTCGAGCCCCCGCCCGGCCGGCGGTAGATCACGTACGCCACCAGTCCGACCATGCCCGCGCCCCCAACCAGGTTGCCCAGCGTCACCGGGACGAGGTTCGCTGCCAGCCCCGGCCAGGAAATCGCCTCCGGCGCACAGAAAATCCCCAGGGGAATGAAATACATGTTGGCGACACAGTGCTCGAATCCGCAGGCCACGAACGCCGTGATGGGGAACACGATCGCCAGGACGCGGTTGACGACCTGCCGCCCCGCCGCAGCCAGCCAGATCGCCAGGCAGACCAGGATGTTGCACAATACCCCCCGGCAAAACGCCTCGCCCGCCGGGATCTGGATCTTGGCCGCTGCAATCGCGACGGCCGTCTCGCGCACCGACCCGTCATTCATCCCCAGGTAGCCGGAAAAGTACACCAGCCCCGCCAATCCGACCGAACCCACGAAGTTGGCAAGGTACACCACCACGAAATTCCGCGCCAGCCGCCCCGTCGAGATGCGGCGATCTACCCACGCCATCACGAGGAGATTGTTCCCGGTGAACAGTTCCGCCCCGCCAATCACCACGAGAATCAGGCCAAGAGAAAAAGCCAATCCGCCAATCACCCGGGAAACCGCAAAGGAAAGTTCCCCGTCGCTTGCCACCAGGGTGTAAAACATCGCGCCGAGCGCGATGAATCCCCCCGCCAGGATCCCGAGGGCAATCATCTTGACCAACGGCAAATTGGCCTTCCCCACCCCCACTTCCTCGATTTGCTCCGCAATCTCGTCCGGGGAATACGCGTCCGTTCCATAGAGGCCCTTCATGGGAATCGATCCTGCCACTCCCGGCTCCCGCCGGCACCGCACATTCTGCCCATCTCCACCCCTCTCCTGCGCTGCCCCTGCCCCTTCCCGCCAGCCCTCGCGATGAGTTTGCCATCGACAGGCCCGCCCCTTCTCCGCTCAGATACCCCTCCGTGACCAAGGGCCGAATTCTCACCGCACTCTTCCTCCTTGCCCTCGTCCTCGGCCCCGGGCCGGGCGCGGAACTGATCGACGGCACTGCCGAACACCCCAACATCTGGTTCGGCGTCCCCGCCCTCTACGTGTGGGTCGTGCTCTGGTTCCTGGTCATGGCCGGTTGCATCATCACCGCGGCCTTCACGGTCTGGAAAGATTCCGATTAAGCCCATGCCCTCCCTTCTCGCCGCCACCAAGAATCCTCCCGAACTGGGCGCCTGGCCCTACGTCGTCCTGGTGCTCTACCTGGCCGTCCTCCTCACCCTCGGGATCATGGGTCTTCTCAAGAGCCGCCGCGCCGCCCACGCCGAGGCCGATTACTACCTCGCCGGGCGCGGCCAGGGCGTGATCGTGACCTCCCTCACCATCATGGCGACCTACTTTTCCGGCTTCGCCATCCTCACCTTCCCCGGCTGGATGTACGAAGGGGGAATCGCCCCCATGCTTTACGCCCTGAATCTCCCCGTCGCCGCCGCCGCCATCTACATCCTCGGCAACAAGATCCGCCGCATCGGGCACAGGCGCGGCTACATCACCCCCGCCGACATGATCACGGACTACTACGGAAGCTCCGGCCTGATGCGCGGCCTCGTGGCGCTCACCGGGGTCCTCTACGTCATCCCGTACGTCGTGATGCAAATCAAGGCTGGTGGCCTCCTGGCGGACGGGCTCTTCCGCCATGTCGAGCACGTCACGCTCTTCGGCCTGGACATCACCATGGAAAACGTCGGAGTCGGCGCGCTCTCCCTCGTCACCATGATCTATGTGATCATCGGCGGCATGCGCTCCGTGGCCTGGACCGATGTCATGCAGGGCATCATCCTTCTCTCCGCCATGCTCCTCTCCGGCATCGCCGTCATGTACGCCCTGGAAGGACCGTCCGGTTACTTTTCGAGGGTCTCCTCCGAACTGGATGGCTCCCTCCTCACCGTGAACGACCCGCCCGGAAGACACAACGTCTGGGCCCTCCTCACCTTCTGCACCTTCGCTTCCCTCGCCAGCATCATCCAACCCGCCCAATGGATGCGCTTCTATGCGGCGCGCGACTCCAAAACCCTTCGCCGCTCCTCCATCGCCTTTGCCACCATCCTGCCCGTCTGCTTCATCTTCGGGGTATTTCTCGTCGGACTGGGCGGCCGCGTTCTCTATCCCATGGAGCAACCGGGTCTCCTCCCCGATGGCTCCAAGACCGACCAGGTCCTCATTCACGTCATCCAGGACTACTTCCCGATCATGTTCGGCGCCTTCGGCGTGGTCCTCGTTTCCCTCATTCTGGTGGCCGTCATGGCGGCCTCCATGTCCACCGCCGACTCCAACCTCCACGCCCTCAGCGCGGTCGCAACCCGCGACATCTACCGGCCCCTGCGTCCCAGGTCCGGAGAAAAGGAACGGACCTGGATCGGCCGGCTCGTGATCGTCCTCGCCACCGTCGCGGCGGCCGCCATCACCTTAGCCGGAGCGGGCACCGACCTCCTCGACACCATCACCGCCTTCTTCCGGCTCGCCATGGCCTTCTCGGCGCAGCTTCTCCCCATCACCATCGATCTCCTCTTCCTCCGGCGGGGCAGCCGGGCCGGAGCGATCGCGGGACTCGCGGCCGGCATCCTCACCGTCTGCCTCTTCCCTCCCCTCAGCACCCTCCTCTTCGGACCCCACACCTCGCTCACCGACACCACTTCCCACCTCAAATCCCTCTTCGACGTCGGTTTCTGCGGAATCGTCTTGAACACCCTGGTCTTTGTGGTCGTCAGCAGGTTCACGCGCAAGCCCGACCCCGCTCACACCGAGGCGTTTGCCAGAGATCTAAAAGCACCTTCGACTCGTGAAGTGGGAAAATCTCACCGCCCAAGCTCCAAATAATTCCCAACCCCAATTCCCAGATTTCAAGACCAAACTGAAATTTGAAAGTTGGCTCCCGAGGTTTATTTGGAAATTGTGGGTTCGGGTTTTCGCCGCCCACTTGCCGTGACCGAGACCTGACTCCCCCCGGATCCACCATTCACCGTCAATTCTCCTCCCACCACTCACCATGCCCTCCCAGCCGATTCCCACCGCCCCACCCATCCTCACCACGACGGTCGGCTCCTACCCGGTGCCGGACTGGCTGAACGCCCTCCCGTCCGAGCAGGCCGTTCTCGATGCCACCCGTGTCATTTTCGACACCCAGAGGCAAGGCGGAATCGACCTGCCCACCGACGGCGAACTGTACCGCTTCGACATCAATCATCCCGACACCAACGGGATGATCGAGTACTTCGTGGGTCCGATGGGCGGGTGCGAGCCAACCATCGGCCGCACCGAGGCGGAGGCCTTTCGCGCCAACCGTGACATGGGATTTCGCGCCAAGCCGGCGGCGGTGGTTCGTGAAAAACTCCACGGGGGAGGGCTCAACCTCATCGAGGATTGCCGGCGCGCCGCGGAGGTGGCGGGGGGGCCGTTCAAGTTTACGGTCACGAGTCCCTACATGCTGGCCCGTACCCTCCTCGATTTTCACTACCGCGACTTCCAGGCCCTCACCATCGCCATCGCGGAGGTTCTGGCGGAGCAGGTGGAGGGCTGCCCCTGTTCGTGCCTGCAGGTCGACGAAGCCAACATCCCCGGCAATCCGTCCGACGGGCCTCTCGCCGCAGAGGCCATCAACCGCGTCCTCGACGCGTTCGAGGGCCCCACCGCGGTGCATTTCTGCTTCGGGAACTACGGTGGTCAAACGATCCAGGCCGGCAAGTGGAAGCCCCTCCTCGAGTTCCTCAACAGTCTTCACGCGGATCACCTCGTCCTCGAACTCGCGCACCGTCCCGCCGACGACCTGGATGCCATCAAGGAACTCGACCCGAAAATCGGCGTCGGCCTCGGGGTGGTCGATATCAAACTCAACCACGTCGAAACTCCTGAACAGATCGCGGCCTCCATCGAACGGGCGGAGAAAGTCATGGGGGCGGGCCGCGTGAAGTACATCCACCCCGACTGCGGCTTCTGGATGCTCAAGCGCTCCGTGGCAGACCGCAAAATTGCGGCGCTGGCAAAGGGCCGGGATCTCTACCTCGGCGCCTAGTGCCACCTTCAAAACGACCCCACCCGCCATGAGCGGCCGAATCCCCTTCCTCTCGATTCTCGTTGCGGCCTGTTCGGCCCTTGCCGCGGCGCAGACGACCGTCAGGTTCAATCCGGTCGCCGACCAGGTGCAACAGGGCGTCACCGTGAGGGGCGGAACCGCCACCGTGCATTGGCCCGGCGGAGGGCAGATCCAACGATGGACGGGCCAGTCGTGGCAATTGCTGGCCCGCGAAAGTCCTCACGCCGAGCCGTTGGCCGAGAGCGCCCTCTTCCGGGTGGTCGATCCGTGGAATGGCGGGCGCGCCACCACCGTGCACGTCCCATCGACCTATGATCCGCGTCTCCCGACGCTGCTGATCATCCTCCTGCACGGATACGGCAACAGCGGCCCCGAAGTGGAAGGCTGGTTCAAGTTCCTGCCCCTGGCTTCGACCCGTGGATTTCTCCTCGCCTTCCCCTCCGGAACGATTGACCTCATCGGCCTGGAGTTCTGGAACGCGATCCCGGCCTGCTGTCAGGGATTCACCGCGCCCGTTGACGACTCCCGGTTTCTCCGCGCCCTGATCGAAGGAACGATGCGGCGCCTCAACGTCGATCCCAAACGCATCTACCTGATCGGGCACTCGAATGGTGGCTTCATGGCCTATCGCATGGCCTGTGACCACGCCGACCTGGTGGCCGCGGTGGTGAGTTTGGCGGGAGCGGCCGGGCCCTGCGCACCCTCCGAACCGGTCCATGTGCTCCAGGTCCACGGCACTTCCGACGGCGTCATTTTCTACAACGGTGGCTTCACCCCCTGGGGAGTTTACGGCGGTGCCTTGCAGACCATCGAAACCTGGGGCGGCTACAACGGCTCGGACCAGGAACTGGTCAGCGAATCCCGGCCCACCCTCAATCTCGACGATGGTCTCCCCGGAGACGACACCACCATTCTTCGCAAAACGGGTGGAGCCGCCGCGGTCGAACACTGGCGTATCGAATCCGGGAGCCACTCCCCCACCCTCAAACCAGATCCCAGCGGTCAGAGCACGCGCTTCGCCACGCACGTCGTCGACTGGCTCTTCGCCCACGCCAAACCCTGAGGGGATTCACACCCGCGCTCCCCGGCGGATCGCGAGTCTGACGAGCTCCGGTGGACGCCTCAGTCCGTGATCTGCAGGAACACCGGCGCACCCTGCAACGCCACCGGGACGGTGAAAGTTTCCGGGGAGGTTGCGCCCGTGACGGCGGGAGTCGGAAGGACGTTGTTGGGCGCAGCCTGCAAGGCGGCCAGATCGGACGCATTCCCGACCCAGATCGTAAAGGGCCCGGACACCGCGGTGGAGGTCCACGACACCGTAAACTGGTTGCTGGCTGGATCAAAATCGATCGCGGTGAGGTCGATGCTGGGCGGAACCGGCGGCACGGAAATTTCGAACCCGAACCACTTTTGCGTGTTGGAGTTGAGGACTCCGGACGATGATCCGAGCGGGTGGTTGAAGACATAGCTTCCCCCGGCCGAAGAAGCAACGACCTCCGCGCTGAAGGCGTCCTCAAAGCTGTGGTCGAATCCGACCAGGACGAAGAAGTAGTTTCCCGGCGGGAGACCGTCGGGAATATCGATTTGGCTCTGCAAATCGTCGCCACTATCGTCGCTGGTGAGGAGCCAGTAGCCGGCGCTGTTATAGAGGGTGAGTTCCGTGTCGAACCCGGATCCGAAGGAATCGACGCTGAAGGCTTCGCCGCCCTCGGCCAGGACTCCCAGGTCTTCCGCGTCCAGGGGCCGCGGCGCGACCGTGAAAATGAGAAACTGAGACTCAGTGGCCGGAAATCCTCCCTCCGTCGTTCCCGTCAGTTCCCCCGGAGGGATGTCGGGCCCCCGCGAAAAACTGATGCTCCAATCGCCCACCGCTCCCCCGGAACTGATTTCGAACCCTGAATCGAAAGTGGTGTCATGCCCCGCGATCACCGCGTAGTAATCTCCCGGCGCAAGCCCATTCGGTAAGGAAATCTCGCTCGCCGTCCCGCTCCCCGAATCGTCATCCTGGAACAAGAGACTTCCAAAGTCGTCGTAAATGGCCAGTTCGGTATCGAAGGCCGACCCGGACGTATTGATCGTGAGAGGAGCTCCCTCCGCTGAAATCGTTCCGATATCGAGGGCGAAATCCCGGGCCGTCACTCCCACCGTTAGCGTAATCTCGAAGGTGGCGTCCTCGGGCGTGACGGCTCCGTCCTGCCCGTCGAAGTGCTCCACCGCCAGGTAGTAGGTCCCGGCAGCCAGGGGAGTGAATTTCGCGGTCTGGGGGGGCGTCCCGTCCAGGAACGCCACGTCGATCGCGTTGTCCGCGGAGATCTTGCCGCTGTTTACGTCCAGCGAGGTGGCCAATCCATCGAGCAGGAAGAAGTCGGGATCGGGATCGAGACCTGTCCCGGAGATGGCATTGGCCGTGATGGAAATCACGGTCGGTTGCGCAAGTTCGAAACGAAATACGATCTCGTTTCCCCAGTTCAGGAGGTCCCCATTGGCGACCAGATTTTTTGGGAAAATCGAATTGTTGTGTCCCCCGATGATAGCGGGTGGGGGGGAGGGATTGACCGTGGCGGCGGTGGTGCCCATCACGGCCGTATCACCCGGGGGAAGAACCCCGAGGTCGACATCGAGTTCGTAGGCTGCCAAGCTGGGGAGGGCGCCTCCAAGCAGAACACTTACAAGTGGGGAGTATTTCATTTCAGGGGGGTAGGGAGACCTGGGACTCTCCAAGTCGAGGGCTCCGAATCAGCCTGCCTTTCTGGCAATCCTCGCGCAAGCACCATTCGCGGACCCACCCGGCCGGGTAGAACCGCAGAGGAACTGCGGTGCGGGGAAAGTCACATTTTACCACTCCCGAACTGGAATTCACGCTCGTCGGAGCTTCTTCGGCCCTAGTGCATCGCCCCGCAAGTTAGGGTGCATTCGGAGATGAGAATCTTCGGAGATCAGTCAGCGGTCTCCGACCGAATGCAGGTGGCGGCGCGGGTCTTTTCTCCGATTTCTGC
>CAUZKZ010000042.1:0-19542 GCA_963580345.1 Verrucomicrobiia bacterium | reverse complement strand
GCGCGGGGAGAGTCTTCTTGCGGATCATTAACGAACCTTAACCAACTCCGCTACCATCAGCAAATTCGATTCTCGCCGAACGGAGGTATTTCAACAGTCTCCTATGGGATGGCTGTGTACGAATTTAGTTGATTATCCGGCTGT
Source organism: Verrucomicrobiia bacterium (assembly GCA_963580345.1). Taxonomy (GTDB): domain Bacteria; phylum Verrucomicrobiota; class Verrucomicrobiia; order Verrucomicrobiales; family Akkermansiaceae; genus Roseibacillus_B. The sequence continues at coordinate 19,398 of CAUZKZ010000042.1, read as the reverse complement.
GAAGAAGCTCAAGCGTGCCTTGCTCGAGAAGGGATTCGAGCGCTTCTGGAATAAGGAGCGGGACCGAAAGCGCGGGGCCGAATTCGCGCGGTTCCGCGAGGAGGAAGCGGAATGGCTGGAGAATTACTGCAAGTTCCGCTGGCTCATGACGCTGGAAGGCGAGAACGAGTCGTGGGACCTGTGGAGCATGAACTACAATACCGCCGAACTGGCGGAAGGCTGGATTGCCGGCCGCCGGGAGGCCAACCCGGAGGAGGTGGAACGTTGCCTGGCGTTTCCGGCCTGGGTGCAGTGGATCGCCTTCACCCAGTGGCGCGAGCTCCGCGAATACGCCGCTGGCCTGGACGTCAAGCTGATGGGCGACGTTCCCATCGGGATTTCGTACTCGAGTGCGGACGTCTTCTTCGAGGGCGAGTGGTTTGACCTGGAGTGGAGCGGCGGGGCGCCCCAGGAAACGGTTTTCAAGGATGACGCCTTTGCGGTCCGGTGGGGCCAGAACTGGGGGATTCCGATTTACCGATGGGACGCCATGGAAAAGGACGGCTACTCGTGGTGGCGGCGTCGCATCCGGAAGCTTACCGATGTCTTCGGAGTCTTCCGGATCGATCATATTCTCGGCTTTTACCGGATCTACGCCTTCCCGTGGCGGCCGGTGCGAAACGGCGAATTCCTGACGCTCAGCACCGAGGAGGCCATGGCCCGGACCGGGGGGGTCCTGCCGGGCTTCAAGCCCCGGCCCGACGACTCCAAGGAACATCGCGCTGCGAACCTGAAGGAGGGCGACAAGCACCTCCGCATGGTTATGGAAGCCTCCGGGGAACACGAAGTGGTGGGGGAAGACCTCGGAGCGGTTCCCGACTACGTGCGCCCCCACCTGCGCAAACTCGGGATTGCCGGCTTCAAGATTTGCCATTGGGAAGTCGAGCAAGACAAAGTCGGGATCGAACATCCCGTGCGGGGCAAGAATTACGAGGAATGTAGTTTTGCGACCTACGCGACCCACGATCATCCTCCCATCGCGGCGATGTGGGCCGAGTTCCGGGAAGGGACCCAATCGATCGACGGGGACATCCGGGAGGGCGCCTGCTGGAACCTGCGGGTGCTCAGCGAGTTTGCGGGGATTCCGCTCGCCCAGGACGCCTGCTCTTTTCCTCCCTACGACGAGGAACTGCAGTGGAGCCTCTTGAGAGCTCTCCTGGAGACCAAATCACGGGACGCGGCCTTCATGATCACGGATCTCTTCGGGATGGTGGAACGTTTCAACATCCCGGCCACGACGGGTGGGAAGAACTGGCGGATCCGCATGCCCTTCACGGTGGAGGAGATGGGCCGGCGCGACGATTTGCGGGAGGAGGCGGAGAAGCTGCGAATCATGATTCACGAGGCAGGGCGCTAAGAACGATGAAGGGAGAAGGGGGAAATGGGAAAGCGGGCCGGGAGCGCCCGAGAGTCTACCAGTTGATGGTGCGTCACTTCGGCAACACCAACGAGGCGCGGATCGTGGACGGCGACCTCGAGGAGAACGGGTGCGGGAAGTTTGCGGATATCAACGACGCGGCCCTCGTATCGCTGGGCGCCATGAATTTCACGCACGTCTGGCTTACCGGGGTGCTGGAGCACGCCAGCCGGACTCCTTCTCCGGGGCAGCCCGCGGAGGAGGCGGCCCTCGTGAAGGGCAAGGCAGGCAGCCCCTACGCGATCCGGGACTACTTCGATGTCTCCGCGGACTACGCGGAGAATCCCGAGCGCCGGCTGGTGGAGTTTCGCCAGCTCCTGGCGCGCTGCGAGCGGCACGGCTTGAAGACGCTCATCGACTTCGTGCCGAACCACGTGGCGCGTTCCTACCACTCCGACCTCCTCCCGGAACTGGATTTTGGCGCACGTGACCAGCGCGACGTCTTCTTTCGTCGGGACAACAACTTTTTCTACCTCGGCAAGGAAGACCCGGGGGGCGGACCTCCGCTCAAGCTACCCGGAGCGGATGGGGGGGAGGGCGGCGGAGTCTTCGCGCCGGAGACCGAGTTCGGCCGGGTGACGGGCAACAACGTGCGGAGTTGGTCCCCTTCGATTCACGATTGGTACGAGACCGTGAAATTGAATTACGGGCACGACTTCACGACCGGGCACGACACGGGCCACTTGCCGGGGCCCGAGGCGCCGGTGGAGGAGGTGCCGGACACCTGGCGCAAGATGGATGCGGTGCTCGACTACTGGCACCGGATGGGCGTCAGCGGATACCGGGCCGACATGGCGCACATGGTGCCGATGGAGTTCTGGCGCTGGGCGATCGCGCGGGCGAGGGAACGGGATCCGGGGGTTTTCTTTGTGGCGGAGGCTTACGACGGCGACGAGGCCAAGCTCACGGACGGGAACGTGCTGGAAGCCTTGCTGGGGAGCGGCTTCGACGCCGTCTACGACAGCCCCACCTACCAGCTCGTGCAACAGATTTACGAGGGGCCGAAGTGGGGCAATGACATCGACGCGGTGTTGCCGAAGGGCGAGCGGTTTTATGCCTCGGCGCGCTACGCGGAGAACCACGACGAGGTGCGCCTGGCCAGTCCGCTGCGATGGGGTGGGCTCGGGATGAAGGTCGGCAAGCCCGTTTCGTCCCTCCTCTTCGGGCTCGGGAGCGGACCCGTCATGGTATATAACGGCCAGGAAGTGGGTGAGCCTGCGACCGGGAGGGCCGGGTTCAGCGGAGAGGACGGGCGGACCACCCTTTTCGATTACTGGTCGCTGCCGGAGCTGGCGAAGTGGGTGAACGGTCACTGCTACGACGGGGGAAGGCTCTCGCAGGAGCAAAAGAAATTGCGGGACTGGTATGGGCGGCTGCTTCAGCTCTGCGGTGAGCCGGCCTTCACGAACGGTGAGTTCCGGCCCCTCAATTCGGCCAACCTGACCAACCCGGCGGGCGGCCGGCTCGGGGACGAAGCGCCCAGCGGGCACTGGCTCTACGCCTACCTGCGAGCGGAAGAGGAAGGCGGGCAAGTCTTCCTGGTGGTGATCAACCTGCACGGGGAGCAGACCCTGGGCGGGGTAAAGCTGATCATTCCGGAGGAGGACCTGCGAGAGATCGGATGCGGGGCGGGGGAACTCCGGTTCCGGGACCGGCTCGCGAGCGATTGGAGTGCTACCACGACGGCGGAAGCCCTCTGGAAGGAGGGCCTGGCCCTGCCGGATTTGCCCCCGTGTTCGGCGATGTACGTGGAGGTGGGGAAGAGGCTGGGGTGAACGGGACGGTAGGCACGATCGCAGACCACCGGCGTTCGGGGAAGACGCGACACTCCAATTTCCAAATAGACGCCAGTTTCCCAGAGTGCCAGGACGCAAACCTCACGGGCGGTTGAGGGTCCTTGGGATTTGGCGGTTGGTCCTGAGGTTTATTTGGAAATTGGCTCGTGGGGTCTTCATGGCCCCGGTGGGGTCTTCCCGATCCCCCAGACCTTACTACAGTTTCTTCCCTTCGCAGTCGCAGCCACCCCCACAACCGGACTTCTTTTTCGGTCTGGTGAGGCGCAGCGCGAAGATCGCGACGGGGAATGCCACGATCGCGAAGGCCACGATGGTTTGCCAGTGGTGGAGGAACCAGTCCATGCTTCAGAGTCCGAAGAGCCGGCCAACCTGGAAGACCAGCAGCGCGGCAAGATACGCGAAGAGTGACATCCCCGCAAGTTGCCCGAGGGCCCAGCGCCACGAGCGGGTTTCGCTCTTCACCACGACCGTGGTGGGCAGGCACTGCAGGGCGTAGATGTAGAACACGAGGAGGGAGAAGATGGTGAGGGGCGGATAGAGCGGCGACCCGTCCGGCTTCCTGGCCCCCGCGATGCGTTGCCGGATTCTCTGGCGGACCGTCGCATTGTCGCCCTCCCCATCCCCGATGGCGAAGGAGACCGCCATGCTGCCGTTGAAGACTTCGCGGGCTGCAAAGGATGTCAGCATCGCAGCGCCGAGGCGTCCGTCCCAGCCGAGGGGACGCACCAGGGGCTCGATGAGATTGCCGAGGCGGCCCACCACGCTGTAGGAGAGCTGGTCCTCACCCTCCGGGGCTTTCGGATAGGAGCCGAGGGCCCAGAGCAGGATCACGATTCCCAGGATGATGGTTCCGGCCTTCTTGAGGAAGGCGAGGGCGCGGCCCATGATGTGGCGTCCCACGTATCCGAAGTCGGGGACCCGGTAGGGCGGTAGTTCCAGGAGAAACTGCGGAGCGGGCTCGGTGCGGCCGATGCGCTTCCCGAGGAGCCACGCCGCCAGCAGAGCGGTGCCGGTGCCCAGGAAGTACATGAGGGACATCATCATGGTTTGCGCGAAGGAGCCCGTGACGAGAAGCGGAATGAGGAGCAGGTAGACCGGGAGCCGCGCCGAACAGCTCATCCACGGCAGGATCAGAATGGTGAGGAGCCGCTCCTTCGCGCTGTTGATGGTGCGGGTCGACATGACGCCCGGAATGGCGCAGGCATAGCCGCTGAGGAGGGGGAGGAACGACTTCCCGGTAAGCCCCGCGCGCGACATGATCTTGTCCATCAGGAAGGCGGCGCGGGCCATGTAACCGCACCCTTCCAGCAATCCGATGAAGAGAAAGAGGAGGAGAATCTGGGGCAGGAAGATCACCACCGATCCCACCCCCTGGATCATGCCGTCGGTGATCAGGCCGCGGAGATCGCCCTCCGGCAGGAGAAGGCCGACCCCGGCCGCCAACGCGCCAAAGGCTTTCTCGATGAGGTCCATCGGGATGGAGGCGAAGCTGAAGATGCTCCAGAAGACCAGGAACATGACACCGCCCAAAATGAACCATCCCCACACGCGGTGAAGAGCGTAGCGGTCGAGCTTGTCCGAGAAGGTTTCGCTTTCGGTGCGGGTCTCCGTGACCGCGGCGCGGACGGTTCGCCGGATGGAGAGGAAGCGCGCCTGCGAGATGGCATCTTCCGGCGGCTGGCTTTTCGCGATACAGGTCGAGGCGATCTCGCGGGCCTCCACCTGCGCTCCGACGGGCAGGTGGGCTTGGGGATCGATGCGGTAGGAGGTGTCGGCCAGGAGATGCACGGCGTGGGCGGTGGGGCGGGCGATCCCGGCCTCCTCCAGGTGGTCGGCGAGCTTCAGGATTCCACTTTCCACCGCGCCCGGGCCCTTCCATCTCCTCGGGGTGGGGGGAGGAAAGGGAAAGCGCAGGGTCTGCTTGAGCTGGACGATACCGCGGCCGGTGGTGGCCTGGCAGGCGACGACCGGGATGCCCAACTCATCGGCGAGGACCTGGTGATTGATGCGCAGTCCTTTGTCCTCGGCGCGATCGACCTGGTTGAGGGCCAGCACCACCGGGAAGCCGGCGTCCATGACCTGCAAGACGAAGTAGAGATGTCGTTCCAGGCTGGCAGCATCCACCACGCAGATCACGAGATCGGGCGGTGACTCGCCCTTGAGGTCGCCTAACAGAACATCGCGCGTGACGACTTCGTCGGGCGAATTCGGCGAAAGAGAATAGGAGCCGGGAAGGTCGACGAGTTCAAGCTGGTGGCCGTGCGGGGTGTAGAGGGTGGCGCTGGTGCGCTCCACCGTAACCCCGGGATAGTTGCCGACCTTGCGACTCTCGCCGGTGAGCTGGTTGAAGAGGGTGGTCTTGCCGACGTTGGGATGACCGGCCAGGGCCACCTTCGGGACGGGGGCGTGCTCTCCGGAGTCACTCATGCGCGGAGAGGGGAGAGGATTCCCCTAACAGGGCGTGACGCGGACCTGCCTGGCGAGGTCCCGGCTGAGCGCGAGACGCGTTCCGCACACCGCGCAGAGGAGGGTGCGGCCATCCGCAATCTTGCGAATGCGCATCTCTTCGCAGAAGCCGATCTCGCGCAGTTGGCGGCAGGCAGGACCCTCCAGGGCCTTCACCTGGAAACTGCAACCCACCGCGGCCTGATCCAAATTCAGGGCGCTGTCGCGTTTCAGATCGTCTGTCAGTCTGGACGACATCGTGGTGCAATCAAACGTTATTGAGACTCGGTTGCAATAAGAAACGGTGGTTCGGGAGAATTTCTTACGAGAATCGGCCGGATCGCGGCCTTTGGTCCCTATCGTCATAACGCATTCATTTTCAGAGTTTTGACCAACTTTTGAGCTCGCTTTGGTGTCCCTCGTCCCACCGGCATGGGCCGGGATGAGTGGTGACCCGCTTGCCGGGAAACGGGAGAATGGCCATTTCCGCGGGCGAAGACGGTGGTGGGGGAGGCCCCGCTCCACGGCGAATCTCCATCAGCCGCAATCTGCTCAAAAGCCCGGACCCGGGAGGAAGGTTGAACGCCCTTGATGACGGTTCAACCCACGTGATCATACGTCTCGATTAAACTGTCAGGCGAAAGGGGAAACTCCAGGCCCTCATCCTGTGCACGACCCCATTCGTCGGCTCCCTGCGTGCTGAGGAGCACACGCTGACAAAAGCCCAGGTTGAGAAGGTCGCGGCCCTGGTAGCGAAGCGAGAAGGGATCTGAAAAAAGTGGACCGAAGGGCTTGGGGAGCCGCTCACGCCGGGGGCGTTCGCCTCGCGCCTTGTGCACGCGTCGCGCCAGCCCTACGCTGCGACAGGTGGAAGGTTGGGGGGCCGGTCCGGTTCTCTTCCCGTTCCAGCGACGAAGGGGGACCCAAGGAATGACGCACCGTCGAAGATCCGCCCGGCAGGTTTTCATCATGGCTCCGCTGAGCGTGGCGCTGCTGGCGGCGGCCTTCGTCGTTCCCCGTCTCCTGCCCGGTGAGGAGGGAGGCTTTGCGCCGGCCGCGGCGGCCGCCGTGACCTTTTTTGCGATCTACGCGGTGGCGATCCTCCTGGTGATCCTGGTGCTGGTGAAACGCCGCGAGCTACCGAAGCCGGTCCTGGTCTTCGGGCTCCTGCCCCTGCCGATCGCGATCGTGGGAATGGCGGTGTTCTGGATGATCGTGACCGGGGGGTGAGTGCGAAGATTCTCATCTCCGAATGCACACTAACTTGCGGGCCGATGCACTAGCCCATGATCTCCTCGTGGAGTTCGGGGTCTTCGGCGAGCTTCTTGCGGAGGTGGCGCAGGGCTTCCCACTTGCTCCTGAGCTTCTTGAGGAACTCCTCTTCGCCGTCTTCGATTCCCCCTTCGACCAGTTCGCAGAGGCCGAGGGCGGCCTTCATGTAGTCTTTGAAGCGCTCATCGACTTTCGCTTCGATCTCCTCGAGTTCGGCGAGGGCCTCCTTGGCGTCGTCGCGGGCGGCTCTGCCTTCGAAGAATTTCTGGCGAAAGACCATCATCTGCACCCGGGTGAAGAGGCCGGAAGCGCGGGAATCGATTTCGTGGAAGCTGCCGCCGCCAGAGAGCCTCCCGGGGGCTTTGCCGCGGGCGTGGTCGAGCAGGAGCTTGGCCGACATGTGGTTCGGCATCTTCTCGAGGACGCCCTCCAATTTCTCCTGAACCCTGCTGTTCTTGAGCATCTTCTCGCCGTCCCTGCGAATGACGTCCGCGACGGCCTTGAAGTCATCGAGAGTGCCCTGGACTTCGCCGGCCTTCTTTTTGCGGGACAGGGCCCGGGCCTGCTCCATGTTCTTCATGGTGAAGACCTGGATATCCAGGAGGGGATCAATCCCGTTGAGGACGAGGATGTCGTTGACGCCCGCGGCGTTGGCGGCGGGCACGCCCACGATCTTGCAACTGCGGCGGGTGGCACCCCGGATCTTGGCGGCCACTCCGCCGATCTTGGTGCAGTTGCCGTTGGGCGTGATGCCGCCCGTGCAGGCGAACTTCTCGTCGAGCTTCTCGCCGCTGAAGAGGGAATCGAGCAGGAGGGCCATGGCGGTTCCGGCCGAAGGGCCGTCCACCGGTTGATCGCGGTCCTGGAAGACGATGCTCACCGCGTAACCACTCGGGACCATGTCCTTGGGCTCGTAGGTGACCCTCAAGTAATCGCGGATGGACTTGAGGCTGCTGGCCATCATGTCGCCGACATCCTGGTCGATCTTGAGTTCGACCCCTTTGACTTTTTCTTCCTTGAGAGCGGTGGCGATGATTTCGCGGGCGGCGCCGGCCTGCTTTCCGCCACCGAGGACGACCACCACGAGGCCGACCACCGAGCTCTGGTTGGAGGCGAGTTTTTCGGCCTTGCCGCCTTTCATTTTCTCCTTGCGCGGCTCGAGGTTGCCTCTTTTTCCGAAGGGGCTCCAGGGCTCGTCCTTGACGACGGCCTTGCCCTTCAGTTCATTCCATTCGGGTTCGACGTCCTCGGCCTTGAGCTTGTCGCGGATGTCTTCGAGGCGGGTGGCATACTTGTGTTTGGGATCGAGCCGCAAGGCGACATCGACGCAGTAGGCGGCGCAGAATTTGTTGTCCTTGTTGTCCTTGCTCTTGAGGAGGCTGCGGACCCCGGCGTAGATGTTTCCGACCAGGCGGGACTTGCTGGTGTTTCCGGCCCCCCACGCCTTGGCATTCCCTTCCAGTTGCTCGAAAGTAGTCTTGAAGATCTTGGCGTCGGGATTGATGCGGCCCGAGATGCCGAGGGCATTGGAACGCAACTCGTTGTCGATCTTTCCTTTCTCCGGATCGAAGTCGCTCGCGACCCGCGCGAGGGCGCTGACGAGGCCGGCTTTTTCGATTTCGCCGCGCTTTCCGAAGTCGAGCTTCTTGGTGTCGAAGATCTCGGCGTCCATGTCGGGCAGATAGAAGAGCTCCCGCTCCGCCTGAAGGGCCGGAACGAAGCCGGCCAGAAGAAGGGCAACAGCGGCGGCCACGCTCGTGAAGGGGGAGGGAGAGTTCCTGGTCATGGTAGCTGGGGGATGTTTTTAGATAGCGCGCCGCACGAAAAGGAAAATTAAAGATTGCGGGCAATTCTCGTCTTGGCCCGTTCGCCGGCCGGCCTGGGGGTCGCGGTGCCACCCGGGCAGCGGGGCCCGGGGGGAATTTTGTGTAATCAGCTCTTTTTGGGGTTCTTACGAGGGGCCGCGGGGGGGGTTGGCGGGAAGCTTTCGCCGGTGTAAGGCGCCAGATTCCTGAGGTAGGCGCTGAATCTGGTCTGGAGCTGCTGCTGGAGGGAGGAGAGCGGGACACCCGGGGGGATGAGGATATTGCCCTGGGGACCCGCCTTGCCGATCTGCTTTCCGCGGGCCAGGGCGCGGGCCAGCCCGGAGAGTTGGACCGCTTCCTGGTGGAGGGCGGCGTCCCTGGGATCGAAGAATTTAGCGAAGCGGTCGATCTCGGAGCGGGCCGAAGCGGCGGCCGCGTCGATGCGCTGGGGACTGAGGCTGGAAAGCGGAGCGCGGGTGAGGTAGGCGAGGGGTTCGACCCCGCTGCGCAGGATGCGGGCCGCAACCTCGCGTTCGACGTGGTTGGGGCGCTGCCCAGAACCCTGGAGAAGCAGCAGGGAGGCGGAGGAGTGGAAGGGGGCCTTGCCCTGGATTTCGCCGAGGCGTTTGCGGACATGGCTGTTGACGCACAGTTGGCCGACGTCTTTGCCCTCCGCGACGCGGCGCACCTCGGCGAACGTGGCGGAGGCGGCGGCGAGGCCTTCCGGGTCGCCACCGACGCTGGCGAGGCTCAGGGCCACGTCGAGCGAGCTCACCACCAGGACTTCCCATTTCAGGTAGAAGCCGGAGCTCTCAAGGGCGATCAGGGCACGAAGCTCGGCCTGCAAATCGGGCGGCACCAGGAGCCGGCCGCCCTCGCCCTTGCGGAGGGCCCGCAGGTAGTCCCAGCTCCAGCGGGGGCGGGTGAGGGCACCGTCATCGTGGAGATCGCCGACAAAGACGACGTCGCTGCGCAGGGTCTTGCCGGCAAGGGCGGCGTGGAGGAGGAGCGAAGCCGGTCCGGAAATCGCGGTAGCGTTTCGCGAGGCGTAGCGCCGTCCGCCGCTCTCGAGCACGGCGAGACTCCGCCCCGGAAGGTTTGGCCAGGTCCGCTCGAGCGAGCGGCGCACTTTCTCGCGGGCGGAATCGAGAAGGGGGGATTTGAATTCGGGAGAGAGGGTGAAGGTGAGAGGACCCGGGTCCTCACTGGTGAGCACATCCATCGCAATGGGCGCGATGAGAAGGTGCTGCTTGAAGTCCTGATCGTAGAGATAGAGGGGCGTCCTGACGCTGCCCTGGCGCATCAGGATGGGCGGGCGCTTGACGGGTGGGGGCGGAGGTTCCGGGGGCGGGGCGGGCGGGGGCGGAGGATCGGAATTCCTGGTGGGCGGTTTGGGTGGGTCGGCGGGAGGGAGGTCGTTGAAGCGGGACAATTCGGCCACGATCCCGCTCCACCGCGCAGCCTCGCCGTCAGCGTCGTGGCGCTTGGAGTGGGGATGGCGCGGATCGAGAACGCGGAGGGCGTCGAGCAGTTGCTGGCCGAGGCGCCGGCCTTCCGGTCCCGCTTCGGGCTCGAGGAGCCAATCCACGATGTGCCAGCTCCGGCCGAGGGCGAGGTTGAGATCGAGGTTGGGAGGACCCAGGGGAGCCTCACCCGCGGCGAGACGCCGGCCGAGTTCGCGGGCCGGGCGGTTGGTGGGATCGAGGCGCGTCGCGATAGCGAGAAGCTGCGCGGTGGCGCGCAGTTGGAGCCCGTTGTCGGCGGGGTCCCGCCGGGCGAGAGCGGTCAGTTGGGAGGAGAGGGCCCGCATCGTGTCGGTGTCGATGGGGAGCAGATCACGCCTGAAAAGGGGCTTCGTGTCCTCCGGAGGCACAAATACCGCGGCAGGGAGCGGCAGGGCCAGGAGGAGAAACAGAAGCAGGAAGCGCATCCCGGGCAGTGTCATCCAGAGGAGGGGAAGGAGCAACCCTTTGAGGCGTCGCATTCCCGGCGGGGCGAAGCCGGCCGGTCGGGGAATTTTTGCGGCTGTCTCCGTGTCGGGCCGCGTTACACTGGACCCCGCAACGAGATTGCCCGCGATGCCCAAAGCCATGCCAGGATCACAGCCGGAGAAAACCACGAGAGACGAGGTGATGTTCTACGACACCGATGTCGGCGGGGTGGTGCACAACCTCGCCTACTTGCGCATGATCGAGCGCTGCCGGACCGGTCTGGCAGGACACCTGGGATTCGATCTGCGCTCCATGGCCGAGACACAGGTGTACCCGGTGGTGGTGCGCACCGAGATCGATTACCGCAAGCCGGGCCGCCTCGGGGATCTGTTAGAAACCCGGGGGTGGCTGGAGGAGTGGGGCCGGGTGCGCTTCTGGTGCGGCTTTGAGATGAGGCGGCCGGAAGATGGTACCCTGCTCATTACCTGCCGCCAGCAACTGGCGATGGTGCAAATGCCGCAGGGGAAACCGCTACGCCTGCCGGGAAGGACGGAAGAGAGTTGAAGGTCTTTAAACGCGACGGACCAAGGACCAAATAAACTCATCGCCAATTTCCGAATCACAATCCTCGAGGCTCGATTCGGGGCCGAGGAATTGGAAATTGATTTCTGGACGGGGGAGATGATCTGGAAATTGGGGGGGGTCGAATTTTCGCAGATCACCCTTCGTCGTCGTCCTCCTCCTCGTCTTCTTTCAATCGCTCCACCTTCGCATCTTCCCGCAATCCGGCTGCGAACTCCCTCAGGGCCTTGCGTCTCCGCTCGAAGGCGACGAGCTGGACGATGTCTTCGCGCAGCTCCTCGAAAGGTTTCACGGTGGCGGGTTTGATCTCGGCAATCTTGAGGAGATGGTAGGCGTGTTCGTAGGCGATGACGGGACTGATCTCGTCCTGACGCATGGTGAACATGATGGACTCGATGGGATTGGAGGGCCGGTCGAAGGTGATCCAGCCCAGATCGATCTCGCTAGATTCCTTCTCGGTTTCGCGCCGGGCGATTTCCTCGAAATCGGCGCCCTCCATGGCCTCCTCCCGAAGATCCTTCATCTGCTCGAGGAGCAGCACGGGATCGTCGTGTTTCTCGAGCGCCTTCATGAGGTGCAGGACGCGAACTTCGGCGGTGGTGCGGAAATCGCGCTCGTGTTCCCGGTAGTAATTTCGGAGGTCGTCCTCGGTGTAGTCGGTCTTCCCGTCCAGGATAGCGTCGAGAAAGGTCTCCATGCGCAGGTTCGCCTCGCATTCGTCGCGCAGCTGGTCGCGTTGCGCTTCCAGCATATCCCAGCTGGCTCCGTGTTCGCGGAACTCCCGGAGCGTTTTTTCGAAGCGGACCTTGATCTTGTCTTCGGGGAGTTCCGGGTAGCGTTGTTCCGCCTCCTGCGCGATGAGAACCGAGTCGATCACCTCTTCTTCGGCCTGCTGCATGAATTCGGGATCGCGCTCGCAGCACGAGACCTGCAGGCGCGCCTCGGCCTCGGACTTGATCCGTGCAAAGGCGTCCTCGAGGAGACTGGGGTCGATCAGCTCGTCGTTGATCCGGAGCATGGGGGGATAGGTTCTAGTCGTCCTTCCCGGCTTCGACGGGCGGTTCCGGAGGCTGGATGCTCTCGACTTCGAAGCCCCGACCGAGGATTCCGCCCAGGAGGCCGGCGCCCTCGCCCTCGAGGTGGGGCCCGGTAAGCGGCTTCCTGGTCGTCGTTGAGCACGGGAGCGAGCGCTCCGACCTCTTGCTCGATCTCGGTTTGGCGGCCCTCCTTCATGGCCTGGAGCCAGGCGTCGGGATCGGCATCCGGTTGCTCGCCGGAGGAGGCCTTGTCGATCTGGACCTGGATCGCGCTCGAGATACCGAGATCTTCGGGATCGATGCTGATCCCGAGGCCCTCCGTAAAGACGGAGACCATGGCGCGGGCATCCTGGTTGGTGTCGACTTTGCTGGTGGCCTGTTCGTAGAGCACGTCGTAGACATCTTCCTTTTGTTCCGGGGAGAGATCGAGGACGCCCTGAATCTTGGCGAGGTCCTTGTAGGCGCGGGCTTCGACCAGGTTTTGGCGGTCCCGCTGCTTCATCTCCTCGTAGGCGGGTTTCTGCTCGTCGGTCAGGATTCCGGCGAGGGCCTCATCGAGCGAGTCCCCGCGGATCTTCTTGGCGAAGTCCTTGACCTTGGACCAGTCTTCGTCACCGGCCTCCATCATGGCGGCGAGATCGGCGCGATTCTTGTCAAAGTGAGTTCGCAGTTTGTCGGCCTGGGCTTCGGTGAGACCGAGACGATCGACGAGCTTCTTGATCCTTGCTTCCTCCTTGGCCTTCTGGCGGCGTGTCATCATCTCGCGGAAGCGGTCCTCACCACTCCGCACTTCGGCCCGCACACCTTTGCGATCGGCATCGCCCCCCTCCCCGGCGACCACCACCCCGCGCTCGACGACGGGGATCTCGGGCTTGCTGCCGGACTTGGCAGGTTGCTCGGGGGCCGCGCTGGATCCTTTCCTGGCGGCGGCAGCCTGGCTTTTCGGGACGGGGGCCTGGTCAGCGGAGTTTTCATCGCGGAAACCGGGCTTGACGAGCCAGGCGGCTCCAAACCCGATTCCGAGGCACAGCAGACCGATGAGGAGAGGATTTTTCATGGCGTCTTGATTTCAGCTTGGATTCGCTACGGAAGCGACTGGAAAACCGACGGTTGTTTCACAATCGGGGCAGGAGGGCAAGATGTTGCAGATCCCGTCTCCCATCCCGTTCGGGCTTCCGCGATCCGGACAATCAGGCTTCGCGAATGGCTTTGACGGCAGCGCCCATGTCAGGGGCCCGAAAGGTCGATGACCCCGCCACAAACACGTTGGCGCCGGCGCCGGAGGCGGTCACCGCGGTGGCCGGATCGATTCCGCCGTCGACCTCGATGTGAAAGCTCAGGCCCCGTTCCTGGCGGAGACGCACCGCTTCCTCCACCTTGGGCATCACTTCGGGCATGAAGGCCTGTCCGCCGAATCCGGGGACGACCGTCATGGCGAGAAGCAGGTCGATCTGGTCGAGGAAGGGCTCCACCTCACCGAACGGAGTGGAGGGGTTGAAGGCGAGGCCGCACTGGCGACCGGCCTGGCGGATCGCCCCGAGGGTGGAGGCCACGTCGTGATCGGCCTCGACGTGAACCGAGATCAAATCCGCTCCGGCCTTCACGAAGCTCGGGAAGTAGTGATCCGGGCTGGTGATCATGAGGTGGACGTCGAGGAAGATGTCATTGGTGGCATGGATGGCCTCCACCACGGCGGGACCGAAGGAGATGTTGTCGACGAAGTGGCCGTCCATCACGTCGAGGTGGAGCCAGTCTCCACGGGCCGCGATGGCGCGCGAGCATTCCTCTCCGATACGCGAAAAGTCGGCGGCCAGGACGGAGGGGGCCACGATGCGGTCGGAGGGAGTCCAGCGCTTCACGGGGGTGGTTTAACCACGACTTGCGAGGGCACGAAGGTTTTTTTGGGACGGCGCGGCGTTGTGTCTTTACACGGGTGCGGAATCGCGGAGAGTATCGGATCCGATGACCTTTCGCGGAATGAGGAGGCTGGTCAACTTCTCGTTGATGTTGATTGCGGGTCCGGCCCTGGCGGAGTCTGGTTGGGGTAAGCCGAACCCGGAGGGCCTGCGGACGCGGCTGGTCCCGCTGCAGAAGAACCACCGGGTCGGCAAGCAGCTGGCCTTTCGACTGGAGGCTGAGAACACGGGAATCCGAACCCTCCACGCCGACCTGCAGAGCCTGGCCCACGCGCAGAACCAATTGGCGATTACTCTTGGTGACAACCGGCAGGTGCCGTGCATTTCCGCCGACCTGGCGGGCTGCATGACGACGCGGAGCTACACCCCGTTCCCGCCCGGCAAAGTGGTGGTGGTGGCGGGACGCCTCGATGCGGCGGAAGAATTCCAGATCTCGAAGGCGGGGACCTACCGGTTCAGGCATCCGGGACTGAAGAGGGAACTCCCGGTCCTGAAGGGAGACGAGGAGACCGATGACATCGAGGGCAAGCGTCTCGACGCCACGACCAGGTTCACCAATCTCCCGGCCTCGCAGGAGGTGCGACTCGAGGTGGGGGACGGAAAACTTCCCGCCGACCTGGAGATGATCGTGAACCTGCGGCCGATCGTGCCGAAGGATTGGTTCCTCAGCCGCCGCTGGGCCGGGGAGGGGGTGCGTATCGGTCACCACCAGCCCAACGGCTACCTCTTCATCGACCTGGTGGCCGTCGATCCCAAGGCCAAGGTCGCGCTGGAGGGTGGTTGGCGGAAGCTGGGAATCAGCCCGCAGGGCGAGATTCGGATGCTCATCATCGTCTTTGCGGCCGAGGGGCCGGAGGATTTCCAGGCGCCCAAACTCGAGGATTTGTGGCCCGGGGCGGAGCACGCGATTTGCGAGGCTCTCAAGATCGACCCCTCCGAGACGTAGGGTCCTCGGCGCGGACCAGGAGAAAAGCGGGTTTGCCACCGAATTGGATTCTGCTTGGTTGGCGGCGTTCGTGAGCGAGGAGCCGATCATTGATCTGGAAAGCGACGCCTTCTTCATGCAGCAAGCCCTGCGCGAGGCCCGCAAGGCATACGCCGCGGAGGAAGTTCCGATCGGGGCGGTGGTGGTGCGGGAAGGGTCGGTCATCTCGCGAGCGTGGAACCAGGTGGAGACCCTGAAGGACGCCACCGCCCACGCCGAGATGCTGGCCCTCACGGCGGCGCAAAACGGGATGGAGGATTGGCGTCTGGAAGGCTGCACGCTCTACGTCACGAAGGAGCCCTGCCCGATGTGCGCGGGAGCGATCGTGCTCTGCCGCCCAGAACGGGTGGTCTTCGGATGCGCGGACCTGAAGGGTGGTGCAGCAGGGGGCTGGATCAACCTGCTGGAGGCCAATCCACCCCTGAACCACCGCTGCGATGTGACCGGCGGAGTCCTGGCCGCCGAGTGCCAGGGCCTCTTGCAGGGTTTTTTTCGCGAGGCGAGGGAAGGCAAGGAAGCGGGGAGCAAGGCTGGCGAAGGGGAGTAGATATCAATGGAGAGGCCTTCCGGGGGATCTGGGATCTGAAAATTGAGCCCTGATAGTTATCTGGAAATCGGGTGGCGTGATTTTGCGAATTGCGGAATCCGGAGCGTGCACCTATTCCAACTCCCATGCCGGGGGCGGTGCATGCGGTGATCGGAACCGATGAGGGTCGGGTCTCGGAGGAGGCGCAGGCTCTCTTCAAGGACCTTGAGCAGGAAGAGGCCAACGAGTTCACCAACGACGTGGTGGAAGGCGTGGTGTCGATTGCGGAGGAGGCCTACCAGGTTTGCGCAAGGACGATCGAGGCGCTGCAGACGTTCGGGTTTTTCGGAGCGGACAAGATCGTGTGGCTGAAGGGGGCGAACTTCCTGGCGGACGATCGCACCGGCGGAGCAGAGCGGTCCAAGGAAGGAGTGGAGGCCTTGCTGGCGGTCCTGAAGGCGGGGATCGGCGACGAGGTGACCTTCCTGATCAGTGCCAGTGCGATCGACAAGCGCCGGGCGTTTTACAAGTGGCTGCAGAAGAACGCGGAGGTGGCGGTCTTCGACAGGGTCGATGTTTCGAAGGAGGGCTGGGAGGAAGAGGTGGCCCTGCTCGTGACGACCCGGGCGAAGGAACTGCGGCTGGCCTTCGATCATGAAGCCCTCGAGCTCTTCGTGCAGATGGCCGGGGAGGAGACCCGGCAGATCGGCAACGAGCTGGAAAAGCTGAACCTCTACCTGGGCGAGCGGCGCACAGTGGAACTCGAGGACGTGCGGTTGATGGTACCGCTGAGCCGCAAGGGAGTCGTGTGGGAAATCAGCCGGGCCCTCGAACGCCGGGACACGGTGCGCGCGATCGAGCTGGTCGATGCGCAACTCGAGAAAGGCGAAAGCGCGATCGGCCTGATGCGGGCCGCGATCATTCCCACCGTGCGCAATCTCTTCATGGTGCGGATTTTGTTAGACGCCCATCCCGGCCTGCCGCTTCACAACGGGGCCGCATTCACGGCAGCTCTGAATCGTCTGCCGGACGGCGAGAAGGCCTGGCTCCCACAGACCAAGAGTGGGAGTGTGAATGCGTGGGGATTGTTTTATGCGACCAAGAAAGCCGGTCAGTTCACGACAGATGAGATGCGCCGGGCCCTGGAAGCGACCCTGCAGGCCGACAAATCGCTCGTCACCACGCAACTGGATCCCCGCATGGTGCTGCACCGGTTGGTGGCGGGCTTGACCATGTCGGGAAGGGAGCGGAAGAAGACGGCGTGATAAAGGATTCGATAAACCGCCGGGACGCAACGGGCGCGCAGGAGGGCTTGTCATGAAGCTGCTCTTGATTGGGCTGGGGATCGGGCTCTTGGCGGGGTTGATCGGAGCGTTATGCGGGGTGGGCGGCGGGATCCTGATGGTTCCGGCCTTTGCGCTGGCCCTGGGCCTGCCGCAGCAGAAAGCCGTTGCGACCTCCCTGGCGATCGTGGTGGTGACGGCGCTGGCAGGGACCATGAATCACACTCTCAAGGGTTCGGGACTCATCGACTGGAAGCTGGTGGCCTTCACCGCGGTGGGAGCGGCCGTGGCGGCGTGGTTCGGGACGGACCTGATGCGAAACCTGAGTAACCAGCAACTGACCCGCATCTTCGGGATCCTGCTGGTAGTGGTGGGAATCCGGATGTTGTTAGTGAAATTTTAGCGTGCTTGCCGGTCCGCCGATCTAATTTGGGAATCCGGCGCAGGCCACTGCGGTTAGAGGGGCATGAACCTGAAACCGGTCACAAGAATTCGCCTTGTCCTTGCTGTCATGGTGGTCGCGGGAGCTGCGGCTCTCTCCCAAGCCCAAAGTCCCCAGCCGCTCCCCGCCGGTGATGGCGTCCGTTACGGTGCGGTCGACGAAAACGGGCAGCTCCTTGGCAGCGAGCTTGGAGCTTACGAGATTGTGGATCTTGTCCCGAACCCGGATGGCACCGACCTCATCGTCACCGCCGAGCCGAACCAGGTCCTGACCATCTACGCCAGTGACGACATGAAGAACTGGCAGCTGGTGAGCACCGCTGCGGAGATCGAACCGGGAGTGTACTCCGCCCTCGACGAGCAAGCGCAGGGAAAGCGCCGGCGCTTCTACATCATTGTGAGGCCGCGCGGCCCGAAGCCGTGCAACCCGCAAGTTCACGCGCAAAATCTCGAGGCCAGCGTCGCGAATTTTGAGTTTCTCACGGATGGGCCGGGAGGGCAGAAGCAGGAGCTGAAGGATGCCGCGGAACGGGTGTCGGTCGCCTACTGGAATTTCAACCAGAAATCGAACGAGTTGGGCGACCTGACGCGCCGGCTGGCTGATTGCCTCAAGAATGCGATGCGCCTGCGCCTTGCGGCCCAGATGGCGGAACACGAAGCCGTGATGGCGGAGGACCGGGTGCGCGATCTCGAGCGGGAACTGGTGGAAGCGCAAGCCGATCTTAATGACGCGATGGGACAACTGCCCGACGCGGAGGCCGACCTGGCTGCGAAGGAGGCAAATCTGCAGGGATGGCGGAACGCCCTCGCGGTGGAGCAAGCGGCCCTTGCGGCAGCGACCACCGACGAAGAGCGCGCCCACCTGGCCGGGGTGATTGCGGTCTACCAGGGTGCCATCACTCGACGGGAAGGATTCGTCGCGGAGGCCCAGGCAAAGGTAGATTCCCTCAACGCGAAGATGACCGACGCCCGGGATCGCATGAACAACGCCGCCTCGCAGATCGATGCGGTCCGGGCGGACGCCGCGAGCAAGCGGGCGGCGGCGGAAGCGGCCTGGGCGGCATACGACCGGGCCAAGAAGGTCTGCAAGGTGCTCAAGGTCTACCGCGACGCCAAGCAGCAGGAAGTGGAGGAGGCCCGCGACGAACTCAAGGACGCCTCGAAGGCCTTTGGCGAAGAGAAGATCGAGAAGACCCAGCAGGGCGCCGAGAATCGCCAGGCCGCCGAGGCGCGGGCCTCGGCGGAGGAAAAGGAGCGCATCGCGGAAGCCGAGCGCCGGGAGCGGGAGCGCGTGGAGCGCCAATTCAACGAGGTGAAGAAGTTTTTCGAGGACGTGAAGGGGATCAGTGGCGAAAGCGCTGCACTCGATCTGGTACGCAAGATCCTCGGAGCGTCGGCGCAGGGACTGGACTGGGCCAAACCCGCCGTCGACGGGACCATCGAGTGGCTGGTCGGCGGGACCTTGGATGGACTGAGTTCGGCCGGCCTTTCCGCCCTTCAGCTGGGCTATGGAATCCTGGTGGCGATCGCGGGTGACGTGGCCGGAGAGGCGGTCGCCAGGTTGGCCCGTCGGCGTGGCGCAGAGGCCGCGGCCAAGAGCTGGCTGGCGTCGCTGAAAGAGAATCCCAAGCCGGGGGATTTCAAGCACGCAAACGACGAGAGCAAGAATCCCGACGGCTCAATCAAGACCAAGGTTCGCAACACCTACCTGATGGTGGCCAACGCGGACGGAAGCGTCACGGTTTACTCGCACTCGAAGGAAGCGAACGGGGCGGGAGGCGGCCTGGAGGTCTTCGTTGTGAAACCCTAGTGTAGTCCGCCTTACAGATTGACCTTTAATCTGAAACTGCTATACTTGTAGTATGAGAGTGGCCCAAGTGATCGAGTTGACCGCCAGTCAGCGCGCCAAACTTCTTCGCATGA
>CAUZKZ010000041.1:0-19638 GCA_963580345.1 Verrucomicrobiia bacterium | reverse complement strand
TCCTCACGCCTTGAACTCGAAGAAAAACCCTCGCGCCGAATGCACACTAACTTCCCGGCCGAAGCACTAGCCCGAAATATTCAGCGCGCTCCCAGTAGTCCATCAACCTTGATCTGACGATGGGGGGCGAACTACCGAAGACCGCCCCGAAAGCATTGGCACCAGTTTCTGGTCGTACGCACCGTGATATCGGGGGTCCCCAACGACCCGGTTCAACTTTCTTTGTCCTTGCCGGGCGGGGATTTCTTGTTCGCCGGGAAAAGTTTTTCGATGTCGAAATCTTCATCGACCAACGCGTCGAAGGGATCTACTTCGCGTTCCATCTTGGCGATGGCGAGGAGGTCTGAAACTCTGGCTGCGATTGGCGAGGGTTCGACTGCCTTTGGGGCCGGGAAACTGGCTTTCGCGGAGCCGTCACCAGGAAAGTCGAGTCGAATCGGCCTTGGCTCCTTGGAAGTGTTTTCGACAGAAATCAGTTTTTCGTTCTTCGGACGGGGAAGAATGGTGCGGCTGTTTCCGCTGGCCGGATTGGTGAGGCGGATTGGCTGGGGGTCGTTTAGTGTCATCTCGTCGACCGGATCGGCGAGCACCACCGGCTTGCTCTTGGTGATCCTCCCGGGCGGATGGTGGGGTGGGGCCGGGGAGGGTGTCTGGTCATCCGCTTTAGGCGGCGTGGCGGGGAGGGCGCGACTCCGACCGATGGGGATCTGCCTTTTCTCCTTGACGGGGGGAAGGCTGGTTGGAACCGGCTCTCCGACGGATTTGGCGTCGGGAGAGCCCGTCATTTTCCGGGATCCCTGGGCGGGTTGAGTCGAGCGGCCGTTCGGCGTCTTGGGAGTGCCGGACTTCGCCTTCGCCGTCGGCTTGGTATCGGGCCGGGACCCCTCGACCGGCTTGGTCTGCAGCTTCGCGGTTGAAGACTTGGAGTCCGCTGCAGTTTCAGTTGTGATCGGTGTCTTCGCCGAATTGCCCGGTTTGGGATCCTGGGCCTTGCCTCGATCGGCAAGAGCGGGGGGGTCAGGATCCGTCTTGGCCTTGGGCTTGGGAGAGGCGGTTCTGGACGGATCGGGTTTGCCTGAGGGCTTCGCAGATTTCTCGACGTCGGGGGAATCGGAAAGCTCTGGATTGCCGGGAGAAAGGGGCGTGGTCGGAGCATCCCACCTCGGTTCGCGACCCCGGCGGAGCCCAAAAAGATTCCACAGCGATCTCTTTTTGGACGAAGGGACGAGTTCCTCTTCGATTAACGCGGCGAACTCGGAAGGGTTGTTTTCCTGTGCCGATTTCGGTTGGGAGTCGGCGGCTTTGGAGGGTTGCGCGGAAGAGGGTTGTGCGGAAGTTTTCACACCTTTTGGAGGCGTGACGGATTCCCGTTTGGCACTTATTTTTTCGGCAGGGGCGGGCTGGGGCTGCTCGCTGCGTTTTCGAGCGGCCTTTTCCTTGCCACGCTCGGCAATCATTTTCCTGGCGACCGCCTTTCGGTCAGCCTTGGCCTGGCGTGCCGCTATTTTCGCCTTGCGTCCGGCATCGGCCTTGGCCTTTCGCTCGGCCTGCTCTCTGGCTTCGCGTGCAGCATTCTCTTTGGCCTTGCGTTCGGCCTGCTCTCCGGCTTCGCGTGCAGCATTCTCTTTGGCCTTGCGTTCGGCCTGCTCTCTGGCTTCGCGTGCAGCATTCTCTTTGGCCTTGCGTTCGGCCTGCTCTCTGGCTTCGCGGTCAGCATTCTCTTTGGCCTTGCGTTCAGCTTTTTCCCTGGCCTCGCACTCGGCTTTTTCGCGGGCTTCGCGCTCGGCTTTTTCGTGGGCGTCGCACTCGGCTTTCTCGCGGGCCTCGCGTTCGGCGGTTTCGCGGGCCTCGCGTTCGGCTTCTTCGCGGGCTTCGCGTTCGGCGGTCTCGCGGGCTTCGCGTTCGGATTTCTCGCGGGCTTCGCGCTCGGCTTTTTCGCGGGCTTCGCGCTCGGCTTTTTCGCGGGCCTCGCGCTCGGATTTCTCGCGGGCCTCGCGCTCGGATTTCTCGCGGGCTTCGCGCTCGGATTTCTCGCGGGCCTCGCGTTCGGCTTTTTCGCGGGCTTCGCGCTCGGCGGTTTCGCTGGCTTCGCGTTGCGACGCGGCGGCATCGTCGAGCAAAAGCATTTGCTCGAATTTTTCTTCAGCCGAGGATTCTCTCTCCAGGGCGAGCGGGGTCGGTTCGGAGATCTTGCTCTTGCGCTTGACGTTATGCTTCAGAGCTGTGAGAGGGCTGGGCGCAGGGGGAGAGGTTTCGGCCATGGGCGCGGGAGCCAGGGGCACGGCGCGCACCGGTTCCAGGGGCGGGGGCGGGGCCGCCCGCTCGCCGGGCACCACGCAGGTATGGGCGCAGTTCGGACACTCGAAATTCTTTCCCGCGAATCTTACCGGGCTGGAGAGCTTCTGGTCGCAGTGCTGGCAGAAGAATTTCACGATTTCCTCGTGCCGGGAGGAGAGAATCGAGTCCGGCTTCGGGTCGGGGTCCGGGGTGGTATTGGCGGTCCCGCAGGCGGGACAGGCAATCTCCTCCCCGGCCAGTCCGGACAAGGGATCGCCACAGTGATTGCAGAAGAATTCTCTTGTGATGTTCTTCCAGAATTCAGGGTCCATGGGATGTGGCGTGATGGGATTTGTGGTCGGCGCTGCGGGGAGACGCCGAGGACATAACTCAGAATATCTTAGCCGCTAGGATGTATCAGACCTCCAGAATACTAACAGAATATTCACATTGGTTAGTTTTCCTTAAGTTGTTGCGATGGGTGACGTCAATTTTCGAGGAGGGCTGTCAGATCTTAGACCGGGCCGGTCCTGAATCGTTCAAGTTGTTCACAGCAAATCTGTTGGCGTCCGCGCCCGGTGGGATCAGAGCGGCCGGAGGCGGAGGCAGGGGCCGGGGTCTGCGCCGCGTCACCCAAAATCGTAGGCGTCCATGTCGAAGACGACGCTGACCTCCTCGGGAAGGGAGGTGGCCGCGAGGGTTTGCTGGACGTGATTTGAGAGGGTGCGGGGGTTTTGGGCGCGCAGGAGGAGCTGGAAGCGGAAGAGCCCGTGGGCCCTGGGAGTGGGAGCGGGGTTGGGGACGCCGAGTTCGAGACCGGGGGGGAGATCCCTGGAGAGGCGTTGGTGGAGGTTTTGCAGGGTGAACTCGGCGAGGCGCTCGTGGCTGGACTTGCTGGTGAGGAGTGCGGCGTGGGTGAAGGGCGGGAAGGCGAACTCGCGTCGGAATTCAAATTCCTGGTCGGCAAAGCCCTCGAAATCGTGGTGGCGGGCGAATTGGATGGAGGGGGAGTGGGGGGTGAAGGTCTGGATCACGACTTCGCCTTCCATCTGGCCGCGTCCGGAGCGCCCGGCCACCTGGGTAAGGAGCTGGAAGGTGCGCTCGCCGGCGCGGAAATCGGGGGCGTGGAGGGAGAGGTCGGCATTGAGAATGCCGGCGAGGGTGACGTTGGGGAAGTCGAGTCCCTTGGCGATCATCTGGGTGCCGAGGAGAATGTCGACCTTCTTGGCGCGGAAGGCGCTGAGAATGTGGCGAAGAGCGTTTTTCTTGCGGGCGGTGTCGGCGTCGAGGCGTGCGAGGCGGGCCTGAGGGAAGACTTTGCGGAGGACCTCTTCGACCTTCTGGGTTCCGTAGCCCTGCAGGAGGATGGAGCGGTCGCTGCATTTCGGGCAACGGCGTGGAACGATGGACTGGTAGCCGCAAAGATGGCAGATGAGGCGCTCCTCGGTGCGATGGTAGGTGAGGGGCAGGGCGCAGTGCTGGCACTCGCAGACGTGTCCGCAGCTGGGACATTGCAGGGCGCGGGCGAAGCCGCGGCGATTGAGAAAGAGAATCACCTGGTGTCCCTCCTCGAGTTTCTTTTCCATATCCATGCGGAGCTGGTCGGAAAGGATGGCGGGGCCGCCCTTGTGCTTCCTGGCCTCGGTGCGCATATCGACGATGCGGATGAGGGGGAGGGACTGGCCGTCGGCGCGCTCGGTGAGCCGGACGAGGTCGTATTTTCCGGAGCGGGCGTTGTGGCAGGATTCGAGCGAGGGGGTGGCGGAGCCGAGCACGACCGGGCAGCCCTCGAGGTGGGCGCGCACCACCGCGAGATCGCGGCCCTGGTACTTGGGCGGGTTCTCCTGCTTGTAGGTATTTTCGTGTTCTTCATCGACCACGATGAGTCCGGGTTCGGGGAGGGGTGCGAAGACGGCGGAGCGGGCCCCGATCACGACGCGGGCCTCGCCTTTTCGGATGCGGTGCCATTCGTCGAACCGCTCGCCCTGGGAAAGATGGGAGTGGAGCACCGCGACCTGGTCCTGGAGGGTGGAGAAGCGGGACTTGAAGTGCTGGACGGTTTGGGGAGTCAGGGCGATTTCGGGGACGAGCACGAGGACGGACTTGCCCAGATCGAGGCAATGCTGGGCGGCCTGGAGGTAGACTTCGGTTTTGCCGGAGCCCGTGACGCCATGGAGGAGGATCGGCTTTGGAGGGTCCGGGGACCGGGTTGTCGGTTCCTGATTCTCCGAGGTCTGAACGCTGAATTCTGAACACTGAACACTGAGATCAATCGCCGAACAAATCGCTTCATAGGCAGCTCGTTGTCCCGGATTCAACACGTGGGGTTTGCTTTCGAGGAATTCATGGCCCGCGTCGGGGTCGCGCCGGACTTCCTCTTCGCGGACTTCGACATAGCCGGCTTGTTGGAGGGCCTTCACACTGGCGCGTACGGAAGCCCCGCCGAGGTCGGTGATGGCCATCGGTCCGGACGCTTCGAGGAGTTGGAGGATGGTATGTTGGCGGGTGGCGCGGCGGGCCAGCTTTTCGAGTTCGTCATTCTCTGGCATGTTAGCGAGGACAGCGACCTGGCGGGTTTTGGCGGAGTGAGTCTCCTGGCGCACCGCGGAGGGCAGGAGGGAGCGCATGATCTGCTCGAGTGGAGTGCCGTAATACTTCGCCATCCACTGCGCGAGGGCGATGAGGTTGGCGGTGACGAGGGGTTCGGGATCGATGAGGGCATCGATGGGCTTGAGACGAAAGCCCGGATCGCCGTTTTCCCCGACGCTCAGGATGGTGCCGGTGGCGGACTTGTTGCGCAGGGGGACGCGAACGCGGCAGCCCGGGAGGGCGAAAAGCCCCTCGGGAATGGCGTAATCAAATATGAGCTCCGAAGGGCCATCGATGAGGACTTTTGCCGCGGTGGGCATGAGGGAAGCTAGGCGGGAAAACCCAATTACCCAAGGCCCCAAATACGCGCGGGACCGGGTTGGTGATTTGGCCCGTGAGTTCTATCTGGAAATTGGATCGTGGGTTTGGCGAAGGCGAGGATCATCAACCCATGTTCGGCCTCCCCAGTCACGCCGTGGCGGCCTGCACCGGGAGGTGTTGGAGGACCTTTTTGACGGCGGCGTCGGAGGTGATTCCGTGCTTGTCGCGGAGGATGGGGACCTTGCCGTGCTCCACGAACTGGTCGGGCCAGCCAATCCGCTCGACCGGAGTGTCGATGCCGGCGTCGTGGAGGAGTTCGATGACGGAGGCGCCGAAGCCGTTTTTCAGCACGTGGTCTTCGAAGGTGCAGATCACCTTGCACCGCCTGGCGACCTCCTTGAGGAGGTTTTCGTCGAGAGGCTTGATGAAGCGTGGATTGACGAGGGCGACGGAGTGGCCCTGGGATTCGAGTTTATCCCTGGCTTCGACGGCGAGTTCGAAGAGGAAGCCGAGGCCGACGAGGGCGACATCGTGGCCATCCTGCACGAGTTCACCTTTTCCGATCTCGAGGAGACGGGGTTTGTCCTTCGGCCTGGCGCCCACTCCGGCGCCGCGGGGGTAGCGGACCGCGATGGGGCCGTCGTCGTAGTGCGTCATGGTCCAGAGCATATCGACGAACTCGTCTTCATCGATGGGCTGCATGTGGACGATGTTCGGGATGTGGCGGAGGTATCCGATGTCAAAGAGTCCGTGGTGGGTGGGGCCGTCGTCTCCGGAAAGCCCGCCGCGGTCCATGCAGAGGCGAACCGGGAGATTCTGCAGGGAAATGTCATGAATGATCATGTCATAGGCGCGCTGCATGAAAGTGGAGTAGATGCTGAGAAACGGCTTGAGGCCCTCGGAGGCGAGCCCGCAGGCGAAGAGGGCAGCGTGTTCCTCCGCGATGCCCACGTCGAAGTAGCGCTCCGGGATCTCGTTTTTGAAGATCTCGAGCTTGGTTCCTCCGGGCATGGCGGCGGTGACGGCCACGATCTTATCGTCGTCCTTGGCGAAGTCCGTGACGCTGCGGCCGAAGATTTCGGAGTAGGTGGGCGAGCCGCCGGAACTGGTGGACCCGTCCGCGACATTGTAGGGTCCGAGGCCGTGAAACTTGCCGGGCTTTTCGAGGGCCGGTTTGTAGCCGCGCCCCTTCTCGGTGATGATGTGGAGGATGACGGGCTCGTCCTGTCTCTTGAGGTATTCGAAGGTCCGGACGAGGAGGGGGAGATTGTGGCCGTCAATCGGCCCGAAGTAGCGCAGGCCGAATTTTTCGAAGAGGACGTTGGGGAAGAGGAGATTCTTGGCGCTGCGTTCGATCTTGTGGGCGAGCCTGCGGACGCCCTGGCCGCCGATCCACTCCACGAAGTCGGCGGCTTTCTGACGGACGCCGGAGTAGGCCTTGTTGGTCTGGAGGGCGTTGAAGTATTTCGCGATAGCGCCCACGTTCTTGTCGATCGACCACTCGTTGTCGTTGAGGACCACGATAAGGCGGTCGGTAGTGGCGGCGATATTGTTGAGGGCTTCGAGGGTTGGGCCGCAGGTGAAGGCGGCATCGCCCGCGATGGCCACGACGTGTTCGTCGCCGCCCTTCAGGTCGCGCGCGGCGGCCATCCCGAGAGCGGCGGAGAGGGCAGTCCCGGCGTGGCCGGCGCCATAGCAGTCGTGATCCGACTCGGTGCGCAGGAGAAATCCGTTCAATCCCTCGAACTGGCGAATGGATGAAATGCGACCGACGCGTCCGGTGAGCATTTTGTGGACGTAACCCTGGTGGGAGACGTCCATCACGAATTTGTCCCGGGGAGTGGTGAAGACGCGGTGCAGGGCGATGGTCAGTTCGACCACTCCGAGGTTGGGGCCGAGGTGGCCGCCGGTACGGGCCAGGGTTCTGATGAGTGTCTCGCGGATCTCGTCCGCAAGCTCGAACAATTGATCGTTCTCAAGCTCCTGCACGTCCGCAGGAGAGAAGATCTGGGCGAGCAGGGAAGGGCGGGCCGGCTCGTTGGGCTTAGAGGAGTCGGATGTCATCGTCTTCATCTCCGGAGGGGGATTGGTCGGGAATCCCCAGATCATCGTCCGGCCGGGGCTCGGGCGCCAGTTCCTTTTCGGCCGAGGTGCCGACCTCGATCAATTCGATGCGTTTCCGAGCCGCGGCGAGAACTTTTTCGCAGTGCTGAAGGAGTCCGGCGCCTTGTTCGTAGTGGGCGACGAGCTCTTCGAGAGGGAGTTGGTCGCTCTCCATGGCCTCCACCAGGGCCTCCAATTCGCTCATGGCGTCCTCGAAGGAGCCGGCATTTTTTTTGGCCTGTTTGCGAGCCATGGCTGAAAAAAGGCCGGTATTTACCGGTTGTCGTATTCGGCCTCGGCGGACCAGTAGACCAGGAGGCTGTTTACAAATCGCTCGACGTTCGGGTAGCGGGAGATGATGGCCTTTGTGGCGGGGTTCTGGACGGCGAGAACGCCGGGACGGCGATGAAGGGACTGGGCTGCCCAGCCATCGAGGACGAGGGGCGCCCATTCCTGGTACTCACGGTAGACAGCGAAGAGCGGCTTGGTGCTATGCGAGTAGGGAGAGATGAGAATGCCTGCGATGGGAGACTCCTGATCGTCGGCGAGGGCCTCAATGTTGACGAAATCGTCGATCTTCTTGGGAAGCCAGATGGACTTCCGGTCGGCGTACCAAGCCACCGCCCAGGGCTGGTCGGAGACAATAATTTCCTTTTCAAGGGTGAGTTCCGCCAGACGGGTATTGAGGGCGGATGGAAAGTAGGGCGGCCAGTGGGGGACCTGGGTGAGGCCGGAGAGCCCGGACTTGAGCTGGCGGGGCAGGTCGAGGACGAGGGGCCCGGCGCTGACGAGAACGATGACGATGAAGGGGACGTTGCGCAGCTGCGGAATCTCGGTGGGCAGCTTGAGCCGGCTCCAGAGGATGGCAACGAGGGCGAGTCCGTAAGCGGCAAAGAGGGGCGCGAAAAGAATGTGAAGCTGATTTGGATCGGTCGCCCGGCCACTCAACCCGAAGATCGACATGCCGACCGCTCCGAAGACCCACATGAGGAGGAGGCACCAGCGGAAATTCGCGATGGATTTTCTCTTGAAGGGATGCAAGAGGGCCAGGAAGAAGAAGGGGGCGGTGAGGATGGAGCCCAGGTTGATGTAGAGGTCGCCTGCCTGCAGCAAGAGGGTGCGCACGATCTTGAGGGGGAGGTTCTGGAGCGGGAGCTGAGCGTCCCCGATATCATAGGTGCGCATCACGTCGTCTTCGCTGCCCCCAAGGCCGTTGAAGACGGTGTAGATAGCAGTTCCGCCGGGCGAGCCGCTGTATTCGGCGTTCTTGGCGAGGGGCCAGGCCGCGAGAAGGAGCACGAAGCCGAGGGCGGCGAGGCCTGCGGCGCCCCGGGGCCGGATGAAGAATCCCGCGTAGATGGCGAACCCCAGGATGATCCAGATGGCCATCCAATGGGTGAGGGCCAGGAGGCCGAAAAAGGCGCCGGCAATGAGGGCGGGGCCGAGAGCGATGCGATCCTCCTCCGTCTTTTCGACGGCGCGATAGGCGAAGAAACAGGCGCAGGAGAAAAGCAGGAGCATGAACATCTGCGGGAGGCCGGTCTGGGAAAAACGCCAGTTCAGGTCGCACAACAACATGAGGAGGGCGGTCACGCCGCCGATCTTGGCGTCGAAGATACGGGAGATGAGGAGGTAGTTCACCCCGATCGACATCAGGAAGCAAATCACACAGGTAGCCGCGATCACGCGGTCGAGCTTGAAGACGGTATCGGTTTCACCCATGCGCCACTTGTCCATATCGCCTCCGTTGACGGTCTTGAGGACCGCGGCGAGGAGGATGGGGTGGAGGGGGGAGTGGTAGGTGTCGCGGCTGGCCTCGGCGAGGTTTGCTTTGCCGCCGTTGAGCTGCGCGTTCTGCCAGATCGAGACGGGCCTCAGGACCTTCGAGGTAAAGCCAT
This sequence comes from Verrucomicrobiia bacterium, assembly GCA_963580345.1. Classification (GTDB taxonomy): domain Bacteria; phylum Verrucomicrobiota; class Verrucomicrobiia; order Verrucomicrobiales; family Akkermansiaceae; genus Roseibacillus_B. Next base: position 10,450 of record CAUZKZ010000041.1, on the reverse strand, counting down.
TATTGCGGGCCAGTTCCCGGGCGAGCTGGGCCTGCTCCATTCCTTTCGGGGAATCGAGCCCACGGAACATGACCAGGAGGTAGAGGAGCGAGAGTCCGATCAGGAGCACGAAGAACAGCACGCGCCTCGTGATGGTCCCAGCGTTGAGGGGAGTTCCGGAGGAATCGGCGGCACTCATAATTCGATGATCACGAATCGTCGGATGGGTTTGAAAGTTCTTTTAATTTACGCTGGAGGGTTCGGCGGCTGATGCCGAGCAAGTCGGCGGCCTTGGTGCGATTTCCTCCGGTATGCCGGAGGGCGCTGCGAATGGCGTGCATTTCGATGGCATGCAAGTTAAAATCCCCGGCGGGCGCAAGGTCCTTTTCGCCGGAGGGCGGGAGATCGGGGCCGGGGGCGGCTCCGGGGGGAGCCGGGCGGTCGAGAAAAGCCGGAAGGTGGTGCAAATCGATGCGATCCTGATTCGACATCACGACGCCGTGCTCGATGGCGGTCCGCAGTTCACGGACGTTGCCGGGCCATAGGTAGGAGCGCAGGACGGCGATGGCCTCGTCGCTGAGGGGTTTGACGGGCCGTCCGTTCTCCTCTGCGAATTCCCGGAGAAAGGCGTTGGCGAGCAGGATAATGTCCTCGGTCCGTTTGCGGAGAGGCGGCATGGTGATGGTGACGACGTTGAGGCGGAAGAAGAGATCCTCGCGGAATTTTCCCGCATCGACGAGGTTGCGGAGGTTGCGGTTGGAGGCGGCAAGGAGTCTAACATCGACTTCGATGGTCTTGTTCGATCCTACCCTCTCGATGGTGCGTTCGGAGAGGACCCGGAGGAGTTTTACCTGTGTGGGGGCGTCGATTTCACCGACTTCATCGAGGAAGAGAGTTCCGCCATCGGCTTGTTCGAAGCGCCCGATGCGGCGCTGGGTGGCGCCGGTGAAGGAGCCCTTTTCATGGCCGAAGAGCTCGGACTCGAGGAGTTGCGAAGAGAGGGCGGCGCAGTTCACGACCACCAGCTTGTCGCTGGGGCGTCCGGAGAGATCGTGGAGGGCGTGGGCCACCAGTTCCTTGCCCGTTCCGGACTCGCCTTCGATCAGGACGGTGGCGCGCGTCGAGGCGACCTGCTCGACCAGTTCCTCGATGCGGGCCATGCTTTCGGACTTGCCGATGAGGCGTTCCAGTCCGGAGGTGGGGGTGCCTGCCTTTTGCTTCAACTCGCGGTTCTCGGAGTTCAGCCGCCGGTTTTCGCTCTCAAGTTCACGGCCGCGGGCGGCGCGGGCGAGAAGGAGTTCGACCTCCTCGAGGTTGAGGGGTTTGGTGACGAAGTGCCACGCCCCGCGCCGCATGGCCTCCACCGCGGTCTCGACCGAGCCGTAGGCGGTCATCATAATGGAGACGGGAGATCTGGCGAGGCTGAGGGCGTGGTCTAACAGATCCATTCCGGAGTCGGCTCCGAGCCGGAGATCGGTGAGAAGGATATCGACCGGTTCGCTTTTGAGGACCTGCCGCGCCTCGGAGGCATCGGCCGCGAGGTAAACCTCGAAATTTTCATTGAGGGCGGCGCGCAGGCCGTCACGGGTCGGCTTCTCGTCATCGACGATGAGAACAATGGGATTCATGAAGGAAGTGGTCGGTGGTCGGTGGTCGGGGTGGCGGCCGGCGTCCCGGCGGGGATGGGAGAGGAATCGGGGAGGGTTGGTCCGGTCGTGGTGCCGCGCTGGCGGGAGATCGCGGTGGCAAGGAGGTGGCCCCGGCAACTCATAATTGACAACTGAGAGCCGGATTCACACTTCAATGACTGGGGAGGGAGCCGAATCTGCGATGAGCCGCATGCGTTTTTCGCTTCTTGGAAAGTAGAGACGGATCGTCGTCCCTTCATCCTCTTCGCTCTCGACCTCGATTTCGCCGCCATGTTCGCGCACGATGCGGCGGACGATGAGGAGGCCGAGGCCGGTTCCGGACTTGCGGCCGGAGCGGAAGGGCTCGAAGAGGGAGCCCATGATCTCGGGTGAGATTCCGGACCCGTTGTCTTCCACAGAGACCACGATTTCGAACTCGCTGAAGCGGGACTCGATGCGGACCTCTCCGCCCGTTCCGGGGAGGGACTGATAGGCGTTCTTGATGAGATTGAAAAAGGCCTGGACGAGTTGGTCGGCATCGATGGGGAGGCTGGGCAGTCCGGGATCGAGCTGCAGGTTGACGCGGACATTGTGCGCGGCGAGTTCCGGGGCGAGGGTTGCGAGGGTGTTCTCGATCACGGCGTTGAGATCGCCGGGCTGGCGGTTGGGATTGGTGGGCCGGATGGCATGGAGGAATTCCTTGAGCAGGTTGTCGAGTCTTTGGATCTCGTTGCGGCTGGTGGTAAGATGTTCCATCAGTTTGTCGCGATCGCCCTTTGGGAGATCGGCCACCTTGCGTTCCAGGAGCTGGAGGTGGATGCCGAGGGAATTGAGGGGATTGCCGATTTCGTGGGCCACGCCGGCGGCGAGGAGGGTGAGGGCATTGAGCTTTCCACTTTCGATGGCTTCCTCGGTCTCGCGCCGGGACTTGGTGATGTCGCGCACGAGCATGACGTAGCCCAGCAACTCTTCCGTGCCATCGACGTCCTCGACCAGAGGGGAGAGATAGAAGTTGAGGAAGCGGTTGTCCGGGTAAAAGACCTCGAGGTCGCGATTGACGGTCTGGCGGCCGGGTCCCACGAGAGATCGCCACTCCAGTCCGCGCACCAGGGAGTCGAGCTTCTGTCCCAAGGCCCGCTCGGAATCGAGTCCGAAGAACCCGCAGGCCGCAGCATTCAGGAAGCTGATGGCACCATCGGGATCGAGGATGAGGACGCCTTCCTGGAGGGCCTGGAAGACCCGTTCGAGGAAGCCCTTCTCGCGCACCAACCGGTCCACCAGGGTATGCACCTGGCGGGGGCTGAGGCGATCGAGCCGCCCGACCAGTTTCTCGATAAACCCTCGGTTCAAAATTCTTTACTGGTTGCCGGTTGTCGTATCTTGGTTAAGAGGAGGCAATGCGTGACGTGGTGGTGGTTCTCTGCACCTTTCCGGATCTCCCGCAGGCGCGACAGATTGGCACGGTGTTGGTGGAAAAGCAACTGGCAGCGTGCGTGAATCTGGTGCCGGGGGTGGAGTCGATTTTTCGCTGGGAAGGGGAGATTTCGAGAGAGGAGGAGGTCCTGGCGGTCATCAAGACGCAAGCGGCGCGCTTTGGGGAGTTGGAGCGGGAGCTGCAGGCCCTGCACCCCTACGATCTTCCGGAGGTTTTGGGCCTCCCGGTCGGGGCGGGGAGCGACGCGTATTTGGAGTGGGTGCGAAGCGAGACCGGGAGCCCGGACGGGTAAGTGCGGAGTGGACTTGCGGGATGAGACGTTCTCGGATAGCGCCTAGAGACAATGAATCATTCCCTCGGAATTATTGTGCTTGGTCTCTTCGCCCCCCTTGGGGTGGCGGGACAAATAAAGTGGACCGCGGCGGGCACGGTCGGTTCGGTGGCGGGAGCGGAATTCTCGGCGCTGGCTTCCGTTTCGGACCCGGTGCAAATCGAGTTCAGCTATAATGACGGGGCGGCTCGGGAGGGTGGAAGCGGTTTCCCGGGATTCTGGTCAATCGGAGAGTATCGGGTCGATGTGAACATCGACCTGAACCTGACCATCGGGGGCAACACGTGGCACGGGACGCTCGACACGGGAATGGGGGGTGGAATCGGGGCCATCAAAGTGACCGATTTCCAGATCGGCGGGGTTCCTGGCAGCCCAACCAGCGACAATTTTCTTCTGAAGGTGGCCGCGGGGGATGGGGGTGGGTTTCCCTCGTTTCCGGGAGTTCCGGTGGGAGCGCTCCAAGCCCTGGAGCTATGTTTCAGCGACAGTTCTTCCAGCGCACCGGCTCCTGACTACCTGGGCTCCGACGATCTCACCTGTGTCGCGCAGAGTGCCTCAAAGATTACGGAGGCGAGCGGCGAGATCTCGGCGGGCGCAGGCAAGCGAATCCAGTTTTCGATCGATCCGGCCACGATCGAAACCGAAGTAATCGGGGTGCAGCGGCTTGAACTCAGGGCGATCTCGTACGACCAGGGAGAGGTCACCATGACGTGGGGGACCGTGGCCGACAAGCTCTACATCGTGCAGTACCTGGATACCTCGCTGTGTTGGCGGGAATTGTTCACGGTGGTGGCGAGCGGCAGCGAAACCACGGAGACGTTTTTCCCGTCCGGATTTATCCCCACCGAACTCTACCGGGTGGTCCAGTTCGATTGACGGGGGCGGTCCCTACCGCGCAATTTTGAAGCCGTGGGCATCTTCCAGGAGGGGGATCTCGTCGACCTGGCACTCCTTGATGAAATGGGCGACGACGCTCTCTTCGGTGATGTGCTGGAGGTAGGCCTCGATCTCCTCCGGTTCTCCCATGACCTCCAACTCGACGGTCCCGTCGATGAGATTCCGAACGGTGCCGCAAACGTCGAAGCCGTTGGCAATTTCCCTGGCGGTGTAGCGGAAACCGATGCCCTGGACCCGTCCCTTGAAGATGACTCGCTTGGCGATCATGTGCGGGGCAAGGAAATCATGGGGTTGGCGCCACGGGCGAGCCCGGAATCTCGAGACTCCTGATGAGGGCGCCGAGGCTTTCGGCACTGGCGCAGTTCGCGTAGATTGTGGAGGCGCCCTCCACGATGAGGGACCGGAAGCGCCGGCCGGCGGCGGGGGCATCGGAGGAATTCGGGGCGGGTTCCAGAATCTCTCCGGCGCGTTGGGCCGCTTGGGGGGTGGCCCAGTTGCAGATCCAGATCACGTTGTCTCCCGACTCATCGGCATAGAGCCGGTAATGGTCTCCCCGCCAGAGAAGGGCGAGGGCGCGGGCTTGTTCGTAGCTGTCGAGCCACTCGAGGAGCACCTGGACCATCAAGGCCCCGACCGATTCCTCGAGCTGGACTTGTGAGAGCGGGGGAAGCCTGGGCGTTGCGAGGACGCTGGAATCTCCCCCAAACAGTTCGAAGGTGGTGCGGGGCGGCTCCTGCACCAGGTCGCCGAGGACCCGGGCGCCGGTCTGGACGCGAGCTTCCAAGAAGACCCGAGCTAGACCCTGTTCCAGCGGCAACTCCGCGAGGTGAAGGAGATAAAGGGGAAGGCCCAGGATGAGCGCCGACCGTTCGGTTTGCAGGGTGGTCGGAAGATCGAAGGTCTCGCGGTTTTCGCTGCGGGTCCTGGCTTTGACGCTCTCGGCAATGGCGGCGAAGAGACCGCGGCGCGCAATCCACTCGTCGTCCGGAAGACGGCCGATGGAAGGAGGAGCGTGTTGGTGAAGAAGGAGCCGCGTGAGGAGATCGTGTAATTCCACCCGGTCGTGGAGGTCGTCCGGATCGAAGTCTTCGGGAACGAAGATGTTGCCGGTTCGGTCGTCAAACCACCCGCGCACGCCTCCCGTTTCCAGCGCGAGCATCTCCCGGCGCAGGCTTCGGGCGGTTGGGAGGAGACCAATCAATTCGAAGGCGCGGGTGCGGCGCGCCAGCCCGCCGGGTCCGAACTGTCCGTCCAGGTTGGCCTCGACCTCCGCAATCAGGAAGTCCTGGGAGACGGCCTGGATGACCGCCGGGGTCTTGAACCGGAGACCGATGGCCTCTTCGATGTAGAGTTCATGGGGCGACCGGCCGGAGCCGGATCCGCCTGGCGGACTCTCCGAGTGGCGAGTCAGGACCAGTCCGATGCCGGAGAGGGCGGCGAGGAACCCAAGCAGAGCGAGCGTGCCGGCGCCCTTCATGTGCGGCCCCCTGGCTGCTAGGGATCCTGGCGGCCCCCCTCCTGGAATGGGTTCTCGTGGGGGAAGGTCCCATGCTTCCCGAAAACGTCTTCGGCGCGGAGTCCCTTGTTGAAGGTGTAGACCTCCGGGGCAGTGGCGGTTCCCTCCGCGTCGTAGTTATAGTACATGACGCGGACCGGACCTTCCTTGGTGGGATTGTTCTTGTCGGGGAAGCGCTTGACCCGCGCGTCCCACATGCGCTCGGCTTCGAGGCGGCCGGACTTCTTGTTGTAGCCATAGGCCACTTTGAAGAGGAGCGACTTTTGGCCGTCGAATATTTTGCAGGCAAGCGGATTGCCGCTGGCATCGACTCGATAGACCGCCACCATGCGGAGGTGGCCGTCAGGCCCGAAGGTCCGCTTCACGAGGGTGCGATCATCGGGGCTGCGTTGGAATACAGTGCGGGAGCCATCCTCGTGGCGCTTGATCCGCACGTTGGGCCCGGCCTTTTCCCACCCTTTTTGGTACTTGTCCGGAAAAGTCTTCTTGGGCTTCTGCTGGCTGAGGGCCGGCAGCGCGCCGAGGGCGAGTGCCGCCAGGATCAGGGCGGCAATGCGGGTGGGATTTGGGGTGTGCATGGGCGGGCAACCTAGGCATCCTCCGGATTGAAAGCAATGTCGAATCGCCTCTTGATCTGGAGCATGAAGGACCGCCGCCTGGAGATCGGGGGGCACGGCCTGATCATGGGGATCCTCAATGTCACGCCGGACTCCTTCTCGGATGGCGGCCGCTTTGACAATCCGGATGCAGCGCTGGAACGGGCCCGCCAGATGATCGCGGAAGGCGCTGAGATCATCGACGTGGGCGGCGAATCGACCCGCCCGGGAGCAGCTCCGGTGGACCAAGAGGAGGAATTGCGTAGGAGTATTCCGGTTGTGACGCGACTGCGTGAAACATGGGACGGACTGATCTCGATCGATACCACCAAGGCCGGGGTGGCAGCGGCGGCCCTGAGGGCGGGAGCCGACCTCGTGAACGACGTGACCGGCCTGCGGGGCGATGTCGGGATGATGAAGGTATGTCGGGAGTCGCGAGCCGGCGTGGTCGTGATGCACATGCAGGGCGAGCCGAGAACGATGCAGATCGATCCCCGCTACGACGACGTGGTGGAGGAGGTGAGGGCGTTCTTCGAGGAGCGCTGGACCACCTTGACCGAATCCGGCCTCGCTCCCGAGCAGCTCTGTTTCGATCCGGGAATCGGATTCGGAAAGACGCTGGAGCACAACCTGACGTTGCTGGCGAACGTGCACCGGCTGACGGTCCGCGAGAGGCCCCTCCTGATCGGGCTCTCGCGGAAGAGCTTCATCGGGAAGGTGCTGGGGGACGACTCCCCGGAACTCCGCGAGTGGCCGACGGTGGCGCTCACCGCCGCGACACGCGACCGGGGGGTCCTGATTCATCGCGTTCATGCCGTGCGCGAGAACCACGAGGCGCTCCGCATGATGGAGGCGATCGTGGACGCGGAGGCCGGTCCGAGCTGAGATTCGCGCCTTCTACAAGACGGATTTCAGGGCGACCAGTTCGAGTTGATCGGCCCAATCCTCGGCGCGATCGGAGACGTGGACGATGCGGTCGAGTGCCTTCTTGAGGTGATGCTTGACGGCGAGGTCGAGGGAGGAGTCGTAGACTGCAACAGTGAGGTCCCACTCGAGTTGGTCGACCTCTGATTCGCGGACTCCGACCGACTTGTGTTGTTCGCGGATGGCATCGATTTTGCCCTTGGGTTTGAAAAAGGCCCTCACGACTTCGTGAAGAGGCTCAATGATTCCCAAGGAGGCGCGCGCCACGGCCTGGAACCGATCCTTGAACTCATCCGGAATAGCGGGCCGTTCGCTGAGCAGGAAGGAAGCGCAGGCTTCGGCGGCGTTGGGAACGCGATCGAGCGAATCGATGAGGCTATAAATATCACCCCGGAGGAGGGGCAGGTAGGCGCCGGAGTAGAGCTTGTCGCCGATGTCGCGCCGGAGTTGGTCCGCTTCCGATTCCAGTTCACTGGCGCGGAGCCGATGGGTGGCGGCCTCCTCGGATTGACCGTTCAGGTAAGCCTCCAGAGTGTTCCCGCAGGAGCGGACGCACTCTTCAGCAATGCCAAGATATTGAAGAGCCAATTCGGCCACTTCTTTTTCCTTTTTGAATATCTTCATGGGAACACTAGGTGAGAATTGAACGCAGGAGGCGGTAGAGGAGACAAGAGAAGATGGCGGCACCGGTGGGGGCCAGGGTGACGAAGAGGCCCGCCGAGATGAGCGCCACAAAGACGGCCAGATCGGGGAGCCGCTGGTCGGGGAAGTGCCGATTCATGGCCCTGGGCGGCTCGGAGTCATGAACCTTCTCGTATTGTTGCGGGGAGGTGATGAGGATGCCCTTGCCCACCGTCTTCATGACGTGATGGCCCTGCAGGACGCCGCCGAGGATGACGAAGATTCCCATCAGGAGCGCGGCGCGGCGGAAGGAGAGAATGCGTGCCCCCACCATGGTGCCGATACAGTTGGCGGCATCGTTGGCACCGATGTTCCAGCCGACGAAGAATCCGGCCGGAAGTAGCATCAGGGCGATGGTGAGTTCCGGCATGTCGACCAGGGGCGGGGCATTCTTATGACGGGTGGCCGGGTAATCACGAATCCACCGCGCCTTCGCCCTCACCGGTCTGGGCGCTGCCATCATCCTCACCTCCTGCGGGCGCAAGGAAGCCGGGACCACCATCAAGATCAACGGTTCCGACCCCATGCTCCAGGTCGGCCTCTCCTGGCAGGAAGCCTACAAGGTCGCCAAGCCGGACATCATTGTCGCCATGAACGGCGAGGGCTCCGGGATTGGGCTCAAAGCCCTCATCAACGGCGAAATCGACCTGGCGCATTCCAGCCGCCCGATCAAGAAATCCGAGATCGAGCAGATCAAGGAGAAGTACGGCAAGGAGCCCAACGAAATCATCTTTGGCTACGACCGAATCGCGGTTTACGTCCACAAGGACAACCCGCTGAATGAAATTAGCATGGCGCAGCTCAAGGGCATCTTCGCGGAGGGCGGCGCCATCGATGACTGGAGCGCGATCGATCCGAACATGTCCGGAAAGGTCGATCGGTGCAGCCGAAGCAACACCTCCGGCACCTACGCCTTCTTCAAGGACGCCGTGTGCGGAAAAGGAGCTGACGGCAAGGGGATCGAATTCAGGGGTGGCGCCACCACCATGACGGGTTCGGCAGCGGTGGTCGATTACGTCAAGACTCACAAAGATTCCATCGGCTTCAGCGGGATGGGTTACAAGACGGACGACGTGAAGTGGCTCGAGATCGTGAAAGACGGCGCCGGATCCGATCCGACCGGAGACAATTACCCGATCGCCCGCAGCCTTTACGGCTTCACCGTCGGTCCTCCCGAGGGCGCGGTGCAGGAATACATCGACTGGGAGAGCGTTCGAGACTCGGATTACTACGGTAAGATCTTCCTTGGCGCGGTGGTGGCCACCGTCGGGCTTGCGATCGGAAGCCGCCTCGGGCTGAAGAAGAAGACGGGCTACCTCGGCTGGGGGGCCGCCCTGCTCGTCATCTCGAGCTTTTTCTTCATTCTCAGTGGCGAGGTCGATCTGAAAGCCTTCTTCTTCACCAACAACTGGATTCCAACCCCGGCGGACGGTAACGAGGCGAAATTCGGTGCTCTCGCGATGATCTACGGGACTTTCGCGACCACGCCAAGAACATCAGCGAAGATGCGGTCTTTTCGGAAGTGGCCATGGACATCCGGCACGGCGGCGAGCGCCCCGAAGTCGAGTAGCGGCGCGAAGCCCGCGCCATCACTGGTGACCGGGTGGCGTCAGAGTGCTTTCACGCCCCGAAGATTGCGCTGAGGAGCAGGTAGAAGAGGGCTGCCAGGCCTGCACCGGCGGGGATCGTGATGACCCACGAAATCGCGATATCGCGGACCACCCGGAGATTCAGGTAGCCAATGCCGCGGGCCAGGCCGATGCCGAGCACCGCCCCGACCAGGGTATGGGTGGTTGAGATGGGAAAACCCATCCGACTCGCAATGACAATGGTGGTGGCGGCCCCGATATTCGCCGCGAAGCCGCGACTGGGCGTCAGCTCGGTGATCTTCTTGCCGACCGTTTCCATCACCTTGTAGCCCCAGGTCGCCAGTCCGACCACGATCCCAACCCCGCCCAGCAACAGGATCCAGAAGGGGACGGCGGCCTTTTGCTCAATTACGCCACTCTTCACGATATCCACCACGGCCGCGAGTGGCCCGATGGCATTGGCGACATCGTTTGCGCCGTGGGCAAAGGCCAGGAAACAGGCGCTGAGGACCATCAGGGCCGCAAAGATACCTTCCAGCCGGGAATACTCGAACTGGCGCCGAAATTCCCAACGTTTGGTGGGGGTCATCGATCCCTCCGCGAGGGGTGGACGCAGAATGGGCTCCATTTCCGGATCGCGCTTGCGCACGAAGGGCACGCCTTCAGGATAGTCGTCCTCGAGCTCGACACCCTCCTCCACCCGCTCCACTTCGTGTTTCTTGCGGAGTTTGCCAACCCACAGGAGGGAAAGCACGAAACAGATGCCGCCGGCGACAGCGGCGACCAGGAGGGCTTGCCCGAAGTTGAGGTCCAGTTTGAGGTTTTTGAGCCCCTTGTACACCATCACGAGAGTAAGCACGAATCCGATGTAGAA
>CAUZKZ010000040.1:0-19902 GCA_963580345.1 Verrucomicrobiia bacterium | reverse complement strand
ATTCTCGGACCACACTTCGATGCGGCTTGGACAGCGCGCCGCGACATCCTGAAGACGCGACGTCAAGAGAAACGCCGCTGGTCTTCTTCATTAAACTAGACCATCTTAACTTTTTTGTCCTGCACCCCTGATCTTCCCTTCCGGGGATTCCGGCTTGTTTACAAGTTCCGGGCGTGTCTCGAGCGAGAAGGACGGCCCGGGCGGCCGGAGCGGGGCTACCCGCCAGGGTGCTCCGCGCCCCGGATCTCCCGGAATTGCGGGCTTTGCACGATCGCTTCGATGGCGACGTTGATCCGGTAGTCGTTCCGGGCAAGCCGCTCCACGAGTTCGTCGAGGAAGGGCTGATCGAAGAGTTGCACGGCGCGGCCGAGGGCATAGCCGAGAAGCTTTTGGCAGAAGTGGCGGACGAAAGTATCGCGGCGGTCCTCGAGGAGGTAGCTCCGGAGCCCGTCGATCCCTTCGATCGATTTTCCGTCGGGAAGCTTCGCTCCCGTATCGGCGGCGGCGCGGCGGCGGCCGATGGCGTCGTAGCCTTCGAGGGCGAAGCCGTAAGGATCGATGCGGTCGTGGCACTTCGCGCAGGCCGGATCGGAGCTGTGTCTGGCGATGAGCTCCCTTTCCGTCAGGCCCGCGGGGACGACGTCGGGGAGCTGCGGGACATCCTTGGGCGGCTTGGGCAATTTCTCGCCGAGGAGGGTTTCCGAGACCCAGTTGCCGCGCAGAATGGGGCTGGTGCGCGAGGCGCCGGACTGCTTGGCGAGGGTGGTGGCGAGACCAAGGATACCGCCGCGTCCCGCCTTCCTGGCCTGGTCGACGCGGTGCCACCCCTGTGGCGGCGCCGGGAGACCGTAGAATTTTGCGAGGGCAGGGTCCACGAAGGTGTGGTCGGCGTCGAGCAACGAGAGGATGGAGCGGTCGTTCTGGAAGAAGTCGGCAAAGAAGCGGATAGATTCCTCGTACATGTTGGCGCGCAACTTTACGAACTCCGGGTAAAGACTTTCGTTCTTCTCGTCGTGCTGGTCGAAGTTGCGGATGTGCAGCCACTGGCAGGCGAACTGGATGGCGAGGCGTCGGGTCCGATCGTGTTTCAACAGGCGCTTCGCCTGGATGGCCAGCTGATCGGAATTGCCCAGTTCGCCGGCCTCGGCAGCGCGCCGGAGATCGGCGTCGGGGAGCGACGACCAGAGGAAGTAGCTGAGGCGGGTGGCGAGTTCAAGGCTGGTGACCGGCGCGGCGGCCTTGCCGGGTGCGGGTTGCTCGGCTCGGTAGAGGAAGGCGGGGGAGATAAAGACGCGCGCCAGCGTGAGACGGATGGCCGGGTCGTGGTCGATCTTCCGGGTGCGGAGATTCTTGTAGAGAGCGCGGAGCTTGCTCTTCTCGGCTTCCGCCAACGGGCGGCGCCACGCCTTTCCGGCAATCCCGAGGACGGCCTCGAGGTGGCGGGGTTCCGTGTCGAGCAATCGCTGCTGGAATGCCGCGGCCCGCTTTTCGGTCGGCGCGCGGTGGGGTATCCAGGCTTTGACGAGGTCGGGCCGGTCCTGCGTGGCGAATTCGCAGATCTGGTTGAAGGCGACGAGGTACTCCTGCGGCTCCCGGGCCACGAAGTAGAGTTCGTCCCACAGCCGGTCGAGGGTCGCCGCCTCGGTGTCGTCCAGCATCAACCGGCGCAGGTGATCGTCTTCGCGATGCCACAAGGTCAGCGTCACGACCTCGTCGACCGGAACAATGCGCTCGTAGCACAGCGTGATCGGGAAGAGGTTTCGAAATTCGCCGTAGGCCGCCTCGACCCTCGCTCGCGCCGCGCCTTTGTCGGCTGCGAGGACGGGAACATCGGGAGACAGACCGCGGCCCACCGCCGGGGGCGAACCGGTGGACACCCAAAGCTGGACGCTTCCTCCCCCCCCGCCGGGGGTGCCCGTCACGACAAATTCGCGTCCCCTCGCCAGGTCCGCCGGGATGCTGAACTCCACCGTGCCTGGTGCCTCGAGCAAGAGGTCGACCGGATCGACCTTGGCATTGCGGCCGGCTGGCTGCACCCCAAATCGCGAATCGGGTTCCAGCCCGACGAGCAGCGGTGCGAGGTCCGTGCCTTGGGACAGGGAACGCAGCTGCCCCAAGAGCGCAGCATCGGGCGACCCCGGCGCGGCCGCTTTCTTGCCGGAGGCGAGGGCCTGGACCTGCGCGGCGAGGGCGCTGCGCCTGCCGGGATCCTTCTCGTCGAGCCACTTGGCGAGGAGCGAACCGGGCGGAAGCCCGCCGCTGCCGCCGGCACCGGGCCTGCGGTCGAGGGATTTCATCTCACCCTTGTAGAAGTGCCACACGCCCTTGTTGCCGTGGAGATCGGCGTGCGGGTTGCTATCCAGGATGTTTCCCGAGACGTCCTTGGCGAGGTCCCAGGCCCGCTTGGCGCCGCCGGTTTCGGTGATGGTCAGGTCGATCGCGGTGAGGTCGCAGGAATGGGTCCCGTTTCTCGGTCCGACGACAAAGGAAATCAGCTCGCCCTGGTTGACCCACATTGTGCTGGGGGGCATTTCCGCGGATCCCTTCATCGGAAAGTCGCCGGACCAGAACGTCGACACATTTCCCCTGGTGCGGTGCTGGAGGAACCACTCCACGCCGTTGCCGCATTCGGGATGCGCGTCACTGAGGCGCGCTTCGATTCGCACCTCCCCGCTGACGGGGCTCTGCCATCCGGTCGCGGCGAAGAGGGTAGGGGAGGGATGGCAAAAAACCGAATGCGGGCGCGCAATGCCGGGGACGCGCACCTCCTGGTCGGAAGAGTTCGCTCCGATCGACGGTGTCTGGGGTGTCCCCCATCCCTTGATAAATTCGTAGTTATTGCCGCCCTTGAGCATCTTTGCGGTGTAGTGCCCTTCCACGACGACCGGTCCTGCCGTGTCGATCTTGAGGAAGCCGAGCCACGAAAGCAGAACCCGGGGGTCCAGTCCGTGTTTCACAGCCAGCTCGGCGGCATTCAGATCCGGCTTCTCCACCGCGAGCGATGCCGCGGCGAGATAGGCCTCCGTTTTGGACAGCACTTCACTGCGGTACTTATCGAGGCGCTTTTTCAGGCTGGCCACGTCACGCAGCGGAATGTCCGGCTGTCCCGGCATTTGCAGGCGGGCGTTTTTCCAGACCGCGACGTCGCTCGCGTTTCCATCGCCCGCAACACCGGAGGCGAGAATGAGCGTGATGTCCTTTCCGCCCGCGGGCTCCGGCAGCTTGAGCGAGAACTCCTGCTGAGCCTGGATCGGAGTGACCGGCTCCATCCAGGCGGTCGGTCCGCCGATGCGTCCGATGTGGCCGATGGAACTGAATTTCCAGAGCCTCTTCTGCCACTGCCCGACCTCGGCGGCGAGTGCCGGGGCATCTTTTTCGGTGGCGCCCCGCCAACGTTTCCGGAGCGGATCGAGGATCGGTGCGCCGGGTCCGCCGTCGCTTTTCATCGCGCTTTCCAGCAACGAGAGGTACTTCGGGCTGAGCCCGTCCTTTGAGCCCCCGAGCGTCGCGGCGAGATACTTCTCGATCGGGAGCAGTCCACCCTGGTTGGTGTCGAACTTGATGCCCTGCAGATTCACTGGCGTGCCGCCCCCCTGGACCGTGAACGTGCGATAAATCTTCTGGATACGCGCCATCAGTTCGTTGGTCTGGTCGCGCCGGGTGCTGAACTCGGAAAAGGCGATCCCGTCCGGCAGCAGCACGGCGTGCTCCGCGATCTCCCTGGCTGCGGCAAGATACTTTTCGACCAGCGAAGGCGACATCACGAGGGCCTCTCCGGCATTCGTGAATCCCTCGCCCGCCGCGCCGTCGACCGGGAACTCCCGCGTGGGATCGAGCGAATCCACCCCGGTCAGATCGTGAAGCGTGTAGGTGTACTCCGCGTTGCTCAGGCGGCGCAGGACGACCGGTCCGGGGTCGCCGGCCTGGGCGCGAGCTTCGGTATCAAGGTAATGCTTCGCCCAGTTGATCAAGGTGGAGCGTTCCTCCGCGCTGGGTTGCTTGGTGGACTTCTTCTTTTTCGGCGGCATCTCGCCGTTGTGGAGCTGCTCTACGACGTGTTGCCAGGTCTTGGGATCCTTTCTCACCGCGGCGAGATTCGAAAAGCGATCGAGATCGAGTTCGCCCTTCTTCGTCGCGGTGTCGTGGCAGTCGAGACAGTAGCGATCGAGAAGAGGAAGGATCCGCTTTTCGTAGTCGCCTCCGATCGCCGCGAAATCGGCCGGCTGGGGAGCGGCTTGCAGTGAGCCGATGGCCAGGAGCACGGGGAAGATGCGAACAGCGCGGCTCATATGAGCAAGTTACGACCTTGAAGGTAAGCGCTCTTGCAGTGGAGTGGAAACGGAAGCCGTCGTCAAGGAGGAGTCTGGCTGGAGTCCCCGGAGCGTCCGCTTCTAATATGCTTGGGTACGTGAAAGATCAACCTCACGAGCGGGTAAGGGGAGCCGTGCGTTCCCAGCTGCCGTTCGCGCTCCTGCTTTTCCTCGCTCCGGGGCCGCTTGTTGGCGCGGAGCCGCCGGCCGGATTGATTTTGCGCCTGGAGGCCGGCGGAGCGTCCGATGTCCGATCCGCGCCCGGCGTCGCCTTGTTCGTCAGGAAGGGACAGACCGTATCGCCCTTTCTCAAGGCCGGGCCGTTCAAAGCGACCTGGGAGGGCAACCTGGTCCTTGAGAAGCGCAGCCGCCTGGTTTTTTCCATGGAGGGAACCGGGCAGGCGCGCCTGCTGATCGACGGAGAGGTCGTGGTGGATGCCATCGGGAAGGCAAACGACTCCAAGCGGATCAAGAGTGGAGAACACGGAATGGTGGTGGAATACGAGAGTCCCGCGGCGGGCGATGCGCAGTTGCGCATGTTCTGGGAAGGACGCGACTTCTCGCGGGAGCCGGTGCCGGGAAGTGCTCTCACTCACGCTCCCGGCGACGACCGCCTTCGCGATCGGACCCGCCTGCGTGAGGGCCGCGCGGTCCTGGCCGAAAAGCGATGCATGGCCTGTCACAAAATCGGCGGGTCGTCCTCTCCGGCCATGGTGGAGATGACACTCAAGGCACCCGCGCTGGATGGAGTCGGAAAACGGTTGCGCAAAGATTGGCTGGCGAAGTGGATTGCGAATCCGAATTCCCTGCGGCCCTCCGCGCACATGCCGGTGGTCTTCAAGAAGAACGCCGAACGAAGCGCGGCCGATATCGCGGCCTATCTCACTGAAGGTGTTTCCGGGATCGCCGCGGCACCGCAAGCCGCTGCCGCGCAAATCAAGAATGGCGGCCACCTCTTTCACGAGCAGGGATGCATCGCCTGCCACACCCTCGACTCGACGGGAGATGGCGCACGGATCGGGTTGAAGTCGATCGGGAAAAAGTATCGGCCGGGAGCGCTGGCGGACTTCCTGCGGGAGCCGGCGAAGTTCCACCCGGCGAGCCGCATGCCGGACTTCAGGTTTACGGATGAGGAAGCGACGACGCTGGCGGGTTTTCTCCGCTCCCTCGAGAACGATCCCGGAGCCTCCGGGCCGGCCGGCGACGCGGAGAACGGCAAGAAACTGTTCTCCGGCAGCGGGTGCCTGAGCTGCCACGAGCGCGGGGAAGAGAAATCGGTCCTACCCTTCGGTCCGCCGCTCAACAAGCTCACGCAACTGGACTGCAAGGAGGTGACTTATTCCCTGAACGACGAGGAGCGGGCCGTGTGGGATTTTTTGAAGGACGAAACCGCCCACGCTTCTCTCACTCGCTCCGTGCCTGCCGAGTTTGCCCACCGCCAGCGTGCCGCCCTGCGCTGCAACGCCTGTCATGCCGAGGACGGTGAGGAATCCCTTCGCGAAAAGTACGCGTCCGAAGTCGAGCACCTCAAGCCGCCCGAGCCGCCCGCCGAGGAAGAAAAGCCCGCCATCAAGACCGGTCCGCCGCCGCTGAACCACCTCGGGCTGAAATTACGGCCGGAGTGGCGGACGAAGTTGTTCGCGGGCCGGATCGATCCGAAAGTGCGGAAGTGGATGGCAGCCCGCATGCCAGCCTTTCCCACGCGGGCGGCGCCCCTCTCGGCCGGATTCAGCCACGCTGCGGGCCTCCCGGCCGTGACGCCGAAGCCGGCCGCCCTCGATCCGGCCAGGGTCGAGGTGGGCGAGGCACTCGCCAGCGTAGAGGGCGGCCTGGCCTGCGGGACCTGCCACGGCATCGGCGAAAAGCCCGCCATCGCGGTTTTCGAGGGCGAGGGGCCGAACTTCCGCGACGCCGGAGCGCGCCTCAGGCGCGAGTTTTTTCACCTCTGGATGACCGATCCGCCGCGCCTGTGGCCCGGCACCATCATGCCCAAGTATGCGATCGAGGGGAAGACCCCGCTCACGCAGCACTACGAGGGCGACGCCACCAGACAGTTCGATGCAATCTATGACTACCTGCGCTCCGTATCGGAGGACCAATAACATGAAACGACTCGCCACTTTCGCCTTTTTCGCCGCTTGCGTGCCCGCCGTGACCGCCGCCGGACCCGGCCTCATCGGGGAATACTTCAAACTCACCGAGAAACTCGGGGACGAATTCGAAGTGCCGGTCGGCCAGCAGCCGTGGCTGGTGAGAGTCGACAAGGACGTCAATTTTGCGGAGACCGACGGCGAGTTCCACGGCTCGAAGCTGCTTGACGGCTTCATGGTGCGCTGGACAGGCGCGGTGATTGCCGGGAAGGCCGGGGAGCACACCTTCGCGCTGACCTCCGACGATGGATCGCGCCTCTACATCGGCGACCAGCTGGTGGTCGACCACTGGGGGCCGCATGCCATGACGAAAAAGAGCGGTTCGATTTCGCTCCGGGAGGGTCCCCATCGTATCAGGATCATTTTCCAGGAAGGCGATGGCGGGGCGGGATGCATTGCGAGCTGGACCCCGCCCGGTGGAAAGGAATCCCCCATTCCCCCGGATCTTTTCTTTCACGATCCGAAGAAACTGGAGGCGATCAAGTGGGACCGGGCCGCCTTCGCGAAAGTGCAGATCACGCCACCGAAGCCCAAGAAGCCGGCCGGTCCCGCGCTTCCGGGCAAGTTCGGTAATTTTATCGGAACCGCGATCCGGGTGGGCCGCGATGCCAAGGGCAACAACGAAGCCTTCCGGGCGCAGGTCATTCGACTTAACGAAGAGGGCACTGCATGTGTCGTCTTCGACGCCGACACGATGCGTATCGCAGCGGGATGGACAAACGGAGGACTCAAGTTGGATGGCCTCCCGTTCACGGGCGGCCACGGATCATTTCCGTCTTTCAACGGCGAGGCGGTCTTCCATAACCAGGCCGCGCCGGGCTGGGCGAACTCGCAGGGGAGTTTTGCCGAACCGCGCGTGCCCGAAGACGGCGCTTATCCGCCCCTCGGTCCGATCCCGAAGACACACGCTCACTACAACGGTCTCTATGTCCACGGCGCAAAGACCGTGCTGCGCTACACGGTGGGCGCCGACCCGGTCCTCGAGATGCCGGCGCTGGAGAACGGCCTCATTACGCGCACCATCCAGGGCAAGTTTTCCAAGGCCGCCACCGTGGCGCTCGCGGATGAGGACAACGCACCTGCGATTCGCGTGATCGGGACCAACCTGAATCCCACCACCTCCGACGGGCGGGTGATCCTGCACATTCCAGCGGGCATGGCTCACTTCAAAATCGCCTACGGTGATGGGCAGGTTTCGGACCAACTGGAGGACCTCACCCTCTACATGAAGGGCGGTCCGGCCCGCTTCCCGGAGACCGTCACGACCAGGGGAGAACTCGCCAAGGACGACGGCAAGGCCGCCTATGTCCTCGACCGGCTCACCGTCCCCTACCAGAACCCCTACGGGATGCAGATGCGGATCGGCGGCTTCGATTTTTTCACAAGCGATCCGGGCAAAGCCGCGGTCTCGACCTGGGACGGGGACGTATGGGTGATCAGCGGGATCGATGACAAGCTCGAGAACCTCACCTGGAAACGTTTCGCGGCGGGCGGGCACGAGACGCTGGGACTGACCATCGTCGATGACGTGATCTACACCGTGGCGGACGACCAGATCACGCGCTACCACGATCTCAACGGCGACGGCGAAGCCGACTTCTACGAGAACTTCAACAACGACTGGGAACTGACCAGCGGATTTCATGCCTTCTGCTTCGATCTGCAGACCGGTCCGAAGGGGAACTTTTATTTCGCCTTCGGCAGCCCGGTGCGAGGCGGCGGACGCAGCTTCCAGCGTATGGGCCGCCACCACGGGTCGATCATCCGGGTCTCGAAAGACGGATCGAAGCTGGAACGCTACGCCACCGGACTGCGCGCTCCGAACGGGATCGGAGTGAGCCCGACCGGTCAGCTCACCAGCGGCGACAACGAAGGCACCTTCGTGCCGCGTTGCCCAATTCACTGGATCGACCCGGGCGAGTTTCTCGGGGTGGTGGACTCCGCCGCGGACTACGCCAGGATGAAAACCACCCCCACCGTGGGCCAAAGGCGGGGGGGGCGGAAGCAGCACCTCGAATCGAGCGAGCAGCCCATTCCGCTGGCGTGGTTGCCCAAGGACGTGGACAACTCCAACGGCGGTCAGGTATGGGTCACCAGCGACAAGTGGGGACCGTTCCAGGGCGAAATGCTGCACATGAGTTACGGGCAGAGCTCGCTTTACGTGGTCCTCAAGCAGAAGTGCGGCGAGATTATGCAGGGTGGGGTGGTGAAGATTCCGGTGCGCCCTACTTCCAGTGCGATGCGGGGGAAGTTCAACAAGCGGGACGGGCAGCTCTACATGGCAGGACTGAAAGGGTGGCAGTCCAACGCCGGCCGCGAGGGCGGTCTCGATCGCGTGCGCTACACCGGCAAGCCGGTTCTCATGCCGCGCTCCCTGAAAGTGCGCGACGGGGGGATCGAGATCGGCTTCACGAAGAAACTGGACAAGGAAGTGGCGGAAGACCCCGAGAGCTATGCGATCTCAGGCTCCGACCTCCGCTGGACTCACGATTACGGGACGGGAGAGTTTCAAGTCGGTCATCGCGATTCGGGAGGCCCCCCGAAAGGACGCACCAAGTTCCCGGTCGGGTCGGCGAAGCTCCTCGCCGACGGGCAGTCCGTCTTCCTCCAGGTCGAAAACCTCCAACCGGTCCACATGATGCGGATCGATGTCGATCTGGAGACCGAAGACGGCGAGGAAATCGTGACCAAGATCTGGAACACGATTCACGTGGTGAAGTAATGGTGGCGGCGCTTTCCAAGCGCCTTGCCCAATACGCGGGGCGTGGCACGACCGTCTCGGTCGTGATTGTTTTCCATCGATGCCAGGACAAGGCCCCTATCATGACCGGGACGGTCATGCCACTGCTTGGGCTTGGCGCTTGGAAAGCGCCGCCACGATCATTTCAGCGGCGTGATGACAATATTCCGAAAAGCCACCGGACCGTGGTCGCCCTGGAACATGATGGGGCCGGCGGCGGCCTCCTTCCCGGTCACTCCCGAAGGAGTCGGCCCCTTCATCTCGACGTTCTCGTGGAGAACCTTGCCATTGAGTTTCACCACCAGGAACCTCGCATTGGTGGTCTTCTTGCCGTCCGCGTCGAGCTTCGGGGCGACGAAGTCGATTTCGTACTTCTGCCACTCGCCGGGCTTCTTGCACGCATTGACGCGCGGTGGCTGGGCACCGTAAATCGCACCCATGTCGCCGCCGCCCAGTTTATCCTTCCCGAAGCTGTCGAGGATCTGCACCTCGTACTCGCCCATCACGTAGATCCCGGAGTTGGCGCCTTTGGCGACGAGGACCTCCAGTTCGATGCGACAGCTCCCCCATTTCTGTTCAGAATAGATGTCGATGCTTTGCCCGTGACCGCCCACCACGTTGACCAAGGCCACCTCTTCGCCCTTTGCGGCGACCAGGGCTTTAGGATTGGCCTTGTCGAGCATCGGGACCCCTACTTTCCACTGCGGCTTGTTCGTTCCCTTGGCCTTGAATTTCCATCCGGAGAGATCCTTCCCGTTGAAGGGTTCGTCGGCGGCGAGGAGGCCGGAAGCGAGGGCAAGCGTGCAAAACGAGGCGAGAGCGAGGACGTTGCTTGGATTCATGGCTGCGCTTCTGACGGAAATTCGGCCCTCGTGCAACGGGATTCGGGTGGTCCTGGAACTGCGCCAGGGGGGCCGGGAAAGTCCTCCCCGTCCTGTTTTTTTTCGTTCGTTGAGGGCTCCTCGTGCCGTAATAGGCGGAATGACGAAGCGTTCCTTGTCGGGTCACGTGGGCTGGGCGGCGGTCGCCCTGGCGGCCTTCGGGCTCGGGTCGATGCGGAATAAACCGGAATCGGCCGGAGATCAAATCAGGGGGAGCTCTCCATCGTCGAAGAGCGAAAGCTCTCGCGCCGGGAAACGGGCGCAGGGCGGAACGACTGGATCCGCGGCCGGAACATCGAAATCGAATGCTCCTCAGCGCGAGATGATCACCTCCTCCGGATTGGATCGCGAGAATCGCGGCGTCGCGACTCCACTCAGCGAGGACCAACTAGCGGCTCTCGCCCAGGAGGCCCAGAAGCACGGAAATCCGTTGGTCAGGAGGAAGGCGTTCAACAGGTTACTGGCAGCTCTCACTCCCGAAAATGCCAAGGCCATTCGCGAGATGCTCACGGATGGTGGTGTCAAGGGCGATCAGTGGCGCGACTTTAACTATGCGTGGGGAACAATCGATGGCAGGGCTGCGGTGGAGAATGCGATGACATCCCCGGAACGGGACCTGGCCTCCACCATGGCAGGGTTCGCTTCCGCCCATCCACAGGAAGCCCGGAAGTATCTCGAGACCCTTCCCGACGACGTCAAGACCGATCGGACCCTGATGCGGCAATCCCTGGTATCGGGAATGGCCGATCGTGATGTCGGATTGGCCACCGACTATGTCTACGATTTGGCGAGGCAGGGAGACGAGAGAGCGGCAGACCTGCTCGAGGTAGTCAGCCGCAAACTCCTGCGCAACGGAGGATTGGACCGTGCCATCGAATGGTCGGAAAACTTGCCGGACGGCGATTTGAAGGGAGCGGCGATGGATCGCGTCGCGGATCGATACGTTGATCAGAATCCGGAGGGGGCGGCGGCCTGGGCGGAACAATTTGTGGGCGAGAGCTATGCCCGCCGCGTGATCGAAGAAGTCGGTGACGAGTGGGCGGAGCGCGATCCGGTCGCGGCCGTGAATTGGCTGGAGTCGCTTCCAGCTGGTGGGGGACAGAATGCCGGCCTGAATGCTGCTTTTATCGAGTGGGCTGCCCGGGACCCGTCTGCAGCCGGCGACCGAATCGCCGGCATGACGCGATCCTCGCAGCGGGACTTTGCCATCAACGGCTACTCGGCCGGGATTTCGCGTCGCGATCCGGTCGCCGCCATCAGCTGGGCCAACAGCATCGCGCAGGATAGTCTGCGCAACAGCGCGCTCACCCAGGCCGGTCAGGCCCTCTTCCGGCGCGACTCCGAAGCCGCCCGGTCCTGGGTGGTGTCGAGTGGCCTGCCCCCGGAGGCCCAAAAGGCGGTCCTGAATCCGCCGAGGAGGAGGAGGAGGTAGGTGTTCAGTGTACAGTGTTCAGACTGGGGAGGGCGCGGTAAGAACATAGGTAACTCTTTTGGGTCAGAACATGGGTAACACTCCTTCGGGATTGGGTTTACCTTTTTGGTTTCGGAAATCTGAAACCTGAAAATTTAGGGTTTAAATTCCCTACGCCAGCCGCCCCTCCTCGAGGTCATACACATCGAACCAGACGTAGACCGGCCGGCCGGAAGGAAGGTACTCCGGAATGTAGCCCTCCAGGAACTCCTGCAACTCGATCGGCATTTCGCAGATGCGCTTGGCGCGCATGTCGTTGTTCCATTGGATGATCTCGCGAGGTTCGCGACTCGTGGCGTGTTCCGCGATCCACGCCGCGACTGCCTCGTCGTCCGCGCCGCTGGCGACGAATTCTCTGAATGCATCCGCGCCAAGACCTGCGAAATCGAACCAGAAATTATCGAGGGGGCAATCGAAGTGGTACTCGCCGAGGGTTTCGGCGATTGCAGCGCGGCATTTGTCAAGGGTGCGGGCCGCCACCACATAGCCGGCAAGAGATTCGCGGGGGCTTCGCGGATAGGTGCCGGGCTGGGTCAGGTCGGGAGCGAGTGATCGGACGGTGGACATCTTATTCGTTTTCCAGAAGGATCAGGTCCTGAGTGTGGGAGCAAACTCCCGACCCGACAACCCTGCGCTTTGCGCCCCGGCCGGATGTCCGTGTGCCGGGACCGGGCGGCCCTCGGTGATGCGCCCTCCCGCTTTGCTTGCCTTCTGTCCGGCTCTCCTTAGGGTTCAGCCCACGATGACCCCCTCCAAGGACTTCATCATGGATTTGGCGCGGCTGACGGTGGCGGCGGCCTGGGCGGACGGCGAGTTGGCGAACGACGAGGTCAACGCTCTCAAGGAACTTCTTTGGGGGCTCGAGCATGTCACGGAGGACGACTGGAAGATCCTGGAACTGTACATGGATCACCCCGTTACGAAGGAGGAATCCGAGGAGCTCTTGCAACGGGTGGTGGACGGGATCCGCAGCCAGAATCACAAGGCGCTCGTGATCCAGACCCTCACCGCTCTCTTCGAAGCGGATGGGGAAGTGACGCCGGAAGAGGCCGCGTTTTTGAGCGAGATCGAGGGTGCCATCGCGGGGGCCGAGACCGGAGTCTTCGCGCTCTTCTCGAAGGCCATGAAGTCCGCGATGGGCCAGCGCCAGGCCCGGGCCGAGGCCACCTCCCTTCGCGAGACCAATCTCACCGACTACGTCGAGAACACGATCTACTACCGCTTCAAGCGCAGGGAGGAAGAGAGCGGGGTGAAGGTGGCGCTTCCCGACGCGGAACTGCGCAAGCTCTGTCTTGCGGCGGGTCTGATGGCGCGGGTCGCGCACGTTGACGACGTAATCTCGGAAAAGGAGCAGAAGGGGATCGCAGCCGTGGTGGCCGAGAGCTGGGGCGTTTCGCCGGAGGTCGGCGCGTTGGTGACCGGCCTCACCTGCGAGGAGGCGACCCGCGACCTCGACTTTCCCCGCATCGCCTACAACTACTTTACCTCCACGACCCACGAAGAGCGCCAGCAGTTCCTTGTCACGCTCTTCCGCATCGCCAACGCCTGCGAGGGCACCTCGCACGACGAGATCGAGGAGATCCGCCAGATCGCCAGGGTCCTGAAGCTGTCGCACGACGACTTCATCGCGGCCAAGTTGACCATTCCAAGGGTAGAACGGGGTGGTTTGTAGGGCGGGCGGAGGGAACCACTGATTTCATTGAGGGCACTGATGTCCGACAGCCCGCCCGACCCTCCTACTTCTTCTCCTGCTCTGCCGCCAGCCGCGCTTGCAGTGCCTTCCAGCCCTTCATGGAGGCGCTGAGGTTCCCCCGCGCGCTACCGCGGATCCCGTAGTGCTGCAGGCCGATCGGGCCCTTGAACTCGAGCTTGTCCAACAACCGCAGCACCTGCGCGACGTCGAAGGTGCCGCGATCGAGGGGTTGAATGAGGGTGTTCCATCCCTTGCCGTCGGAGTCGGCGCCGTTGATCGTGACCACGAAGAGGTGCGGAAGCGCTTCCTTCAAGCGCGCTTCCAGCTCCTTGCCGTCGACCTTGAGCCAGTGGCAGAGGTTGAAGGTGACGCCAAGGTTTTTGATTCCCTGGGTATCGACTGCCGCCAGCATCTCGGGAATCTTGGAACTGCCGCCGAATCCGATTCCCGAAAAACCAAGTTCCTTCACGAGCGCGGCCTGTTGCGCGTAGGTCTTCGTCTGTCCGTCACGGGTTCCGGTGTCCATCGCGAAGAGGGTTCGCTCCGCAATGGCGGGTGTCGCGAGCGCAAAGAGGGCGAGCAAGGTGAGGGCGGCGGGCGGCTTCATGAGTTTCGAGTAAATTGGCGACGATCCTGTGATTCAAGCATCAATCCTCCCGGCACACGCGGACACCGAGCCAGGCATGCCTCTGCGGCCCTCCGTGGCTCCCGGTGTGATAAGTGCGGATGGCGGCAGTTTGCCGTGATATCGTCCATCCGCCTTCGCCAAAGCCCCGCCGCGACCGGAAAACGCGGAATTCCGCGGGAGAGCGCCAATGGGAGGGCGCGAACGGATCGCTTTGACGCGAGCGGCCGGGATCTCTACCTTCGCCCAATGCCTGCTCCGGACTCCCGCCGCACCTTCCTCCAGAAGTCGACCGTTCTTGCCGCCTCCGCATTGGCAGCGGGCGGCGCCTCCGAGGCCCGCGACGCGCCCGCTCCGGAATCCGCACCGGCCAACCCACACCCCATCCTGACGCCCGCGAAGGACTTCAATACGGTGGCGCGAGGCAACCCCAAGCCCCACACCCTCGAAGGCGAGGCCCTTGTGAAGGCCCGCCTCACTCCCGAAACCTGGCGCCTGGAGATCACGGCGGACCCGTTTGTGGAACCTCCCGTCGTCAAGCAGGCCGCCAGTCTCGCCAAACCGCACACGATTGCAGCCGGCAACGCCATCGATCTGCCCGCCCTCCTGAAGCTGGGCGAGCAGCAGGGCGTCAAGTTCATCAAGGCCATGCAGTGCCTGAACATCGCGACGCCTCTCGGGCAGGGGTTGTGGGAGGGCGTGCCCCTGCGCGACGTGCTCCGGCTCTGCGGGCCCATGAACAACGTGCGACGCATTTACTACCGCGGGTTTCACAACAACGATCCGAAGCAAATCTTCCAGTCCTCGCTGAGCTACACGCAGGTGATGGAGACTCCTCCCGGAGACTTGCCCGTCTTTCTCGCCTACAAGCTGAACGGCGATCCCCTCCCGCTGATTCGCGGCGGTCCGGTCCGTATGATCGTGCCGTGGGCGCACGGCTTCAAATCGATCAAGTGGCTGCAACAGATCTTCGTCACCAACGACCCGCGGCTCAATGACACCTACGCGGAGGGAAACAACGATCCCGATGGTGCCCTCAAGACCGCGGCCTACGTGGATGACGGCCCGAAAAAGATCGAAGCCGGCCAATCCGTCGTTCTCACCGGTCTCGTGATCTCCGGGCTCTCGGGCGTGAAGCGGGTGGAATACTGGGTGCGCAAGGTCGGCGACAATCCCGCGCGCCTCGCCGCCGACGATCCGGAACTGCTGCGCGGGCCGTGGAAGCCGTGCGAGATTCTGCCGCCACCGGTGTGGGAGGAGGTCCTGCCGGAGGGCGTGAAGGCCAAGGAGATTCTCGGTTTCGATCCGGCCACCGGCCAGCCGCGCTCCTGGCCCCTGCGCTACGGTATGGCCTCCTACTCCGCGGTGATCCGCGGACTGAAACCCGGGAAGTACGAAATGCGGGCCCGCGCCGTGGATCTCAATGGATTCGCCCAACCGGAACCGCGGGCGCAGCGGAAGGCGGGGAGGAATAATATCCAGGTGCGGAGTGTCGAAGTGGAGTGAGGGGGACTTTTTTCCGTGAAAAGTGTGCGGAGAATCTGGGTCGATCGGGGACGGCTTGGTCTTCGGCGGTAAATCCACGTACCAAGTTCCAAATAAGCCTCAATTCCCAGGCCCCAAAACCAAAGCGGAAATCATTGGGAGTTGGGATTTGGCGGATGAGATTTATTTGGAAATTGGTGGTCGAGTCTTCCCCGCATCCGGGGAGCGTCCAATCTCGCGACCGGCCGCACAACTCGCTACGGGTCCGGCATCTGGTGGTAACGGCCAACTGCGGGCTGGGCGATCGCGGAGCGCTTCCCGTTCGGCCAGGTCACCTCCATTCGTTGCACGGTGGCGTCGCGGTCGAGACCGACGTGCACGGTGTCGGCGTGTTGGGCCCATCGTCCCCCCCCCATCTGTCCCGTTCTTGAGCACCAGATCGCCCGGGATTCTTCGCTTCCCGCCACTTTACCCTTTATTTTCGCACCCACTCGGGGGCATGTTCCCGCGGTCGATCCAGTACATCTTTTCCAAATATTCTGTCCATGAGCGAAAACGCCTCCTTTCAGCCGTCTCGAGAACACGAATGGCTAAATGGTATGGTGGGAACGTGGGACGTCGAATGCGCCTACTTCACGATTCCCGGCGAGGAACCGATTGAGATCGAGGGCCGCGAGGTCGCGGAGATCATGGGACCATTCTGGCTGCTGGGCCGCTTTGAAGCCGATATGATGGGCACGCCGCTCGCCGGTCAATCCGTGACCGGCTACGATCCCGTCAAGAAACTCTTCATCGGGACGTGGAAAGACAACTTCACGCCGTTTCACTACACCTACGAGGGAACCCTCAGCGAGGATGAAAAAACTCTCGTACTCGAAGGGGAGAACTATGACCCCACCCGCCAGTGCATGTCGATCTATCGCAACCGCACGGAGTACCTGCACGATTCCGAACGGATCATGGCGTTATCCGTGGATGTCGATGGAAGCGAAGTGCCGATCCTGGAGTATCGGTATAAGAGGAAGTAGGGCCTGGGCGGGAAGCAGATCTTACCACTCCGGGGTGGTGGGCCTGATCATGCCTTCGCGTTCGTTTCAGTTTCCCAGATTGCCCGGACCACGAATTTCACGGTGCAGCAATGACGTGATTTTTGAGCACGGCGACGCCTTCGATTTCGACCTCGACCTTATCGCCGATGGCGAGGCCCTTGGTCTTGCCAGGGGTGCCGGTGAAGATGAGATCGCCCGGATTGAGGGTGACGTGGCGGGAGATGAAGCTGACCGTCTGCGGGATGCTGTGAATCATGTTCTTCGTATTGGTCTTCTGCTTCACCTCGCCGTTGACCCGGAGTTCCATGTCGAGATTGCCATAGTCGAGACCCGAGACCACGAACGGTCCGACCGGGCCGAAGGTGTCGCTTCCTTTCGCCCGCCACCACTGGACGTCGTTCTGCTGCCAGTTGCGCGCACTGATGTCGTTCCCGCAGGTAATTCCAAGCACGTATTTGAGGGCGTCCTTTTCGGTGACGTTTTTCGCCTTCTTTCCCATCACGACGACCAGTTCGGCTTCGAAATGGACCGGATCGTGGTCGGCCGGCTGCACCACCGGTCCGAGGTGGTGCTGCAGGCAGGAGGGCAGCTTGAAAAAGGGTTCCGGCACCTTGGGGGCGGGCTCGTCGCCAAGGTGGTCGCGGTAATTCCCCGCCAGGGCGATCACCTTGGTGGGCGTGCTCGGGACGAGAATCTTGACCTCGGAAAGCTTGTGTTTCCGGATCGTTTTTTCCCATTTCCCGAAGAGGTCTCCGGAAAGTGCCACCACGCTGTCGCCGTCCACGATCCCGTAGGCGATCTGCTCCCCGACCTGGTAGCGGACGTATTTTACTATGGCGGGGCCGGCTTTCGCGTCTTGTCCGGTCGAAATTACCGGCGACAGGGAGAGAACCAAACCGCCGACCAGGGCGGACGGCACAAATCGAGGAAAGGGCAGGAAGGGCATGGCTTTGTGAGGCGTTTTGATATTTTGGAATATATTTGGATACGAGAGGTGGCAGACCGTAGAGACGATGAGGGCCGTCGCCAAGGCGGAATTGATCTCGCCGGACACGCGGCTTCCCACCCAGTTTCAGGTGGGGGTTCGCCAGATTCGATTCTTGTCTGATCCCCAAAAGATTCCAACGCTTCGCCGTGGCAGGCCCCTTTTACTGTTGCGCGCGGAACTTCCAGAGGGACTGGTCGCTGCGGATGTAGAGGGCGTTGTTGGAGATGCTGGCGGTACCGAGGATGGTTTCGCCAAGTTCGATTTCGCTGACGACTTTGCCCTTCGCGCCGGAGAGATCGACGCATTGGCCGACTCCCTGCTCGTTGAAAAGGTAGAGATGGCCGTTGTCGGAGGCGACCGCCGAACCGGAGAAGGGGCCTTTCAAGCGGATACGCCAGAGGCGTTCGCCGGTGGCGCGGTTTGCAGCAGTAAGGACGCCGGCCCCGTTGATGGTGTAAACTTTCTCGCCGGTGATGAGGGGACTGGACGTATTGGGATTTTGCGACCTTTCATTCCACAAAGGCTTGGTTTCTTCTCCCTTGGTTCCGGGGCGCAGCGCGGTCAGCCCATTTGATGGCACATAGAGGGTGTCACCGGCGGCGGCTCCTGAAGGGATGGTGGCGGCACCCTTGGCATAGTTCCAAATCCCGGAACCGGTGGCCGGGGCCACGCCCAGCACGCCTTTGCTGGATTGCAGGGCGACAACCAGTTGATTGCCGGACTTCAGTGCGACCGGCGAGGTCCAGTTGGCGGCTTTGGGGCGGTCGATCTTCCACTTGTTCCTGCCGGTTTCGAGATTGAAGCCGGCAGCGAAGGACTCCGAATCGTTTTCGATCTGTGCCACCAGGGTGTCGCCCACGATGATGGGAGAGGACGCCATGCCGAGGCTGTTGGAGGCGTTCGGATAGTCGAGGGTGAGCCCGCGCGTCCAGATCAGATTGCCGTCGAGATCGAGACAGATGAGGTCGTTGGAAGACCAGAGGGCGTAGAGGCGTTTTCCGTCGCTGGCCGGGGTGGGGGCGGCTACACAGGTTTTCTTGTGGCACATGGTGCGGCCCGTCGCCCAGAAACTGCGACGCCACCGTTCCTTCCCGTCGGCGTTGGAAAAGCAGAGCACCTGGAGCTGATTCTGGTCCGGGCCGCTGGCGGCGGTGACGAAGACCCGGTCGCCCACGACGATCGGACTGCCCAGGCCGCGGCCGGGGAGGGGAGCCTTCCATGCGATCGAATTATCGCTCAGCTCGGTGGGAAGCTTTGCATTGCCGGCGATGTAGCCGTTCCCGTTCGGGCCGCGGAATTGGTTCCAGTCGGCGCGCGCCAGGCTCGGGGCAAGCAGCGCAGTGAGGGCGATGAGAGTCAGGTGAGGGGAGGGCATGGGAGCGTGGAGTGTAGAGAATCAGAGAATTGAAGAATTGGAAAATTGGAGAACCGTGAAAGACGTTAACGACGCGAAAGAGACCGAGATTTCAATGAGGGCGCGAAGTGCCCTCCATTAACTTTCGCACATATCAGGGTTTCACTTTGCCGTTGCCTCGGCGGCCTTGGGTGTTGCGGGGCGATCGGTGGACAGGATGGCGGTGCCGGTGGCGTCGCAGACCCGGAGTTGGAATTCCCACTCCACGGTCCATGACTCCTTCTGCTCGTCCTGGCACAGCTTCACCAGGATGGTATTCTTCCCTTCCTTCAATTGCACCGGGAACTTGTATTGGTCAATGCGCTGGCCACGATGGTATTCGTCGCGGCCGAAGAGCAGTTTTCCATTGAGCCACAGCTTCCACGCGTTCTTGCAGCCCAGCCGCAATTCAGCGGGACGGGCACTGGCGGCAACGAACTCGGTGTAGGCGTATGCGGTGGCCTCCTTGAGCTTGCTGAAGGGTGTGTTCAGATCGACTTTGCCGTATTGGTCGCTCGATGCGACCGGCTGCCACTTCACCTGGGTCCCATCTTTTCCCGGGTAGGCAGCATTGAGATCGATCTCCTTTTCCGGCGGGAACCCGGCCGCAAATCCCGCACGTCCGGTGTTGTGGAAGGGTCCGCTTACCTGCCAGTGCGTCAGGAATCCGAAATGAAGCGGCAGGTCAACGGCCTGGCCGAGATTTTCGGAAAGCTCTTTGGCGATTTCCTGGATCTGATCCACGTCGCGGGCCGAGTCGAGCGCCTGGCGGTAGGTGGCGATGGCGGCAGGTTTGTCGTCCTTCCCGGTGAGGGCTTTGCCTGCGGCGACCAATTGCGCCACGGCGTCGCGCCGGAGCTCGGTGCTGGGATCGTTGAGAAAGCCCGGGATGAGCTTTTCCGCGGAAGCGGCATCGATCTCCGCCATCAAGTCGAAGGCGAGCCGTCGCGCCTCGGGCGCTTGGCCGGTGTCGAGAAGGAAGACTTTCAAATCATCCACAGGCAGGGTCTTCCCCGCCTTGAGTTCGCGTTCGACGATCACTTCCACCGCCGAACGGAGCCAGTTGCGAGCGAGCGGACCGCTCGACTCGATGGCCTGGAGCAGCGGCAGGATAGCG
>CAUZKZ010000039.1:0-20194 GCA_963580345.1 Verrucomicrobiia bacterium | reverse complement strand
AGCCCTCCAACCCTTGGAATCACGGGGGTTTGGTCAGAACGAAAATGCGTAAAACGTTGATTTACAGCCATGGGGCGATATTCGATAACAAATTGAATCCGCCCTGCCGCAAAAAGGCGCAAACCACGCAAACTGCAGATGAGCAACTCCATCCTCGACGAACAGATCGCCTCGCACCAGACGGCGGGATCAAAGCACTTCACGCCGTTCGAAATCACGAAGGGGATCGAGAAGGAAGCCGACCGTCGCATCCAGCACTTCCCCCCGGACCGCAAGCGTTCCGCCGTCCTGCCCCTCCTCCATATCGTGCAGGCCGAGTTCGGATTCATTTCGCCCGAAGCCATCGAGTGGGTCGCGCAGAAACTCGAGATCGAACCGATCAAGGTCGAGGAGGTGGTCACCTTCTATCCCGGCCTCCGGCAGCACGCGCCGGGCAAGTTCCACATTCGCGTCTGCCGGACTCTGAGCTGCGCGATGGGCGGGAGCTACGAACTGATGGACAAGATCTGCGCGCTGGCCGGGATCGACCGGACCGAAGCCAGCCACCAAAACCCCATCGCGGTCTCGCCCTGCGGCACCTGGTCGGTGGAATTCGCGGAGTGCCTCGCCTCCTGCGGCACCGCACCGGTCTGTCTCGTGAATAACGACTTCCACGAAGGTATTTCGGCCGAGCGGGCCGCCGGCCTTCTCGCCCACTACGAGTAACCCTCCGAAGCGATGGCCAAGGTCACTTATCTCAAGGGAAAGGAACCGCACCCGCGGGAAATGCGGCTCATTTTCCGCAACATCGACCGCAAGGGCTGGGATCCGTCGATCAAGAAGTACCTCGCCGACGGCGGCTACAAGGACTTGAAGAAGGCCTTCAAGATGAAGCCCGAAGAAATCACCGACGAGGTGAAGAAGTCGGGCCTGCGCGGCCGCGGCGGAGCGGGGTTTCCCACCGGCGTGAAGTGGGGATTCATCCCGCCCAACAACCAGAAACCGGTCTACCTCATCTGCAACGGCGACGAGTCGGAACCCGGCACTTTCAAGGATCGCTACATCGTCCACCAGGATCCTCACCAGCTCCTCGAGGGCATGGTAATTTCGTGTTTCGCGGTCGGCGCCAGGGTGGCCTACATCTACCTTCGCGAAGAGTTTCCAGAGGCCGCCTGGATCGTCGAAGAAGCCATCGCGGAAGCGAAGAAGGCAGGCTTCCTCGGCAAGAACATCCTTGGCACCAAGTTCGATTGCGAGTTCCACGTGCACCGCGGCGCGGGCGCCTACATCTGCGGCGAGGAAACCGGCCTGATCGAATCGCTGGAAGGAAAGCGCCCCTACCCGCGCATCAAGCCGCCCTACTTCCCCGCCGCGATGGGCCTCTACATGTGCCCCACCATCGTCAACAACGTCGAAACCCTCTGCCACGTGAAGCACATCATCGGGATGGGCGGCGAGAATTACGCCAGGATCGGGACCCCGCGCAATACCGGCACCCGCATCCTCTGTGTCTCCGGCGACGTGCAGAGGCCCGGCTACTACGAGATCGAGGTCGGCAAGATGACAATGGGCGAACTGCTCAACGATGTCTGTGGCGGCCCCCTGGAGGGACGCAAGTTCAAGGCCGTCATCCCCGGCGGATCCTCCGCCAAGGTCTTGCGCTGCACCGACAAATTCAACGTGGCCAGCCTCCCGGAGACCGAAGCGCGGGAAATCGACTTCGTAGAAATCCCCCTCGATTTCGATACCCTCGCAGCCTGCGGATCGATGGCCGGGTCGGGAGGAGTCATCGTGATGGACGACTCGCGCAAGATGTCGTGGGTGCTGAACAACATCAACGAGTTCTACGCCCATGAAAGTTGCGGGCAATGCACGCCCTGCCGCGAAGGCTCCACCTGGATGAAGAAGATCACGGACCGCCTCGTGGCCGGCAAGGCCACTCCCGCGGATCTCGAAACACTCAAATCGATCGCCTACCAGATCGACGGGCGCACGATCTGTGCCTTCGGCGAGGCCTGTGCCTGGCCCGTAGAGTCCATGGTCGACAAGTTTCGCGACGAGCTGCTAGCGGAAACTTCGGAACAGAACGAGGAAGCTCCGCACAACCCCGAGCAGGCAGCCCAGCAGCGCTATCTCAGCTCGGTCTGACCGTGGCGGCGCGTTCCAAGCGCCGGGCCCAAATCGTCTCCCGGTCGGGAACGCAGGAATCTCACGCCCTCCCGCCATGATTCGTCGCCTCGCCGCCGACCTGATCTCGCTCCTCGTCGCCATCCCCGCCGCCCTCTGGATCATCCGCCGGGAAAAACTCATCCTGAAACACGGACGTCCCCTCCGTCGCGCCGAACTCGACTTCGCCTCTGAGATCGGCATCGCCGATCCCGGCGCGATCCGCATTCTCTCCCTTCCTCAAATCCCTTCCCCGCTCGGTGGCCTCCTCGCACCGCTCGAAAACAAAGTCGGATTCTCACTCGGCAGCGCTGCTGGAGTGACCCTCGGCTACGGAATCTACCTCGCCGAAGACCACGAATCCCTACCGCTCATTCGCCACGAACTGGTCCACGTCCGCCAGTACGAACGCCTCGGCGGCCCGCTCCCCTTCATCCGCCGCTACTTATTCGAGTGTCTCGCCTGCGGCTACGACCATTCCCCTCTGGAGCGCGAAGCCGTGGATCTGGGAGGAAATTGAATACCCGGGCCCGGGAATCGCATGCCACAAGGTTAGGCTTGAACCTCAGCTCGCCAGGCGGAGCGCCTGGCCTACAATCGGCCTTGAATTGTAGGGCAGCCGCACCGGCTGCCGCAAGATTGCCGCGGCGAGGTTCATTCTTATCCTTGTGCCATTCGGCCCGGGAGTCGCATTTCCTGCTGTATTCTCACCGGATTCCGCTTTGGCTGGCAATTCGCACCGGATCCAGCAGTAGTGAGAAACCATGAAACGATTCATCGCACTTCTCAACTTCACCGACCAAGGACGGCGCGCCATCAAGGACAGCCCGAAGCGTGCCGACGCCTTCATCGCGGACGCCGCCGCCGCCGGTATCAAGATCAACGCCCTCTCCTATGAAACTTGACCGGCCACACTTGCCATAAGTCGTTGAGTTTCATCGATGTCTTCCCCCGGACGCGTCCGGGTTGTGGGCTGCTAGGCATCGCCTCCCCGAGACCTGCCCGGGCCCAATTCGGGAAGCTCCGCAGAAACGGCGGGGACGGACTCGTTGGTTCGATTCCGCGCCTTGGGACACTTGCCCGGATCCTCGCCAGGCTCCTGGACCAGGAACCACCTGCCCAGCTTCCCCAGCCAGAGAAGGGCCGCCACTACCCACATCGCCGCCGCGTAGTCGAGGTGCGAAACTCGAATCCGCGGCAGGAAGTCCGCCGATGCCCTCGTCGCGGCGGCAAGCAGCACGAGCCCAATGACCACCCGCAACCAGGGGATCTTTCCCGCCAGCAATTCGTGACGACCGGCGTGCCCGAGGACCACCCGCACCCCGATTCCCATCATCACCAGGCCCAATCCGGATACGAAGAACAGGTGCAGAATCCCGATCCGGCGAGACGGGTCCACCGCGGCCCAGGCCAGCGCCGCCACGGTGCACAAGACCGCCACGCGCACCGCCGTCCCGCACGTGGTGAGCGTCCGGGCCCGGCGCACCAGCGGCGTCGCGCAAAGGAAATAGGCCAGGATGACGCCGGTCCGGATCGCCATCCCGGTGCGGGGATGCCCTGCCGCTTCCACCACAAACGAGAACTGCACCGCCACTCCGGCCGCGGCACAACTCAGGAAGCGGCTCCACCATCCGGACGGCGGCACGGGCGAGGCCGCGAGGCTGTGGGTGCTCCCATGGCCGACCAGTCGCGGGGCGAGGTAGGGAGCCACCCCCAGGAGCGGGAGCAGAGCCATGCCCTGGTACAAAAGAAGATGGGACAGCCGGTATTCGGCGGGGCTCATCCAGAGGCCCTCGCGCCACGCCAGGGCCCCGGACGCCAGGCCGCCACACAGCAGACCAACCAACGCCACCGGGCCTCCCGGAGGAGGGGTATCGGCCCCCAGCACCAACCATCGCAGCGCCAGGCTCAACACGAACAGCAC
This sequence comes from Verrucomicrobiia bacterium, assembly GCA_963580345.1. Lineage (GTDB taxonomy): Bacteria > Verrucomicrobiota > Verrucomicrobiia > Verrucomicrobiales > Akkermansiaceae > Roseibacillus_B. Next base: position 16,125 of record CAUZKZ010000039.1, on the reverse strand, counting down.
CATCATCGCGGCGAAGAGCCCGTCGCCCACCGCAGTCCGGTTCAGGAAGTGGAACGCCAGCGATGCGAGCCAGAGCCCGAGAATGATAACGACCTCCACCCCGCGCAGGGGAGGCGCGTCGATCAGTCGCGGAAAAGCCGTGCCCAGGAATCCGACCAGGAAGCCCGCCAATCCAACTGTCATGAGTCGGGCGTGCATCACGCCGGGATAGATCGACAGCAACCCGTGGTGCAGCATCGGCCAGAGCGCGACCCCACCGGCGGTGGCCAGCACCGCCAACGGGAAAAAGAGCCGGAAGGGCTCCTCGCAAATCAGGCCGGCGGGTCGTTGCTTCACGGACTTCGATCCTTGCTGCGGCGGATCGTCGTGATCCGCGAGGCCTACTCTGCGTTCCCCGGCCCCCTTCCGCCACCCCGGTCGTTCCCCTTTCCGCGCCTCCCCCCAAAACCCCTCAAATCAGGCCCCGGCAACGCTTGTGAAATATTTCACAAAGTGCGCTTGTCGGCCCGGCTCCGGAGCTTCATAGTCCGCCCCGAACTCCACGGGAGGCCTCGTTCGACGCTGATTTATGGCCGACTTCGCATCTGCGACCGCTCACAATCTTCCCAGGGACCTCGCTGCCGAAAAGGGCATGGTGAATGTCCAGATCGACGGCACCTGGATCCAGGTTCCGAGGGGCACCCGCATGATCGAAGCCTGCCACCAGGCAGAGCAGGAAGTCCCCCACTACTGCTACCATTCCAAGCTCTCCTCGCCCGGAAATTGCCGCATGTGCCTGGTGCAAATGGGCATGCCCCCACGCCCCGCACCCGGCCAGGATCCCGTCTGCGGCCATGACGGCTACCAGGACATCAGCTGGATGCCGCGTCCCGTCATCGCTTGCGCCAACACCGTCGCGGAAAACATGGGGATCCGAACCACCGGCGAGTTGGTCGAGGAGTGCCGCAACGGGGTCATGGAGTTTCTCCTCATCAATCACCCCCTCGACTGTCCAATCTGCGACCAGGCCGGCGAGTGCAGCCTCCAGGAATTCTCGGTCGAGCACGGCCGCGGCTTCTCGCGCTTCGAAGAGATGAAGGTCAAGAAACCGAAAAACGTCGAGATCGGTCCGCGCATTCGGCTCGACGATGAACGCTGCATCCTGTGCAGCCGCTGCATCCGTTTCATGGACGAGGTCGCAGACGATCCCGTCCTCGGGTTCATCGACCGCGGCACCCACACCACCCTCACCGTCCACCCCGGCCGACAGCTCGACAACAACTACTCGCTCAACACCGCCGACATCTGCCCCGTGGGTGCGCTGACCTCCAACGACTTCCGCTTCCAGATGCGCGTCTGGTTTCTCAAGGAAACCAAAAGTATCGATACGAATTGCGGCACCGGGTGCAACACCGTGATCTGGACGCGCGGCAACGAAGTCTTCCGCGTCACCCCGCGCGAAAACAACGACGTCAACTCGTGCTGGATGCCCGACAGCCACCGCCTCAACTTCCACTACCTCCACGCCGGGACTCGCCTCGATGCGCCCATGGTCCGCAAGGGCCCCGTGCACCAGACGACCGACTGGCCCGGCGCCATCGCCCAGGCGGCCGATGGCCTGCAGGGGCGCCAGCGCGGCGAAGTGGCCATTATCGGGTCGGGCCGCCAAACCAACGAGGAACTCTTCCTCCTCAAAAAGCTGGCCGACTCGCTCGAGACCGATCTTCTCGCCCTCGTTCCGCGCACCGGTGAGTCGGACCGCAAACTCATCTCGGCCGACCGCAACCCGAACACCACCGGGGCCAAGCTGCTCTGGGGAACCGACGATCCCGGCGCCAGGCTCGATGCCATCCGCGAGGGAGTGCGCAGCCGCAAAATCCGCGCCCTCGTCGTCTTCTACGAAAACCTCCTGGAGGAGGCCGCTTTCAGGGCCGAGGACCTCACCAAGCTCGATCTCCTCGTCTCGAACCACATCCTGGCCAATCCCACCGCCAACGCCAGCCACGTGGTGCTGCCCGGGGCCGGCTTCGCCGAAAAACGAGGCTCCATGGTCAACCTCACCGGCCGCCTGCAGCGCCTCAACCAGGCCATTCAGCCCCCGCGTGACGCCAGGGACGACTGGGAAATCGCGCGCGACCTCGGGAAGGCTCTCTCCCGGGACGAGCCCGACCGCCACCTCCTCGAGGATGTCTTCCGCGAAATCGTGGACGAGGTCGACGAGTTCGCAGGATTGACCTTGTCGAAGATCGGGGATCTCGGGGTCCAGATCACTGAAACCGGAGAAACCATTCCGCTCCTCGAAGAAGAACGCGCCCGCATCGCGCGCGGCGAGATCGTGGGTTAGGCCATGGACTGGGCTTCCTTACTCATAACCGCCGTCAAGATCATCGGCTTCACCTTCATGGTGATCATGCCGCTGGTCGCCTATTCGACATACGCCGAGCGCCGGGTCGCCGCCATCATCCAGGACCGGGTCGGCCCCAACCGCGTCGGCCTCCCGCTCACTCTCTTCGGCGCCAGGAAGGACCTCAACTTTTTCGGACTGGTCCAACCCCTCGCGGACGGCCTGAAAGGCCTCTTCAAAGAGGACCTCACCCCCGCCCACGTTCGCAAATCGTTCTACTGGTTGGCGCCCGCCTTCACGGTCGTCCCGGCTTTCATCACCCTCTGTGTCATTCCCTTCGGTAGCGAGATCACGGTCTTCGGCCGCAATGTCCAGTTGGTGATCGCCGACATCGGGGTCGGCCCTCTCTTTATCTTCGCCATCGCCTCCCTCAGCGTCTACGGGATCACCCTCGCGGGCTGGTCCTCCAATTCGAAGTACCCCTTCTTCGGCGGAGTGCGCTCCTGCGCCCAGATGATCTCCTACGAGATCGCCCTCGGTCTCTCCATCATCCCGGTCCTCATGGTCTTCGGTAAGCTCAACCTGACCGATATCGTCGCTCACCAGGCCGCGCACGGCTGGCTCCTCCTCCCTCTGTGGGGCGACGGCCTGAGCCTCCAAAATTGGCTCCTCCTCATTCCCCTCGGCATCTCCTTCGTGGTCTTCACCACTTCGATTTTCGCCGAGACCAACCGCATGCCTTTCGACCTGCCGGAGTGCGAGACGGAACTGGTGGGCGGTTACCACACCGAGTATTCCTCCATGAAATTCGCCCTCTTCTTCATGGGCGAATACGCCGCCATGATCGTGGGCTCCGCCCTGATCGTGACAGTCTTCTTCGGCGGATGGTCGCTCGGGTTCGGACTCGACCACGCCCTCCTGCAGAACGCCGACGGCGACTGGAAGTGGTTCGCCGGCTTCATCCATTTCGGCGTATTCCTCGCCAAGACGATCGCCTTCATCCTCTTCTTCATCTGGGTGCGCTGGACCGTCCCCCGCTTCCGCTACGACCAGCTCATGAAGCTCGGCTGGGTGGTATTCTTCGAACTCGCCCTCTTCAATATCTTCCTCGCCGCCCTCATCATCGCCGCTCCGCACCTCGGAGCCGTCAAGACGATCTTCATCGGGGTCCCCACCCTCCTCCTCGTCGCCGCGATCATGTTCTTCATCACCCTCTCGGCGGAGGGCAAGAGCAAAGTCCGCCCCACCTAGTCCCTCCCCCTCCCGTCATGGCCGTCGTCAAAGTCAAACGCCCCACCCTGCGCTGGTACGAGCACCTTTTCCTGCCATCCATCCTGAAGGGCCTCGCCATTACCTTTCGGCACGCCATCCGTGCCGTCCGCGGCAAAACGCCGGGAAGCGCAGAACTGGCCTCCTCCGGCCTCGGCGTCACGATGCAATACCCCGAGCAAAAGTGGGACGACCACCTTCCGGAGTACTACCGGGGCGTCCCCGCCCTCGTCACCGACGAGCAGGGCCGCGAGCGGTGCGTCTCCTGCCAGCTCTGCGAATTCATCTGCCCGCCCAGAGCCATCACGATCATTCCCGGTGAACTCACCTCCCAAGATCCCTGGGCCAAGGTCGAAAAAGCCCCCAGGGATTTCGATATCGACATGATCCGCTGCATCTACTGCGGCATGTGCGAGGAAGTCTGCCCCGAGCAAGCCATCTTCCTGCGCAAGGACTATGCTATGACCGGAACCAGCCGCGAGGAGATGGTGAACCACAAGGAGCGCCTCTATGAAATCGGAGGAGTGCGCAAGGGGCTGGTGAACAAGTGGAATGAGTTGAAATAGTGCACCCCGCCTTCTTCTACCTCTTTGCCGCCGTGGCAGTGATCGGCGCCGGCGCCCTGGTAGCGTTCCGCAACCCCGTCTCCAGCGCCATGGCGATGGTGGCCTCCTTCGTCGGCCTTGCAGCCCTCTTCGTCGGCCTCAACGCCTACTTCATCGGAATCATCCAGATCCTGGTCTACGCCGGAGCCATCATGGTGCTCTTCCTCTTCATTATCATGCTGCTGGACCTCAAGCCGGAGAAGAGGAGGAAGGTCTCTCACCCCGGGCTGCTCCTCGCCGGCCTCGTCATCCCCCTCTTGTTCGTGGTCCAGCTCTGCGGGGTCCTCCCCGCGGTCCCCGACGGAGACCCCGAACCCCTCGCGCTCCAGGAGGCCGCCAAATCATTCGACGAGAAAAAGAATGCCGAGATCCACCGCAGCCTCTCCGAAGGCTCCCTCCCCGACGTCAACCTGATCGGGCTCACCATGTTCGGCAACAAGGGCGACAACAAATCCATCGCGACCCCCGGCTACAACTTCCCGCTCCAGATCGTCGGGGTCCTCCTCCTCGTCGCTACCGTCGGAGTCGTCGCCCTTTCGATGAAAAGGAAGCCATCGGAGTCTGAACACTGAACACTGCCGACTGAACACTTTCGCCCCATGGCTAGTCTCCAGGAATACCTCTTCATCTCCGGCCTCCTCTTCGCGATCGGATTCGCGGGGGTCCTGCTGCGGCGCAACATCATCGTGATCTTCATGTGCCTGGAACTCATGCTCAGCGCCGCCAACCTCACCCTCGTCGCCTTTTCCCGCTTTAATACCGGCCCGAACGGACTGCCCGACTACAACGGCCAGGTTCTCGTCTTTTTCATCATCACAGTCGCCGCGGCCGAGGTGGCCGTCGGCCTCGCCATCATCGTCGCCCTCTACCGCGCCCGCCAGACTACCGACGTCGAGGACTTAACTTCAATGAGAGGGTAGCAGGTGAATACTGAAGACCGAGAGGGCGACCGCGAGGTCGATTTTGGAGTGCGTCGATCCTCGCCGCTTTCGATCGCGCCGCAGAGAATCGGAAGCAGCGATTGGCCCACACGCCTCCGCTCTCAATCCACCCTCAATCCAAAGCGGCGGAAACCGCCGCACTCCAAGGACGCGTAACCCGAAATGGAATCCCTCGCCTGGCTTCTCCTCCTGCTCCCGCTCGGCTCCGCCGCCGCGATTCAGCTGCGCCTCAAGGAGTACCCCGCCGTTGCCGCCAATCTCTCCGTGGCGTCGGTGGTCGCCACCTTTGTGATCTCGCTCCTCCTCCTCGGCGCCGAGAACCTCCATCCCACTTTCACCTGGGCTACGGCCGGCACCTTCACGATCCAGATCGGCCTGCAAATCGACGAGCTCTCCAAGGGCATGATGTTGGTCGTCACCGGAGTCGGAATGCTCGTACACGTCTTCTCGCTCGGCTATATGCGGGACGACGAGGCAAAGTCGCGCTATTTCGGCGGCCTCTCCATCTTCATGTTCTCCATGACGGGGATCGTCCTCGCCGACAACTTTGTCATGATGTTCATTTTCTGGGAGTTGGTCGGCTTCAGCTCCTACCTTCTGATCGGACACTGGTTCCAGAAGGACTCCGCGGCCGAGGCGGCCAAGAAAGCCTTCCTCGTGAACCGGATCGGCGACTTCGGATTCATGATCGGGATCCTCATGCTGTGGGGCCTGTGCGGCAGTTTCGTGTTCGATGAAATGACGCTCCCCGCCAACCTGGACGCTCCCGTGGTGGGGGTGGCCGTGCTCCTGGTCTTCTGCGGGGCGGTCGGAAAGTCGGCCCAGTTCCCTCTCCACGTCTGGCTGCCGGACGCCATGGAAGGACCCACCCCGGTCTCGGCCCTCATTCACGCCGCCACCATGGTGGCTGCCGGGGTCTACATGCTCTTTCGGGTCCAGTTCTCGGTCGGCACCGAGCTCTTCGCCAACTTCTCCGGCGAGACCATCGCCTGGATCGGCGGCCTCACCTCCCTCCTGGCCGCCCTCATGGCCACCCAGCAGGATGACATCAAGCGTATCCTGGCCTACTCCACGCTCTCACAACTTGGTTACATGATCATGGCGGTGGGTCTGGCGGGACACGGCGCGGAGGCCGGCGAAGCCGGAATGTTCCACCTCTTCACTCACGCCTGGTTCAAAGCCCTCCTCTTCCTCGGCTCCGGCGCCGTCATCTACGCCTGCCACCACGAGCAGGACATTTGGAAGATGGGCGGCCTCGGCAAACGCATGCCCGTGACCACCATCACCTTCGCGGTCGGCACCGCCGCCCTCATGGCGGTCCCGCCCCTCTCCGGATTCTGGTCGAAGGAGCAGATTCTCGCCGCCGCCAGCCACTATAACCCCAGCCTCTTCTGGCTCGCCGCCGCCGTCGCCGTCCTCACTCCCTTCTACATGATGCGCCTCTTCATGGTGGCCTTCCTCGGAAAGGCCCGCCATCACGGCGCCGAGAAGGCCACGGAGGTCGAACCTCTCATGCTGGCGCCGTTGGTCGGCCTCGCCATCCTCGCCGTCTTCGCCGGTTTCCGCTTCCTGGCCGGGCCCTTCTCCCCCGCCTATCACCACCACCAGTTGGACCTCACCAGCCACGTCTTCTGGGTCTCCATCGCAGCCGTTCTCATCGGCGCCGGCCTCGGCTTCCTCCTCTACCGCAATCGCGAAACTGACCCCCTCGCCTCCAATCCCGTCTTCAAGCTTTTCCGCCACAAGTTCTATCTCGACGAATTCTACCTCAAGCTCGTGGGGTTCTTCCAGGACACCGTCGCAAGCGTGGTCCACTTCTTCGATGAGTTCCTCATCAACGGTCTCCTGGTCGGCGGGCTCGCCCGCAGCACCGGCGGTCTCGGTAACCTCTTGCGCCGCCTCCAGTCCGGAAACCTGCAGCGCTACGCCATCCTCTTCGGGGCGGGCATCCTCCTCGTCATCTATCTCACCGTTTTCGCCCGCTAAACGATGACCGCTCTCCTCATTCTCATTCCCCTCTTCGCGATCATCGCGATCCTTCGGGGCAGCGACCCCCGCAAGACCGCGCAGGGCGCGACCGGGCTCATGCTTGTCACGGGCGTCACCCTTGCACTGCTCTGGCAGACCGGCGTGAAAAAATCCCTCGCCTTCAGCGTTCCCGTCCTGAGCAAACCGTCCATCAGTCTCTCCCTCGACTTCTACGACGGCATGAGCGTCGTCATGGTGCTGCTCTCCGTCATCGTGAGCTTTGCAGCGGCCCGCTCCGGGAAATGTGAAGACCAGCACGCCAAGCTCTGGTACCTCGCAATCCTCCTCATCGCGGCCGGCGCCCTCGGTGCCTTCCTCGCCACCGACCTCTTCTTCTTCTACGCCTTCCACGAACTCGCCCTCATTCCAACCTTCCTCACCATCGGTCTTCTCGGCCGCGGCGACCGAAAGGAAATCGCGTGGAAGGTCACCATCTACCTCGCATTCGGATCAATCGTGCTCCTGGCCGGTCTGCTCTGGCTGGTGGGCGCTTCCGGCGCGGAGAACCTCGGCTTCGAGGCCATCCTGGAATCCAGCATCCCCACCGATGCGCAACGCGGCATCGCCCTCTTCCTCCTGGTCGGGTTCGGCACCCTCGTGTCCTTGTTCCCATTCCATTCCTGGGCCGCCCCCGCTTACGCCAGCGCCCCCGCCCCGATCGCCATGCTCCACGCCGGCGTGCTCAAGAAATTCGGTCTCTATGGCCTGCTGCGCCTCTTCCCGCTCGTGCCCGAAGGCATGAGAGGATGGCTCGAATTCATCATCTTCCTGCTGCTCGGAAATATCCTCTGGGTCGGATTCGTGACCATCAGCCAGAAACGCCTCGATACCCTCCTCGGCAATTCCAGCGTGATGCACATGGGTTACATTTTCCTCGCCTTCGCCGCTCTCGTCGATGCCGGGAGCGAGGTCGGAAATCCCATCGCCAAACCCGCCGCGGTTTTGCTCATGTTCGGCCACGGAATCACGGTCGCGATGCTCTTCGGCCTCGCCGACCGCATCGAGCGCCAAACCGGAACCCTCGAACTGCGCGACCTCGGCGGCCTCGGCAAAAACGCCCCTTCCCTCGCCTTTCTCTTCGGACTCGCCGCCATGGCTTCCATCGGCTTGCCGGGCCTCGCCAACTTCGCGGGAGAAGTGATGGTCTTCATCGCCGGATTCAGGTCCTGGGAACCCGGCACCCAGTTCGGGTGGGTGCAGATCGCCACCGTCTTTGCCCTCTGGGGCGTCGTCATCAGCGCGGTCTACATGCTGCGCGCCTATCGCTGCATCTTCCAGGGCGGCACGACCCCCACCACCGAAAACGCCACCGACCTCTCCCCGCCCGACAAGCGCCCGGCCGTCGTTCTCGCCACCGTCCTCCTCGTCGTCGGCCTCTTCCCGAATCTCATCCTCGGCTTCATCGAGAAGCCTGGCGATCGAAAGAGCGCCGCCCGGGAACTCCCCGCCCCGCCGAGCCCTCAACTCAGCTCCACCGAGTCGGCAGAGGATCCCGGTCGGTCCGCGGGCTCCCGAATCACAAATAACGAATAACCAATAACCCAGCAATGCCCGCCTATTGGTTAGAAGTCCTCGTCGTCCTGCTCGGCCTCTTCCTCCTCTTCCTGGAGGCCTTCAGCACCTCGGCCAGCAAGGAACTGATCCGGCGCCTGGCGATCGGCGGCCTCATCCTCCTCCTCCTGCCCCTCTACTTCGCCGAGCCTCCCTCCGCCAAAAACGCCGAGTTGGCCCGCTTCTACGTCTTCGATTCCTACGCCATCTTCTTCAAATTCCTCGCCCTCCTCACCACCATCCTGGTCCTCTTCATGGCCTACGATTACCGCAAGGTCCTGAACCGGTTCACGGTGGATCCCGGCACCGAGCACGGAACCGGCGAGTACTATGCTCTTCCCGTCTTCGCCTGCGCCGGAATGATGTGGATGGCGTCCGCCCGCGACCTGGTTTCCATCTTCGTCGCACTCGAACTCGTCACGATCACCTTCTACATCCTGGTCGCCTTCATGCGCCGGCAGGTCGGCTCCCTCGAAGCCGGCGTGAAATACCTCATCCTCGGCGCCCTCTCCACCGCCTTTCTCGTCTATGGCATCGCCTGGATCTATGGCACCACCCAGACCACCGAGCTGGCCAGGATCGCAGCGGTCCTTGATCCCCAGTCCGCTCTCTACAACGCGCAACTCGCCGCCAACCCGACTGCTCTGCTTTTCGGGCTCGCCCTCATCCTCCTCGCCCTCGCCTTCAAGGTCGGGGCGGTTCCCATGCATCTTTGGATCCCGGATGTCTACCAGGGCGCCCCCACCCCCACCACCGCCTTCCTCTCCGTCGGGTCCAAGGCCGCCGGCTTCATCGTCGCCCTGCGCATCCTCGATCCTTTCTTCGCTTCCCCCGCCACCCACGAGCAGACCACCATGATCGTGCTCACCCTGGCCGGGCTCACAATCCTGGTCGGAAATCTCGCCGCCATTCCACAAACCAACTTCAAGCGGCTGCTGGCCTATTCCTCGATTGCCCACGCCGGCTTCGTCCTCCTCGCCGTCGCGGCCTGGAGCACCGGCGACCAGAACACCCTGAACACCTACCAGGCCGTCTCCTTCTACCTCGGCACCTACCTCCTCATCACCCTGGGCGCCTTCTTCGTCCTGGTCGTAATCCGGGGCGCGGAAGACAGCGACGAGATTTCCGCCTTCGAGGGACTCGGCCGCCGTAATCCCCTCCTCGCCCTCTGCACCACCGTCCTGCTCGCCGCTCTCGCCGGCCTCCCCCTCACCGCCGGATTCTTCGGAAAATTCTTTGCCTTCCAACTCGCCATCCAGTCCGCCGCCACCTCGAAAATCCTCTGGTGGGGCGTCGGCCTCGGCTTCGTGGGAGTAGCGGCCGGATTCTATTATTACCTCAAAGTGGTCCGGTCCATGTACTGGCGCGCCGGGCCGTCCGCCGAGGCCCTCGTCATCCCCCCCATCAGCCGCTGTGCCATCATCTCCCTCACCCTTGCCACCCTCGTCCTCGGGGTCTGGCCCCAGCCCGTCCTATGGCTGATCGGAGGTTAGCGAGTGAGCACCACTTGCTCCCCATTCAGTTCTGACTGCGCCCTCTGTACACTGAACACTGAACACTGTACACTGAACACTGTACACTGTGTAACCCGCCACCTTACCCGCTGACCCGCACCTTCTCCCGGTCGGGATGCAGGAACTGCCGCCAGCTCTCGTCGACCGGTGCTTCCGAGCGCATACCGAACAAGGGACGCCAGCGCGGGGTGGCAGGTTTGCGCATGAGTCGCATGCTAACCTCGTGGAGAAACTTGTTCGCCTTGCACGTGTTGCAGCGGATACAGGAGGTCACGATGTTCTCCCAGGTCGTCTTGCCCCCCTTGTCGCGCGGGAGGACGTGATCGAGATTCAATTCCCGTTCCGGAAAATTATCGCCGCAGTACTGACAGGTGAACTTGTCACGCAGGAAGACGTTGTGCCTGGTAAACTTCACCTCCTTGCGCGGCAGCCGGTCGTAGATCGCCAGCACAATAATCTTCGGCACCCGCAAGGCCAGCCGCACGGTCCGGATCACTTCCTCCGCCAGGTTCTGCGCGGAGTGCTCCACCCACGACATCAAGTCATGGGTCTGGTAGCACGCCTCGCCGTCGGTCTGCACGATCTGGGCGTGCCCGAGACACACCAGCCTCAGAGCCCGGCGTACAGAACAGGTGTGAATCGGCTGCCATAGCCGATTCAGCACGAGAACAGGACAATCGAGAACAGCTTCCATGGTTCGCTACCCCAGACTGCGCGATAAGCTAGCAGGCAAATTCTTCTCCACAAGGTAAAGCTCACTTGAATACTCAAGCGCTCAGGCCGGGCCCGGGGAGGCGCCGCACCTTCCGGCCTGGATCCCGGTCGCCTCAATCCCATCCCAGGCGAACTTCCCCCGACCTCGCCGCGGTCTCCCGCCATCTCATCGAGATTCGAACCAGGTTCCGGCTCACCGGAAGGACCGCAAAAATCTTACCATACCGGTAGTCGTCGCAGAGCGTGTCGGTCAGCAGACGCCTCGCGGTGCGCCTCGCGCGCTTGGCAAGATCCTCCACATTCTCGTGAATGCCCCGGCACGCAACGAGATGATCGCCCCGGATTCGATCTCATCGCACCGGGCTCGCAATCCACCAGCCCCCTCGCCCCGCATGCTCGGATCGGCCCCAAACGCCGGCATTGCGTTAAATATCAAACCCGCTTAAACTGCCGCCGATGTCCAGTTTCTTCGGGAACTGCTTTAAAATCGCCACCTGGGGAGAATCCCATGGCGGGGGGGTGGGCGTGGTGGTGGACGGCTGCCCGCCGCGCATCCCCCTCTCCGAGGAACACATCCAGCGCGAACTGGACCGGCGCCGCCCCGGGCAAAGTGAAATCGTCACCCCCCGCGACGAGGCCGACCAGGGCGAGATCCTCTCCGGCGTCTTCGAAGGCCACACTCTCGGCAGCCCCATCGCCGTCCTGGTCCGCAACAAGGACGCCCGCCCCGCCGCTTACCAGGAGATGGCCACCAAATACCGGCCCTCCCACGCCGACTACACCTACGACGCCAAGTTCGGCATCAGGAACTGGCAGGGTGGCGGCCGCGCTTCCGCCCGCGAAACCATCGGCCGCGTCGCAGCCGCCGCGATCGCCCGCCAGGTCCTCGATTCCCTCGCCCCCGGCATCGAAGTGCTGGCCTGGGTCCGCTCCATCAAGGACCTCCACGCCGAGGTCGATCCCGGCTCCGTCACCGCCGAGACCATCGAAAGCAACATCGTCCGGACCGGCGACCCGGAAAAAGTCGACCAGATGATCGACCTCATCAAGGCCGCCCGCGGCGAAGGCAACTCCCTCGGCGGCGTGGTGGAAGCCGTCATCCGCGGTTGCCCTCCCGGCCTCGGCGAACCCGTCTTCGACAAACTGGAAGCCGATCTCGCCAAGGCCATGATGAGCCTCCCCGCCACCAAGGGATTTGAAATCGGATCCGGCTTCGCAGGAACGCTCCTTACCGGCCAGGAACATAATGACCATTTTTACATGGAGAGTGGGCGGGTGCGGACCCGCACCAACCGCTCCGGCGGCATCCAGGGCGGAATCTCCAACGGCGAGCACATCGTCTTTCGGATTGCCTTCAAGCCCACCGCCACCATTATGAGTTCTCAGCCGACCGTCAGCGATTCGGGTTCGGATACCGAGCTGAAGGGACGGGGGCGGCACGATCCCTGTGTCCTTCCCCGCGCCGTGCCGATGGTTGAGGCCATGTCCACCCTTGTCATTTGCGACCACTTGCTTCGTCAGAGAGCCCAATGCGGACAGGAATCCTCAACTTATCATCAACCGGCCTGAAATGGTAGCATTCAGTTTTTTCGACATCGGGATCAGCGGGGCGCTGGCGGTCGTCGTTCTCGTCTTCGTCGGGATCGGACTCGTGAAGGGGATGGTCCGCATGGCCTTCGGCCTCGTCGCGCTCACCGCTGGTATCCTCGCCGGCCTCTGGGGCTTCCAGAAAGGCGCTTCCATCGCCGGAACCGTCATTTCAGATCCCGATCCCTGGATGTCAGCCGCGGTCGGCATCATGCTCGGACTCGCCATCTTCTTCGTGGCCCGCGCCCTCTTCGGCGTGCTGCTCAGCCCCGTCAGCGTCAAGGACGGCAAGAAAAAGAACCTCGCTGTGCCCGGTGGACTGCTCGGCCTCATCATGGGGTTCGGCTTCGTTTGGTTCTGCCTCTCCGGCCTGCGCTATATCGGGACCCTCGCCGAACTCGATTGGATCAAGTCCGCCATCGCCGACAAAACCAAGATCGAGAAAGTCTCCCAGCCTCTCTTCGCGAAAATCAAGCGCGCCCTCGACTCCACCGGTCCTGGAAAGCTCCACGAGAAATCCGATTTTCTCAATGACCGCGCCCGCGCCAATCTCGCCAAGCTCACCGTCCTGGTCGAAAGCAAGCTCGCCGTCGCTACCGCCGCCACCGACAAGGACGTGCGCGAGGCCGTCCTGCAGGAAGGCATCAACGCCATGCTCCTCAAACAAAGCGCGGACCTGAAAACCTATATCGATTCCGGCCAGTACTCCCACCTCCTCCAGAGCAAGCCTATCAAGGAGGCCTGCGACAATGCCGACGTCCACTCCAGCCTCGCCGAAATCGATATCGAGAAGTCTCTCGGCCTCCTCGAGGAGAAGGAGGACGAAAAGGAGAAAAAGAAGGACGACTAGCAGAGGAGTCCCTTCTGCTTTCCGCTGCTCTCCACTCTTGCCCCCGCCCCGGACCTCCGCTACCACTCGCTCCCGGCACCCCCGTCTGTCCACTGAACACTGTGCACTGAATACTGAGCTAAATGCCCCGCGAGGATTACATCGTCACGATCGGCCTCGAGGTCCACTGCCAGGTCGACACCGAGAGCAAGATGTTCTGCGGATGCCGGACCAGCTTCGGGGAGGATCCCAACACCAACCTCTGTCCCACCTGCCTCGGGCTCCCCGGTTCTCTCCCGGTCCTCAACAAGAAAGCCCTCGAGCAAACCGTCTTGGCCGGGCTGCTCCTCGACTGCGAAACCCCCGAAATCTCCAAGTGGGACCGGAAGAACTACTTCTATCCGGACATGCCGAAGAACTACCAGATCTCGCAGTTCGATCTCCCCCTGTGTATTGGCGGCTCCGTCCCGCTTTACGATCACAATTACCCCAAGGACTACCAGAAAGACATCGCCAACCCCGGCAAGAACGTCGCCCTCACGCGCATCCACCTCGAGGAAGATGTCGCCAAGTCCGCCCACCTCCCCAACGCCAGCGTGATCGACTTCAACCGCGCCGGCATCCCTCTCATGGAGATCGTCTCGGAGCCCGAGATCGACACCCCCGAGGAAGCCTTCGCCTACCTCAAGACCCTCCAGCAGATCCTCATCTACGGCGGCATATCGGCCGCCGACATGGAAAAAGGCCAGCTCCGTTGCGACGTCAACGTCTCGGTCCGCCCTCCCGCTCGGAAGGAACTCGGCGTCAAGATCGAACTCAAGAACATGAACTCCATCTCCGCCGTGCGACGCGCTCTCCACTACGAAATCGAGCGCCAGTGCGACGAGCTCGATGCCGGCCGCACCCTTCAACAGGCCACCTGGCGCTGGAATGAGACCGCCGGCGTGACCGAGTTTATGCGCACCAAGGAGGACTCCCACGACTACCGCTACTTCCCCGAACCCGACCTCCTCCCGGTGCGTGCCGCCCAAATCGTGGACCGCATGCGCGAACACGTCCCGGAACTACCCCACGACAAAGCCGCGCGCTTCGAGTCCGAATACGAGATCACCACCTACGACGCCAACGTCTTGGCCTCCGATCACAACCTCGCGGACTACTTCGAAGCCGCCGCCAAGTCCTCCTCCGCCAAACCCAAGAAGACCGCCAACTGGGTCATCAACACCCTCCTCAAGCACCTCAACGAGGAAAGCCGCCCGGTCACCGACTCTCCCGTCTCTCCCGAACGCCTCGCCGCCACCGTCAATCTCGTGGAAGCCGGCACCGTCTCCAATAACCAGGCCAGGGAAGTCTTCGAAGCCCTCTGGCAGTCTCCGGACCGCGACCCCGCCCAGATTGCCAAGGAATTGGGCTTCGAACCTGCCGACACCGGCGCCATCGAAGCGATCGTCGAGGAAGTCCTCGCCGCCCATCCCGACAAGGTGGCCGAGATCCGGGGCGGCAACGAGAAGCTCGTCAACTTCCTCACCGGCCAGGTCATGAAAGCCTCCGGGGGCAAGGCAAATCCCAAGCAAGTCACCGATTCGATCCGAGCCAAACTCCTCCCGTAGCTGCGGCGTCTCGCCGCAGGCCGTTCCCGCGGCGTCCCGCCGCGAAATTTTAATGGAACATTCTAACCATCCTGGGAGTCAGATAACGCCAGAACTCCAACTTCTCTCCGCCATTAAGGAGGGGCAAACCCTTCCTGGCGGTTGGGCCGCAGACTTGTATCTTTTGAAATTACGTTAGGGAACCGACTCACTTCATGCCCCCCCTTCTCCAGGTCAAAAACCTCACCAAGCACTTCGACCAGCTCGTCGCGGTGGACCACCTTGATCTTGAGGTCTGCGCCGGGGAAACGATCGGCCTGCTCGGCGTCAACGGCGCCGGCAAGACCACCGTCATGAACATGATCCTCGGCCTCACCATCCCGAACGAGGGTTCCATCCACGTCTTTGGCCAGGACCTCGCCAAACACCGCATCGAGATTCTCAAGCGCTCCAACTTCTGCACCACCTACGCCAACCTCCCCTCCAACCTCAAGGTCTGGCAGAATCTCCGCGTCTTCGCCGGCCTCTACGGCGTCCCGAATCACAAGGCCAAGATCGACGAACTCCTCGACTTGCTCGAGATCACCCATCTTCGCAACAGCATCACCGGCCGCCTCTCGGCTGGGGAATCCACCCGCGTCAACCTCGCCAAGGCCCTCCTCAACGACCCCGAGCTGCTCCTCCTCGACGAGCCCACCGCCTCCCTCGATCCCGACATCGCCGACAAAGTCCGCAAACTGGTCCGCCGCCTCCAACGCGAACGCGCCCCCGCCATCCTTTACACTTCCCACAATATGAAGGACATCGAAGAAGTCTGTGATCGCATACTATTCCTCCATTCCGGAAAGATCTTGGCATCAGGGACTTCTGCCGAGATCAAGGAGCGGTTCTCCGGTAAGGACCTTGACGAGGTCTTTGTCAAAATTGCACGCAACGAGATTGAGGCTCTGCGTCTGTAATTCGGTGGGTGTTTGACGTCCGCTTTCGACGAAAGCGGACATTGCGAGTCTGACCGTCCGAAAACGCGGAGCACGATCAGAAACCACCCCAAAACCTCCCCTGCCAATTGTGGCGGATTCAATTTGTTATCGAATATCGCCCCATGGCTGTAAATCAACGTTTTACGCATTTTCGTTCTGACCAAACCCCCGTGATTCCAAGGGTTGGAGGGCTTC
>CAUZKZ010000038.1:0-20418 GCA_963580345.1 Verrucomicrobiia bacterium | reverse complement strand
CCCTCTGCCACCGCCGCAACTTCCTCCGCACCGCCCTCGCCGGCTCCGCAGCCCTCTTCACCATTCCGGGCGCTTTCGCGGAAGCTCTCACCCGTACCGCCCGCGATGCCGAGGGCCCGTTTTATCCGGACAAGATGCCCCTCGATACCGACAACGACCTCCTCATCCTCAATGACGCCACTACGCCCGGGGTCGGCGCCGTCACCTACCTCAGCGGAATCGTGATGGATCTCAACGGCCAGCCGGTCCGCAACGCCCTCGTCGAGATCTGGCAGGTCGACAACAACGGCGTGTACATTCACACTCAGGCCGGAAACAAGGAAAAGGCCGACAAGAATTTTCAGGGATACGGACGCTTCCTCACCGACCGCAAGGGCCGTTATTACTTCCGCACCATCAAGCCGCCCCGCTACCCCGCCCGCACTCCGCACATCCACTACGCCGTCTCCCACAAGAACCGGCGCGTCCTCACCACCCAGCTTTACATCGAAGGCGAAAAGCTCAATGCCGACGACTTCCTCTACAAGCGCATCGGCAAGCCGGATCTTCAGAAGACCGTCACGGTCCCCTTCAAACCGGTCGAAAATTCCAAGAACGGCGAGTTCACCGCCCATTTTGACATCGTTGTCGGCTTGACCCCCGAAGATCCCGCGGGGCGCGGAAGACCGGGAGGACGGAGACGATAAGTCGAGAAGCCGGGATTCGAATCCAACCCGGATATCCGGACCAATCCCCTCCGCGACCCCGCCGCAACCGTTTCGCCGGGCGGATCTTGGCAACAGGCTGTCTCCCGCAACCGCGGAGACCGGTCCCACCACAGAAGACTTGAAACCCCTATCCGAAACCCCCACCCCTCTGGCGTGAGCGTGACGAAGGCCTTCCTCCTTGGCGCCGGGCTGGGCACCCGGCTCCAACCCCTGACCAACGCTCTTCCGAAACCCCTCATCCCAGTCTTTCACCGCCCCCTCATTCATTACGCTCTCGACCATTGCCTGGCGGCCGGGATCCGCGAATTCGCGATCAACACCCACTACCTTCCCGATAAGTGGAGGGACTTCTTCCCCGAGAGTACCTACCGTGGAGCCTCCCTCACCTTCGTCCACGAAGCCGAACTCCTCGAGACCGGGGGCGGCATCAAGAACATCGAAGCGTGGATCGCGGGTGAGCCCCTCCTCGTCTACAACGGCGACATTCTCGCCGGTATCCAGCTCGACAAGCTCATCGGCACCCACCTCGCTTCCGGCCGCCTCGCGACCCTCGCGGTCCGTTCCCACGGCCCGGCCTGCCACCTCGCGCTGGACGGCACGGTCGTCACCGACATTCACCACATGCTCGGCGTGGCGGAGGGCACTCATCAGTTCGCCGGAATCTACTGCATCGATCCCGGGCTGTTGGCGCGCCTCCCCGCGAACGAAAAAGTGTCGATCATCCCCACCTTTCTCGACCTCGCCCGCGAGCGTGCCCTCGGTGCCTCCCTCCACGACGAAGGCCCCTGGCTCGACCTCGGCACGCGGGAAGCCTACCTCGACGCCCATCGCGAGGCGGCCCTCGGTCCGCCGATCCACTTCGAGGCCCGCCTTGACTCCACCGCCGCGGTAGAGGCCTCCGTGGTGGGCCCCGGCGCCTCGATCGGGCCGGATGCAGCCGTCCTCAACTCCATTCTCTGGCCAAATACGGAGGTGGCAGCCGGTGCGCAATTGACAAACTGCATCGTCTATTCGTCCACTCCTGTCACCGGAATTCACCACAACGCCGACCTCTGAACAAATTGCGGCGCCGCAGCCGCTCCCCCACCGACACCCGACCCCTGACCCCTGCCGTCCCCCATGGCCGCCGATACCCTCCTCACCGCCGTTCGCGCCCACCTGAAACTCGATCCCGACCACTCCGTCATCCTCGAGCCCATCAAGCGGGGCGCCTCGGGACGCACCATCGTCCGCCTCAAAGCCGAAGGCCATCCCACTTTCATCGGAATCCACTACACCCTCGATCGGAAGGACAACCGCTACTTCCTGCCGGTGGCGCGTTTTCTCAAGAAGGCCAGGCTCAACGTGCCGGAGGTGCTCTACGACAACCCCGGCCGCAACATCGCCTTGGTCGAAGACCTCGGCGAAGAAGATCTCCTCTCCATCGCCAACCAGCCGTGGGAGAAGCGTGAGCCCTACTACCGCTCCGCCCTCGAGCAGCTCGACCGCCTCTTTTACACCCGCCCGCCCAGGGACCTCGAACTGCCCCAGCCCTTCACCGAGGAAACCTACCACTGGGAACAGGACTACTTCATCGACAACCTCGTCGAAAGCCACCTCGGCCTCGACGGCGGTTCTCTGCGCGAAGACGTTGAACTCGCCAAGCTCCGCGCCAACCTCGGCGCCTCACACCGCAATCTCGTCCATCGCGATTTTCAGTCGCAAAACATCATCCTCTACGAGGGCCGGTCGTGGCTCATCGATTTCCAGGGCCTCCGCCTCGGCCGCCAGGAATACGACCTCGCCTCCCTTCTCTACGACCCCTACTTGAATCATTCCGAGGAGGAACAGGAAAACATCCTCGCCATCTGGGAGGACATCGCCGAGGAGCGCCCTGTGCCATCCCTCCTCCGCGACTGCGCCATCCAGCGCCTCATGCAAGCCCTCGGCGCCTACGCCAACATCCTCCACAACCAGGACATCGAATGGTACGCCCAGCACATCCCCACCGCCGCAAGACTTCTCCTTACCCAGCTCGAGGGCACTGATATCGAGAATTCCCTCCGCCCGGTTCTCGAAAAGGCGATCAAGTAACGCGCCCGACCACCGTCTACCGTCTGCCGGCCATGAATCCCTGGCTCGTCCGCACCATCCTCGCCGTCCTCGCCCTCGAGGCCGGGATCTGCGTGGCGTTCCTGGCCGATGCCTGGCCGGTTCTGCGCCACCAGGAGGAGGCCCTCTTCGAGACCGTCCTCACTGCCACCCGCCAGGACAAAGATTTCGTGCTCGACGAAGTCCAGCCGGTGCGACGCGTCCGCCTCGTGCGTCCCCTCGAGGAGGGCGGCATGCAGCCCTATCTTCACGTCAGCGTCCGGGAGGAGTCGGCCGGTGTCCTCGAATCCCTCCCGCCCTCGCCAGTTGATTGGCATCTCCTCCTGAAACACATGCACGAGGTGGGCTGCAAGGTGGCGGCGGTGGAACAACCCATGAGCTGGGAAGGCGATGACCTCTACCATCTCGCCCGCCTTGCCAGCCTCGACAGCTCCCTCGCCCTCTTCGAAATCGCCATTCTCACTGTCGATCTTCAACGCCTTCCAAAAAACCAGCCTATCCCGGAGTACCTCCGGCGCAGCGCGATTCCCCTCAAGAATGTTCGCGGCGAACTCGGCGCGCTGGTCCGCGTCAATCGCGTCATCCACGACCCCTCCGCCACGGTCGGCTCGCATGTCCGGTTCTCCTTCCGCATCCAGGAAAGCGTCGAGGAAGTCACCCCCGAATTCGTGCGCTGGGACGACTACCTGATCCCCTCCTTTCCCCTCGCCGTCGCGATGGCTCAAAACAACATCCCGCCCGATCAGGTCACCGTCGAACTCGGACGCCACATCCGGTTGGGCGAAGGCCCCATCGTGCCCATCGATGACATCGGTCAGCTCAAGATGAATCTCATCGAGAAGCCGCAACGAGCCGAAATCCCGGCCCACCTCGCCGTCCTGCGCAGCGAGATCCCGCAAGCCCGCAAGGTGGCCGGCGCCAACGTCCCGCGCTGCGCCCTCTTCACCGACGCTTCCCCCGACAACCCTTCCCCGTGGGCCGATCCCAATCGCCTCCAGCGCATCGTGAGTTCCTTCGACGTCCTCCCACACCCCGGGGCCGTCGAAACTCACCAGCGCCTCGCGCTCGCGACCGAATTGGCCCTGCTTGCCCTGATCGCGGTCATTGCTGCCCTCGTCATGGGAATCCGCAGCACGATCCGAAATATCTCCTTCCTGCTCCTCATCGTCGTCGCTTTGGTGCTCATCGTGAACCTCTTCATGCTATCCCACAAGTGGACCCTCTTCGCCCCCATCCTCGCGACCGCCCTCGCGGGCTGGTTCCTCTCCTCCCGCATGGCCCGCTATCTCCCCCCCCGTCCGCAATCCGCAACGGCGGACTAGTGTACCGGTTCCACCCGCGACGTCCCCTCTTCCGACCCCCGACCCCCGATCTTCCCACCTTCCCACCTTCCCACCTTCCCACCTTCACACCTTCACACCTTCACACCTTCACACCTTCACACCTTCACACCTTCAAACCTTCAAACCTTCAAACCTTCCCACCTTCCCACCTTCACACCTTCACACCTTCAAACCTTCCCACTTCCCCCCTCCGCCCCGTGACTTCCAAAGACAAAGCCGCCATTCTGGGCGAAGCCCTGCCCTACCTGCAGCGCTTCCGCGGCAAGACGTTTCTCATCAAGATCGGCGGCTCTGCGATGGACGACGAGGAACTCCTCAGTGCCCTCATGCGCGACATCGTCTTCCTCGAGGTCGCGGGCATCAATCCCATCCTCGTCCACGGCGGCGGCAAGCTCATCTCGGCCGCCATGGAGAAGGCTGGGCTCGAAGCGACATTCGTGGGCGGTCTGCGCGTCACCAGTCCCGAAGCCATCGCGATCGTGGAGGAGACCCTCCACAACACCATCAATCCCCGCCTCGTCGAACTCATCAATCAACATGGCGGGCGCGCCACCGGCATCCCCGGAACTGGCGTCTTCAAGGCCACGCGCCTTCAGGGCTCCGACGACGACGGCCAACCCGTCGATATCGGACGCGTCGGCTCGGTCGACCACTGCCTCACCGACGACGTCCTCTACGCCGTCACCTCCGAGATCGTCCCGGTCGTCTCCCCCCTCGGCAGCGAGATCGAGACCGGCAAGCCGCTCAACGTCAACGCCGACCTCGCCGCCGCGGCGCTGGCCTGCACTCTCAAGCCCGCCAAGCTCGTCTACGTCTCGGACGTCCCCGGCCTCCTCGCCGACCCCGCCGATTCGGCTTCCCTCCTCAACTCCGTCACACCCGAGGAAGCCGACCGCCTCATCGCGACGGGCGTGATCACCGGCGGCATGATCCCCAAGATCCGCTCCGCCCTCGGCGCCCTCCTCGCCGGCGTCGACAAGGTCCACTTCATCGACGGTCGCGTCCCACACACCGTGATGTTGGAGATCTTCACTCCGGAGGGCATCGGAACCGAAATCAGGGCCTGACCGTGGCGGCGCTTTCCAAGCGCCCTGCCCCCCCACCCCTCGCTGCCACGCCCGCCACTTCACTTCTAAATTGACAACCCCGACGCCGCCCTCAAAATCCCGCCCGTCAATGAACGCAACCCTTCTCAAATCCATCGCGTGGCGCGCAATCCGGTCCATCCGGATCGACCGTGCCGCGGCGTGAGGTGAGAACGTTTCTTCAATCAAACCACCACACCCCGGAGGCCGTCTTCAGTTCGCCCCGGGGTTTTTTGTTTCTCACCTGGAAACCTCCCGGTCCGGACCGAAGCGATCGACCAGCGAACCACCACACCAGGCTTCGGCCATGACCCATCTCCTTCGCACGACCAGCCAGCGCAGCATTGCCCTCATGCTGCTCTCGCTCGTCTTCTTTACCGCCAACATCCTGCTCCTGCGCGGTCTGGCCCTTCGGTTCCCGGGTGCGGACGGATGGGCCGGCATCCTCTTTCGCGGGGCGGTGGGTCTCGGGCTCCTCTTTTCGCTCTACGGCGGTTCGCGCGGTATGGTGTTTCGCCATTGCTTCACTCACCCGCGCCTCGTGGCTCGCGGCGTCGTCGGCGCCGTTGCGACCCTCCTCTTCTACATCACGATCGTGCACCTCGGCGCCAGCCGCGCCATCGTCATCAATCTC
The DNA here is from genome assembly GCA_963580345.1 of Verrucomicrobiia bacterium. Classification (GTDB taxonomy): domain Bacteria; phylum Verrucomicrobiota; class Verrucomicrobiia; order Verrucomicrobiales; family Akkermansiaceae; genus Roseibacillus_B. The sequence goes on along the minus strand of CAUZKZ010000038.1, from coordinate 14,558 downwards.
AGCTACCCGCTCTTCGGCGTCATCATTGCAGCGGTGTGGTTGAAAGAGGCCATCACGCTCCGCGCCGCCTTCTGGATCCTCGCCGGCTTCGCGGGACTCGTCCTCTTTTTCTCCGACGCCGCCTTTGCCCGTGGCCTCTCGTTCTACGACCTCGTCGCGATTCTGAGCGCCATCACCTCCGGCATTGCGGTGGTGTTCATCCGGGGACTCAGCAAGGACTACCACCCCTCCACCATCTACGCCTCGCAATGCGTCTACGGCGTCGTCCTCACCGTCCCCGTGGCGGGCAGCGCGGTCTTGTCTCTGCCGCCCGCCGCCTGGCTGGCCCTGGGCTTCGGCGCCGCCCTCGTCGCCGTCGGTCAACTCTCCATCACGGTCGGCTTCCGCTACCTCTCGGTGGCGAAAGGTTCCTCGATCCAGATGCTTCTCCCTCTTCTCGTTGCGGCCGGGGCATACCTCTTCTTCGACGAGCGCCTTACTCCCCTCGAAATCCTGGGTGCCCTCCTCACCCTCTTCGCCACCTGGCAGATGCTCCGTAGTCCTTCCCCCGTTTCCATGCAGCCCCTCCCTTCCTTCTCCTCCCCGAATCTGAAATCCGAAGTCTGAATCCTCCCCGCTGCTCTTAACACTTTACTCTTTCTTCCCCACGACCACTTAACACTGCGTCCCATGACCGCCGCCGAGAAACTCTCCCGCTACGTCCTCCCGACCTACGCCCGCTTTCCCATTGCGCCGGTGCGGGGGGACGGCGCCTCGCTCTGGGACGAGGACGGAGTGCAATACCTCGACTTCTGCAGCGGACTTGCGACCTGCACCCTCGGTCACGCCAATCTCGTGCTGACCGAGGCCCTGCACAAGCAGGCCCGCGAGTTGATCCACTGCTCGAACCTCTACCATATCAACCAGCAGGCCGACCTCGCCGAGTTGCTGGTGGAAGAATGCGTGGATCTGCCGGGCAAGGTCTTCTTCTGCAACTCCGGCGCGGAAGCCAACGAGGGACTGATCAAATTGGCCCGCCGCTTCGGACATGCCCGCCCCGACAAGCGCGGCAACCCCCGCTACGAGGTCCTCACCTTCAGCCGCTCTTTCCACGGACGCACCCTCGGCTCCCTCGCCGCCACGGCTCAGACCAAGATCCAAGAGGGATTCGATCCCCTCCTCCCCGGATTTCGCTACGTCGATTTCAACGACGCGGTCGCTCTGCAGGATGCAATCCGTCCCGAAACCGCGGCGATCCTGGTGGAACCCATCCAGGGCGAAGGAGGGATCCATGTCGCACAGCGCGACTTCCTCCTCGCCGCCGACCGCCTTCGACACGCACACGACCTCCTTCTTCTCTTCGACGAAGTGCAGTGTGGCCTCGGGCGCGTCGGCACCATGGCGGCCTGGCGTTCCATTGAGCCCGGGATCGAGCCCGACGGCGTCTCGTGGGCGAAGGGACTCGGCGGCGGATTCCCGGTGGGAGGGTTCTGGGTGGCGGACCGTTTCATCGGCGACGACGCCACGCCCCTCTTCACCGTGATGGGCCCCGGTTCCCACGGCTCCACCTTCGGCGGAAATCCGCTCGCCTGCACCGCCGCCCACACCGTCCTGCGCGAGGTCCTCAACCGCAAGCTCCCACAACACGCCCTCGCCATGGAGGCCCGCATTCGCAGGGAGATCGATTCCTGGAAGCAACCCGGCATCCACGAAGTGCGCGGCAAGGGCCTTCTGCTCGGAATTGGACTCGATCACCCCAACCTCTCCATCCCCGAGGGGGTTCTCCCTTCCGTTCACCTCTGCAACACTCTCGCCAAGGCCGGCCTCCTCCTTCCTCCCGCCGGTGGCGACACCATCCGCCTCCTGCCGCCCCTCAATGTCACCGAGGAAAAAGTCGATGAAGCCCTCGCAATTCTCAAATCCACCCTCGACAGCCTTGTCAAATAACCCCTCCACACCACAAACTCCCCCCTTTCCCACATCCTCCTGCCTGTATCCCGATTCCAGGCTCCCGGTTCCGAATACTGAATACTGAACCCATGGACCACCTCCTTTCCATCGAGACGATTTATCCGCAAAACATCGTCAAGTACATCGACCACGGCGTCACGCTCAAGACCCGCCGCGGCAAACACGAGGAGTTTCCGCTCAGCGGCCAGGTCTGGGTCCTCATGTTTGCGAAGTCCTCCACCCGCACCAGGACCTCCTTCGAAGTGGGCATTCGCGAACTCGGCGGCTTTCCGCTCTTCCTCAGCGCCAACGACATCCAGCTCGGTCGCGGCGAGCCCATCAAGGACACCGCCCGGGTCCTGGGCCGCATGGTGCACGGCGCCATTATCCGAACCTACAAACAGAGCGACCTCGAGGAGTTCGCGACCTACTCCGGCATCCCCACCATCAATGCCCTCACCGACGACGAGCACCCCTGCCAGATCCTCGCCGATCTCCTCACGATCCGTGAAAAGCTTGGCGGCTGGGATGGCCACAAAATCGCCTTCGTCGGCGACGGCTTCAGCAACATGGCCCGATCGTGGTGCTGGGCCGCCAAGCACCTCGGGTTCGAGTTCGCCATCGCCTCCCCACCCGATTACCAGCCGCCCCCCGAATTCCTCGTGAAACTGCAGGGTGCCAACATTACCGTCACGGACGATCCCCGGGTCGCCGTGAAGGGAGCCCATGCCGTCAACACCGACGTCTGGCTCTCCATGGGCCAGGAAGGACAGGTCGAAAAGGAGGCGCAGTTCGGCCCTTACCAGGTCAACTCCGCTCTCCTGAGGGATGCGGCTCCCGGTCACATCGTGCTGCATTGTCTCCCCGCCTACCGCGGCAAGGAAATCACCGAGAAGGTCCTCGAACTCCACGCCGACACCATCTTCCAGCAAGCCGAAAACCGGCTGCACATCCAGAAGGGCATCATGGCGAGGATGGTGACGCATCGGAACATCTGAGGACGATCCCAGGGCTTCTCCAAGCTCCAGCTCACAAGCTCCAAATGAGCTTCAATAAACAAATCTCAGGGACCAAACAATTGAGGCACGATGAATGGTGCCCCTTTGCGATTTGGGTCCTGGGGATTGAGGATTATTTGGAACTTGCTCCGTGAGATTTTCACCGCCAACTGGTTGCTCACGATGAGACTCCAAACCGTTCGCAGATCCTTCCCTCTTCCCTTTGGAGATTGAGCAATGAATTTTTGAAATCTATTTGGAAATTGGTTCGTCGAGTCTTCGCTGTGCCGGCTGTCACGTCGCATCGGGGAATCCCGAACTCGTTCTATTCGGCGAAAACTCGACTCTCCAATTTCCAAATAAGCTTCAGGAAACAAATCCCGGAGAGCAAAAACTGTAGCTCGACTGCGAATTGCAAGTGGGAGTTGGAATTGAATTGGAGCTTGGGGGAACTTGGAACTTCCCCCTACTCCTCACCCTTCACAAAAAACGCACAGTCCTGCGCTTCCATTTCCTCCACCACGCGCCGCAGGATGGTCTTCCCGCCATGCGGAGGCACCAGGACCAGGCTTTCGCCCTCCACCGTGGCCTGCAGTTCCGTCGCAGTGCCCTCCTTCCGATTCGCAAAGGCGAATCCCCTCCGCGTCAGTGCCATCTCGCAAATCTGCACGTGCGCCTGCTCCGCCTTGCCCCACTCCATCACGAAGTGCCCCAGCGGCGAGAAGTGAAACAACTCGCGCTCCCCCTCCGGCTCCGATCCGGCGCGCGCCCAGGTCCCGATCAGATCGTCGAACTTTTCAATCGCCATCCCTCCTAACCAATATCGAAAACGCGACATCCACAATCCTCCCCTGCGCAAATTTCCGGGAGAAGTTCGCATTATTTGCTCTGTGCGGGCGTGTCAGGAAGAGGACGTTAGAGATTCGGGTATGAAATTTTACATCTCTTCCCTCCTTCTCGCCGGAGCGGCGGCCGTGGTCACAACCGCGACTGCGACAGTTCCTCTCACCACCCTCCTGCAGGAAGACCTGGACGGCACCTGGAACTTTTCGCAGCTGAACGTGCCTGACGATCTTCGCCTCTCCTTCACCACAAGCGTGGTCGGACCCAACCAGTACCGGACCTATACCCTTGAAGACGCGGACCGGTTCGAAGCTGACACCGGGGCCGTTCCCGTCTACGGCGGTGGATCCCTCGTCGACGTCCCGGACTCCGGCGGCACCGTCACCCGAACCGCAATCCTCGAGCCCAGCGGTCGCTACGTGATCAACGGCCAGGTCCATTTATGGCCCAACGACGATCTCGACCTGATGATCGCGGGACAACATGAAGACGGCACCAATTTCTGCAGCTTCATTAGCGTCGTGCGCCCTCTCCTCGGCGGCACCACCGCCGACCTCGCCGGCGAGTGGCGCTTCTGCACTCTCCTGGTTCCGGACGCTCCCTTCCTGAATCCCATCGCGGCTCCGCCTCCCGCCACCGCCTACGAACTCGCCCGGGGCGATTCCGGGTTCTTCGACGTCAATTGCACTGCAATCGAGATCGATGCCGCCGGGGTCATCTCAGCCGGAGGAATCCCGACCGGTGATACCGCCTCGCTCGACGCGGCGGGACAGATCTCCTCAAGGGACGGGACATGGACGCTCAGCAGTGGCGGCGATTACTTCTCCGGCGTCAATCCGTTCGACCGGATCGATCCGGACGACAGCTGGGAGTACGTGGTCGGCGTGCGGCTCCCCGCCGGCCTCTCCCTTCCCGACCTCGAGGGCGAATGGGTCGCCGCCTCCATGGAGATTCCCGATTTCCTGGACTTCTCCGAGGACCCCATTCCGAGCGTCTTCTACAACTACGTTCTCGAAGATATCGATGGGTTGTTCGCCTCGGTCGTCCATCTCACCTTCGATGACTCCGGAAATTTCGTGGGGACGAGTCCCGGGGACCCGCCCGAGGCCGGAACCGTCGCCCTCGGTGGCTCGCCGGGGGATCTCATCATCGATGTCGGTGGCAACTCATTTCCGGGGCACGTCAACACCCGCAAGAATATCTTCATCGCGGGCCAAAACAGTTCGAACTCCCACGAACTCATCGTTGCAGTCCGGAAAGCTCCCTTCCTCTGTGCTCCGGATTGGGGCGGCATCGTCTTCACGCGCGTCTCCGACCACGAGATCACGGCCCTCATCCCCGACGACGGAACCATGACCTTCGAACTGGAAGGGAGCCCGGAGCTGATCAACTGGACATTGCTCTCGATCTCGAGCGCTCCGATTGGGCTCGATCAGGTCCTTCTCACCTTCAGCTCCGCCCCCCCGCTCCCAGACAAGTATTTCGTGCGGGTCCTCAGCCGGGTGACACGCACGCCCTGACCCCACTCCGCAGCGGCCCGACGCCGGCTGATCCCCAGCCTCCTCCCGGGCAGCCTTTCGTTCCCGCTCTTTCTTTTTCCGTGTCTTCGGGGTAGAATCACGCTTTCTTCCCCCCGCGCGTGCGACCAGCGCCAGCCCTGTGGGCGGCGGCCTGTCACGGCGCGGTCCCGCCGCTGCGGGACGAAGCCAGAATCATATGTCGATCGAGCACACCAGGAATTTCTCCATCATCGCCCACATCGATCACGGGAAAACTACGCTCTCGGACCGCCTCCTCGAGTCCACCCAGACTATAACGGTGCGCGAACGGCAGGACCAGCTCCTCGACTCCATGGACCTCGAGCGCGAGCGCGGCATCACCATCAAGTCGCACCCCGTCACCATGTACTACAATTCCAGGAGCGGGCAGCGCATCAAACTCAACCTCCTCGACACCCCCGGCCACGTCGATTTTTCCTACGAGGTCTCCCGCAGCCTCGCCGCCTGCGAAGGGGCGCTCCTCCTCGTCGATGCCGCCCAGGGGGTCGAGGCGCAAACCGTCGCGAATGTGCACCTCGCGATGGAGCAGGACCTCGTCATCATCCCCATCATCAACAAAATCGATCTCCCGGCCGCCGATATCGACAAATGCCGCAGGCAGCTCGAAGACATTCTCGCCATCCCCGCGGAGGACGCCATCCCGGCCTCCGCCAAGGATGGCATCGGGATCGACGAGATCCTCGAAGCCATTGTGGCCCGCATTCCCGCTCCCACCGAGCCCGAGGACAAACTGCTCCGCGCCTCCGTCTTCGATTCCGTCTACGATTCCTTTCGCGGCGTGGTTTCCTATGTGCGCGTCATGTCGGGCTCCATGAAGCGCGGAACCCGCATCAAGCTCTTCGCCACCGAGAAGACCTACGAGGTCAAGGAAGTCGGCCACTTCACTCCCAAGATGACCAAGGAGGACACCCTCGAGGCCGGCGACGTCGGCTACGTCATCGCCAACATGAAGTCCGCCAGCGAAGTCATGATCGGCGACACCATCACCAACAACGTCCACCCCTGCCCGGTGCCCCTCCCCGGCTTCAAGGAAGTCCGGCCCATGGTCTTCTCCGGCGTCTACCCCGTCGACTCTTCCGACTACGAAGGCCTCAAGGCCGGCATGGCCAAACTGCAGATCAACGACGCCGCCTTCACCTTCATGCAGGAAAGCTCCGTCGCCCTCGGTTTCGGCTTCCGCTGCGGCTTCCTCGGCCTCCTTCACATGGAGATCGTGCAGGAACGCCTCCGCCGCGAGTTCAACATGGATGTCATCTCGACCTACCCGTCCGTCATCTACGAGGTCACCAGAACCAACGGCGAAGAACTCCTGGTGGACAATCCCTGCCACCTCCCCGACCTCTCCGAGATCGCCGAAATCCGCGAGCCCATCGTGAAGGTCTTCATCATGACGCCCTCCGATTACATCGGGGACATGATGGCCCTCGTCATGGAGAAACGCGGCACCCTGGATCACACCGAGACCATCGACGACACGCGCGTCATGATCACCTGCGTCATCCCGTTGTCCGAAATCCTGGTCGACTTCAACGACCGCCTCAAGTCCGCCACCCGCGGCTACGGCTCCATGGACTACGAGCACCACGGCTACCAGGCCGCCAATCTCGTCAAGATGGACATGCTCATCGCGGGCGAACCGATCGATGCCTTCTCCACCATCGTGCACCGCGAAAAGGCCGCCCCCTACGGCCGCCGCCTCGCCGAAAAACTCAAGGACGTCATCCCCCCCCAGCTTTTCACCGTCGCCATCCAGGCTGTCCTGGGAGGCAAGATCATCGCCCGCGAAACGATCCGCCCCATGCGCAAGAACGTCACCGCCAAGTGCTACGGCGGCGACATCTCCCGCAAGCGCAAGCTCCTCGAAAAGCAGAAGAAGGGCAAAGCCAAGATGAAGGCCATCGGCAAGGTCAACATCCCCCAGGACGCCTTCATCAGGGTGCTGAAGAGCGGCGATTAGAGTTCCGCATCATCCACGGCCTCGAAGCGAGGACGCTCTGGCATATCCCACTTCATCGTGGGTGACTCCGAGCCGCTCTAATGAGACGAGGGGAACCGACATCCCCCCTTGCCCCCGTCGCCGGACCGTGCTAGCTACCCGGGCCTTGCTGAAGCGACTTACTCCTCTCCTCTGGATTCTCCCTGCCTGTCTCGCCCCGGCGCAGATTGCAGCCCCCTTGAAGGAGGGTGACAAACTGAAGGCGGTCGCGGAGGCCGCCCGGGGAGCCCTCCTCACCATCCACAGCACCCGCTTGGAACTGGGCGCGGACGAACGCGTCACGCACCACGGGTTTTTCATTTCCGCCACCGGCCTCGCCGTGGCGCCCCTGCAAGCCTTCGATAGCGGACAATTTACCGCGGAGCTCGGACCGAACCGCGAGCCGGTCCAGATCGAGGGAGTGGTGGGCGCCCATCCCGACTCGGGCATCGCGATCGTGCGCACCGACCAACGGCCCGCCACATGGCTCCCGTTGGCGGCAACTGACATCGCGGTTGGCGATCCGGTCGCGATCATTCGCGCCCAGGAATACGGCGGTCCCCTTTCCGCCCCGATCCTCGCCCGCCGCAAGTCCATGATCGCGCGCACCCTGAAATACACCGATGTCCTCAGCGTCGGCGCCAACCTCGGGGTACTTGGCGGCCTGCACGTCCCGGCCGGCACGCCCCTCCTCGACAGCAAGGGGCAAGCGGTGGGTTGCCTCGCCGCCCCCTCCATCAGCCCAAGGCAACGCTTCCTGCTCGCCTTTCCCAGCTCCGCCCTCGCGACCCGCATCCCCGCCAATCAAAAAAAATTGGCCACCACCCCCTTTCCCCTTCCCAAGGCCCTGGGGCCCGCCGATCCCCTCGCGCTGGACGCCACCTACCTCCACGGTCGCATTGCGCAGCTCTCCGGCAAACTGATCGAAGCAGAGCGCCTCTTCCGCAAAGCGCTCGACAAGCACCCGAAAAGCGCAATGGCCTGGCAACGGCTCGCGCTGGTGCTGCGCTACCAGGCTCGCAACCAAGAGGCCCTCGCAGCCTTCGAAAAGGCCTCCTTGCACAGCAAGAACCTCGGAGCGTTCGAATTGGACCGCGCCGATCAATTGAGCCTCAACCGGAAATTCGACGAGGCCGCCGCCGTCCTGCAGGCCGCCTGCAAGTCCACCCCCTTCGACTTCGATCTCCACCGCGCCTACGCGGTGGCCCTGCGCTTCAAGAAGGACGAGGCCGGCGCCGAGCGCCACCTGCGTATTGCCACCAAGCTGGCGCCGGATGACATCGACTGCTGGGAACTCCTCTCCAAATGCCTCGCCGCCCAGGCTAAATGGGATGACGAAAAGATCGCTTCGGACAAGATTTTCGAACTCGAGGACCTCTACCGACCCAGGTAGGCCACGGCCCGCCAATCGCGAAATTCCCGCGACTATTTCCGTGCCATCCTCCCCATTTCTCTCCACCCTGCGCCGCGTTTCGTCCCGTCTGACCACTGTATACTGACCACTGTATACTGAATATGTTTGCTCCCCGCTGGAAAAAAGAAGCCCGCCTCCTGTACAAGGGCGCCAGGAAGTTCCTGAACTACAAGCGCGATCTCCTCGAGGAGGAGAAGATCGAAGCCATCGAGGAAGCCCGCGCCGAATTGATCCAGGCCGTCAAGGCTGGCGACCGCGAAGGGGTCGAGGCCGCCGAGAAGGCCGTCACAAAAGCATGCGAACGGGCCCTCCCCCGCTATCGCCGCCAGAACGCCATCGAGGAAAACATCGAGGTCTTCTTCGTCGCAATCGTCATCGCCCTCGGAATCCGCGCCTACTTCCTGCAGCCCTTCCGCATCCCGACCGGATCGATGCAACCCACCCTCAACGGCATCGTCGGCAAGCAGATGGACAAGAAGGACTTTCCCTCCTGGCCGAAGCGGGGCTTCGAGGCGGTTTTCAAGGGCCGCAAGTACTTCCACAAAGAGATCACGCGCGACCGTTACTTCCGCGACCACTGGAACGATTCCATCGTCCAGCGCCAGCGCTTCCAGTTCTTCACCGTCACCTACCTCCAGTTTACAGATGGTGATTTCAAAGTCGGTGCGCCAAAAAACGTCGTCCTCGGCGAGATGGGACTCTCGACCTCCATCAGGAAGACGACCCGGCAGGATCCCAGGACGGGAGGCACCAAGGATGCCTACTATCTTCCGGCCGGAACGGTGATCTCCGGCTATACCGACAGTGGTGACCTGGTCCTCGTCGACAAGGTCTCCTACAACTTCCGCCGGCCCAACCGGGGGGAGGTCTTCGTGTTCGACACACGCGGCATCGAGGGAATCAAATTGCGATCCGACACGCCCCAGGGAGCCGGTTCCCACTACATCAAACGCCTCTCCGGCGTGGCTGGTGATGCCCTGAAAATCGTCGGAAACGATTTGTATGTCGACGGCGAGCCCGCCAGGGAAAAGCGCCTCCGCTGGGTCATGAGGGGAGAGGGTCCTTACCAGGGCAGACCCGGCTACGAACTCGCCCGCAAGGACGAACGATACAGCGAACTCGGGCGGGCTCTCGACGATCCCGAGGACGTCGTCCATCTCAAGACGAGGGAGGACCTCGCCGCGGAGGCCGTGAAGGGAATCGATCAGTACCTCCTCCGCGAATACTTCGCCCTCGGCGACAATACGCGGGATTCCCTCGATTCCCGTTACTGGGGAACCGTGAAGGATTACAACCTGGTCGGGCCCGCCCTCTTCTCCCTGTGGCCCTTCACCTCCGGCCACTGGGGATTGATCCGGTAAGCCGGCCGGCACCACCTTCGGGCCATGACCGAGGCCGCTCAAATTACGCGACGCGCGAAATCGAATCTCGCCTTCGCCTTCGCCTGTGTCCCCAGAGAGCGGCGTACCGATGTCACCACCTTCTACGCCTTTTGCCGCGTGATCGATGATATCGCGGACGAGGCCGATCGCACCGTCGAAGAAAAACGGGCCCGGCTTGACGCCTGGAAGAGAGCCCTCGATCGTACTGACAATCCCGCCGGCAGCCTCGAAGCCGAGGTGGTCGCCCTGCGCGATCGCCACCAGATCGACCCCGCGCTGTTTCAGGAAATCATCCGCGGCTGCGAATCGGACCTCGTTCCGCAGCGCTTCGGAACCTGGGAAGACCTGCAGCAATACAGCTACCAGGTCGCCTCCGCGGTAGGCCTGATCTCCCTTCCACTTTTCGGCGCCAGCGATGCATCGCGCGACTACGCCATCACCCTCGGACATGCCCTGCAGCTCACCAATATCCTCCGGGACGTCGGGGAGGACCTCGCCAACGGCCTGCGCATCTACCTGCCGCTCGCAGACCTGGCCCGCTTCCAGTACACCGAGCGCGATCTCGTGGGCCGGGTCCACGATGGCCGCTTCCTCGCCCTCATGCATTTCGAGGCCGACCGGGCCGAGGAACTCTTCCAGCGTGTCAACACGCTCCTCCCCGCCGCCGATCGCCGCGCCATGCGGGCTGCCGAGGTCATGCGCCGGATTTATCACGCCCTCCTGATCCGCATGCGGAAGGAACATTTCCGCGTCTTTACCAATCGCTACCGCCTCTCCAGGTTCCGGAAACTCGCTATCCTGGCCGGCCAGATGATCTGCGGAAAAAGCAGCAATTAATGATCGCGCCTCCGCGCGGCGAGCCGTATAGTTTCGGCGCGCCAAGTCCCAATCCCGGTCCAGACCCAGCCATGACCTCTACACAGAAGCTACTCCGCAATTCCGCAGCGGCCCTGGCCGCTTCTTCGCTCCTCGTTCTTTCTTCCTGCAGCACCTCCTTATTCCGACCGTTTGGCTTCGGTGCTGCTCCAGCCCCCGGAGGGGCGGCAGCTTCCGTCGCAGGCGGCGCGCCCGCCGGCGCGCCCGCCCCCCCGCCTGCCCCCACCCCTCCTCCCGCCGGCGCCAACCACCCCAAGGGCTACAAGACTCAGAACCCCTACCATGTCATCAGCCCTTACCCGCCCAACAACCTGATCGACATCAGCAAGAATCCCAAGAACGGCCAACCCTTCTTGAGCGGCGACCTCGTCAAGGATCCCAGCAACGGCGGAATCTTCCGGATCCCGTAATCCAGTATACAGTAAACAGACTTCCAAGGCGCTGCATCCACAGCGCCTCTTGCTGCACACTGTTTACTGCCCACTAAACGATGCCGGCGCAGTCGGCATCATTCCTCCCCCCTCTCCTCCTTCTCGAGTTCAATCCGGTCCGCGAGGTTCCGCGCCTTCACCTTGCGATTTCGCTTCGCCCAGCGCTCGGTCGCCATCTGGCGTTTCTTTCTCCGCTTGTTGAGTTCCTCGATTTCTTCCTCGAGACGCAAGTAACTCTCGTAGCGCTCCGCGTCCAGGGAGCCTGCCTCCACTGCGGCTCGGATCGCGCATCCGTCGTCCAACTGGTGTTTGCAATCCGAAAACCGGCACTGCCCGGTGAGTTCCTCCACGTCCGAAAAGCTTTCCCGCAGCGTTTGCTCGTCGGTCCACATCTGGACTTCCCGCACCCCGGGATTGTCGATGAGCAGTCCACCCGCGGGTAGAACGATCAACTCGCGGGCTATGGTGGTGTGTCGGCCGCGGCCCGTCACTTCGTTCACTTCCGCGGTTTCCTGCCACTCGCCGCCCATCAATTGGTTCACGAGAGTCGATTTTCCCACTCCGCTCGATCCCACCAGCGTAATGGTAGTGCCCAGCTTGAGATAGCGCTCTACTACTTCCAGTCCCTGCTCCTGCAGAGCGCTCGTCACCCAAACGTCCGCGACTTCACTCAGCGCACTTATTTCCGCAGCCGCCCCTTCACAATGCTCCGGCGAAAAGAGATCCGATTTATTCAAGAGCACCACCGGCTTCGCGCCACACCGCTCGATCAGCGTCAAGTAGCGCTCGATCCGTCGAGGATTGAAATCCGGTCCGGCATCCGACACCACCACCACCACATCGACATTCGCGGCAATAACCTGTTCTTCCGCGCTCTTGCCGGGCACCTTGCGGGAAAATCTCGACTGACGCGGCAGGCGGCCCCGGATCACGATCTCATCCCCCTCCCCGCCGCGATCAAGCGCCACCCAGTCCCCGACGGCCGGAAGATCCGCATCCGTCACGGCCTCATGCCACACCTTCCCGCCCAGCACGCAGTCCACTTCGGACCCGCCCTCCAGGAGCGCGCTGAAGTTGATCTTGGTCTCCCGAATCAACCGTCCTGGAACAAAACCCTTCCTCGCGAAACGCAAGAATTCCCCGGCAAAGAACTCGTTCCAGCCCAGATCTTCCAGCGTCATCGGAGCCTCCAGAGTCATCTGAAAACGGAAAACTTGAAATCGAAAACTTCCGGCCCTCCGGTTCGCATGTGGGAGCGTGGCAGGAACGCCGTGATGGGAAGGAGGTCCACAAATGCCGTTTCCGGTATTCCCCCCGCTCCGCTACTCCGAAAAGCCATAACTCCCAAACTCCACCACTCCAACGAATTCGGCGTGCATTCGGGACCCTTCTCCGCTTCAACCGCTCCGTGCGAGCCCTCGTCAAAGCCCGGCCCGAATCCGGCCTCGATCTGCTCGATGTCCCGGAGCCCGAGGTCGGACCGATGGACGTGCTGATTCGCATCGCGAAAACCGCCATCTGCGGAACCGACCTCCACATCTGGAACTGGGACCACTGGGCGCAAAAAACCATTCCAATCCCCATGACCGTCGGCCACGAGTATTGCGGGTACGTGGAACGGGTCGGTCCCGGCGTCACCGACCTCGTGCCCGGTGACTACGTGTCCGGTGAGGGCCACCTCGTGTGCGGGCGCTGCAGAAATTGCCTCGCCGGGCGCCGCCACCTCTGCCCCAACACCGAAGGCGTCGGAGTGAACCGGCCGGGAGCCTTTGCGGATTTCCTCTCCCTGCCCTACCGCAACGTCTACAAGCTCGACGCCGCCATCCCGCAAGAACTCGCCGCCACCTTCGACCCCCTCGGCAACGCGGTCCACACCGCCCTCTCGTGGAACCTCGTGGCGGAAGACGTGCTCATCACGGGCGCCGGTCCCATCGGGTGTATGGCCGCCGCGGTCTGCAAGTTCGCCGGCGCACGGCACGTCGTCGTCACCGACGTCAATCCCTTCCGCCTCACCCTCGCCCGGAAGCTGGGCGCCACCCGCATCGTGAACGTCGCCGAGGAGACCCTCGACGACGTAAAGTCCGAGCTCGAAATGAAAGAGGGCTTCGACGTGGGTCTCGAAATGTCGGGCCATCCCGCCGGGCTTCAGGATATCCTCGACCACTCCCGCCAAGCCCGGCGCCTCCGCCGAGGAACGGGATCAGCACGACTTCCGGGCCCTTTATCACATCCTCGAGGACAAGATCCTGCCGCTCTACTACGGCGACGATCCCAACGCTTGGTGGAAGACGGTTCTCAACTCCATGACTGATGTCGTCCCCTTTTTCGACTCCGGCCGGATGGCCACCGAGTACTATGAGAAGCTCTACGACGTGTGAGCCATCCGCCCTTGCTCTACCCCAATCCGGGTACATGAATTGCGGCGTAGAAGCTCTGGAATGTTAACAAAGTTATTCCCATCGGCGGCGTATTCAGGCCTTCCCTTGACTGTTTTATCCTAGCGCCCGGGCCCCGTCCATGGCATCGTGGCGATAAGAATGAAGAGCGCGCGGTCTTCTTGGACAACATGATTTGGGGGTAGCCGCCTATACCGGCGTGCGTCCGTCTCTTTTTTGGGGTTTTGAGACGGCCGCCTTGGTCGCGTTAGGCGGCTATCTCTCCCCCCTTTGAATGGCTGCATTGCCACCGGCCATTCAGGCTTCGTTCTCATCCGTTCCGTCCCGCGGCCGCGGAATCAGGCTAACCACAATGCCTTTAGGGAATGGCCTCGCGGATCCGGATCGGCCGCAATGGCATGGGGCCCGTGATCCCGGCAGGGATCACAGCTTGTAGCCCGGGGTTGAGCCCCGAGGGCCTGTCACGTCGCAGCCCGAAGGGCGCAGACGGGGGCCGAGGGGCGACACCCCGGGAACCGGACAATTAATGGGGCCGATCCCGGAAGGGATCGCAGCGGCGGGGTCACCTCGTGAGCAAAAGGCGAGGAACCCTGCAATGGGAAGTACAGAGGAGGCCTCTTTGGCCACGGGGCGGTGTCGCTGGCACGGCCTCCTTCCCTGACCCCGCAGAATGGCCGGAGGATGGCATGAGAATGCGGTGCTACCGAGCGCTGCAGGGTGCCCACCGCGCCGCTGCGATCCCTGCCGGGATCGGT
>CAUZKZ010000037.1:0-20642 GCA_963580345.1 Verrucomicrobiia bacterium | reverse complement strand
CTAATTCGATGTTTCCGAACAAATAAACTTCCCGGAGGGTAAGCAATGGCTAAGAAAACGACCAAGAAGTCCACTCGGAGGGGGTCCGCGGGGATTCGTTCCAAGAATGTAGAAGCTGCTGAACATCTCGCCGCCGCCGCCAAGAGGTCCATTATCAAACCCGAAGGCGAGCCGAGCGTCAGCGACGTCGAGGTTGTCAAGAGGCTCACCCAGGCCCGGGAAGACATCACCGCGGAACTGCGGAAAGCGATCGTCGGGATGGACCAGGTCATCGATGAAGTCCTCATCGCGGTTTTCTCTCGCGGTCACGGACTGCTCGAGGGCGTCCCGGGACTCGCCAAGACGCTGCTGGTGAGTTCCATCGCGCAGACCCTCTCGCTCACCTTCAAACGCATCCAGTTTACCCCCGACCTGATGCCTTCCGACATTACCGGTAGTGAACTGCTGCAGGACGATCCGGCCACCGGCGCCCGCCACTTCATGTTCAGCAAGGGGCCAATCTTTTCCAACATCGTGCTGGCGGACGAGATCAACCGGACCCCGCCCAAGACCCAGGCCGCCCTCCTCGAAGCCATGCAGGAGAAGATGGTCTCGGCAGGTGGCGACGACTTCAAACTCGACAGGCCGTTCTTCGTGCTCGCCACCCAAAACCCGCTCGAACAGGAGGGAACTTACGCGCTGCCCGAAGCACAGCTCGACCGCTTCATGTTCAAGATCAACGTCGACTACCCGAGCCACCAGGAGGAGATCGATATCATGCGGACCGTCACCGGCAGCGCCATTCCGGATCTGGCTGCCGTCCTCGGCAAGAAGGATATCCTCGCCCTGCAGGACCTTGTCTCCCGCGTTCCGGTCGCGGATCATATTTTCCAGTACGTGGCGGCCTTCGTGCGGTCAACCCGTCCTTCGGAGGAGAACGCTCCGGGCTTCATCCAGGATTTCGTGTCCTGGGGCTGCGGGCCGCGGGCCTGCCTGAACCTCATTACCGGGGCGAAAGCCCGCGCCATCCTGCGCGGCCGCTTCAATGTCGCGGTGGAGGACGTGCAAGCCCTCGCTCATCCCGTCATGCGGCACCGGATGGGTCTCAACTTCGCTGCCCAATCCGAAGGAGTCGATACCGACCACGTCGTCGATCGCCTTCTTGAGGAGATCCCAAGCGACGAATCGCTTTACGAGGGTGCCGACCGGGAGACCGCGACGGCCTGACCGCCGCGCCCCGAGACGACACCCGGAGGAACCAATGAAGCCGCGACGCCGGGAAGCCTGAACCGTCCCGAGGCGGGGGCCCCGCCTCCGCCGGACCCGCGTCGCGGTCCCAGCCCCGTTACCTTATGGACCCTGAACCCATCCCATCCTCCGCTTCCCTGTTTTCCAAGAGCAAGGCGGAAAAGCCGGAGGCCCCCCGGTTGGAGCCGCGCCGCGCCAAGTACCTCGATCCCGACACGCTCACCATGATCGGTTCCCTCGAAGTGGTAGCCCGGCAAGTGGTGGAAGGCATCAGGATCGGCCAGCACAAGAGTCCGGTACGCGGCATCAGCAGCGAGTTCAACGCCTACCGGCAGTACGCCCAGGGCGATGAGACCCGCCACATCGACTGGAAAGCCTACGCCCGGTGCGACCGCTACTACGTCAAGCTCTTCGACGCCGAGACGAACTTCGTCGCCAACCTCCTTTTGGATGCCAGCAAGTCGATGACCTACGCCTCCGGAAACACTTCGAAGCTGGAGTACGCCAAGTACTTGGCCGCGAGCCTGGCCTACCTGGTGGTGGACCAGGGCGATTCGGCCGGGGTGGGGGTGTTCGACGGGGAACTGCAGAATTACATCCAACCGAAGGGCAACATGCAGGTCCTGCACGACATCTCGCGCGAACTCGAGAAAGTGAACCCGCAACCGCGCACCAACGTGGGCGCCATCCTGCACGATTTCGCACACCGCATGTCGCGGCGTGGATTCGTGATGCTCTTCTCGGACCTCTTCGACAATACCGAGGAGTTCATCGACGGGCTCAACCACCTGCGGTTCCTCGGCCACAACGTGATCCTCTTCCACATCATGGATCCCCACGAGATCGAGTTCCCACTCTCCGGGATGTGGAAGTTCCTGGGTCTGGAAGGCGAAGGGGAGATCATCACGCAACCGGCCCGCGTCCGCGCCAACTACCTCAATGAACTCAAGGAATTCGTAGGCGGAATCAAGAAGGCCTGCGCCCGCGCCCAGGTCGATTACATCCTCGTCAATACCGCGGAACCCATCGAACACGTCATCACGAGTTATCTCCTTCAGCGCACGGCCCTGGCGAAAACGCGCTAACCGACAATTGATGCTTTCGGAAATCTACAAACCCCTCGCCACTGCTGCCATGGTGGCGTGCTGCCTCCCGGTGTGCGGCCAGGCCCCGGAAGTGACGTCGGGCAACCATCCGATCCTCCGGCGCGCCTTTTCAGAGCACCCGGAGGCCGACAAGGACAGCAACGGAAATCTCTCCCTCGAAGAATACCAGGCCCTGCAGCCGAAGCCCCCGGGGGAGCAGGCCCCGCCGGAAGGAAAACTTCCCTACCTGCCGATTCTTCCGAACGGCGAGGTGATCGTCGCCGAGTTCGAGGACAACAATTACCGCAATGCAAAGGGTTGGACCAACGAAGGCAAGGCCTTCCAGGGTGACCTCGCTGCCGGCACGCGCCTCATGAAGCAGCGGGTGGGGCCCTACCGCGGCAAGTATTTCGTCACGACCTTCACCACGTCCGACGAGGGCACGGGACGCTTGCTCTCTCCCGAGTTCCCGCTCGAGCTGGACTTCCTCTCCCTCACGATCAGCGGGGGCGGTTTTCCTCAGCGCGTATGCGCCAACCTCTTGATCGGGGAGGAGCTGGTGCGCACCGCCACGGGAAAGAACGACGACTACTTTGATGAGGTCGCCTTCGACGTGCGGCCCTTCCGGGGCCGGATGGCCCGGCTGGAACTCCTCGACCAGCACCGCGGCCTGTGGGGCCACCTCAACCTCGACCGCATCGTCCTGACCAATGACGCCGGGGGGGCCCGCGTCATCAATGCCAAGCCGGCCCCCATTATCTCGCCCGATGGCCTGGCCCTCACGACCGGGGGGCTGCAGCACGGCCTTCTCAAGATCGAAGACGGAAAGCTCGTCTCGGCCCGCACCCCCGTGCCCCAGAACCACCTCCTGCTCGCCCTCAACGCCCGGGCCCCGATTGCCGAGACCGCGACCGGCGCCCTCCGCCTGCTGAACGGGGAGACCTGGCACGCCGAAATCCGGAACCTGGAAGGCCGGGAGTTGACTATCAACAGCAAGCTATTCGGAGAGCGCAAGGTGCCCCTTTCGGCCATCGCCAGCATCGAATTCATGGTCGGCAGCCCGTCCGATCCGCGGGAAGCCGGCCATCTCTACCGGATCGGCGGCGAACCGATTCCCGGCAAGCTGAGGTGGATCCGGCAAAAGGACATCGCGGTGGACTGCGCCCTCGGCGTCATTCCCATCCCGCGGGAAACGGTGGAGCGCTTCGTGTTCGCCGACCCCCAGCCACCGGCGGAGCTGGCCGTGGACACCATCGGCCTGATGGACGGCGGCGTGCTTCACGGCGGGACCTCCTTCGAAGGCAACCAGGTCCTGGTGTCCCACCCCGCTCTCGGCGATCTGAAACTGGAGTGGAACGCGGTCCGCTACCTGCGCCGCCAAGTCGCCGGACTCACCTGGCTGGAGCAGGCCAAGATGACGGTTTTGGAGCGTATCGGTCCGGCCCTTCCCCCGCCCCCCCCGCGGTGGCACGAAGCCAACGACGACAGCCACCTGCACGCCCTCCGCATCATGCCGCACACCGTGGTGCGCTTTGCCTTGAAGACCGGCCCGAATCGGAACGGCCTCTTCCGCACCCAGCTCTCCGCCGTCCCGGGCAGCCGGGCCGACCTGAAGGTTACCATCCTCGCCGGGGGGGCCACCCTCTGGGACCAGCGCGTCGCGGCGGGGAGCAAACCAATTCCGCTCTCTCTCGATCTCTCCAACGCGGAGGAATTCACCATCGAGGTGCAATTCGACGGCCCGCTGGCCTTTCCGTGCGGAATCGACCTGCGCGACGCTCACGTGCTGAACATCGCGCAAATCGAAAGCCAAACCAAACAACCTAACTGACCAGATGGGCGCACTCAATTCATTCGCCATGTGGGGAATCCTGGGAGCCGTGGGAATCGCGGTGCCCATCATCATCCACCTCCTCTATCGCAAGCATCGCAGGCAAACCGACTGGGCCGCCATGGAGCTGCTCCGGCGCGCGCTCGTGATCCGCTCCGGCCAGGTCAAGCTGGAGGACTACCTCATCCTCTTCCTGCGCTGCCTCGCCCTCTTCCTTCTCGCCTGGGCTCTCCTGCGTCCCACCATGAGCTCCGACTCCGCGCTCTCGCTCGGAAACAAGAAGGTAGGCATAGTCGTGGCGATTGATGCCTCCTTCAGCATGAACCACGGGGAGCACTCCCGCTTCGAGCGCGCCCTCGACAAGGCCCGCCTCGTCGCCCAGACCGCCAAGGAGGGCGACCCCATGAGCATCGTCCTGATGAGCAACCGCCCCCAGGTCCTCCTGCGCGGTGCCGGATACGTGCCCGGCAAGGTGGAGGACGTGCTCGATAACGAGACCGCCTCCACGCCCTACCGCCTCGGTCTGGAGCGCAACATCGAATTGCTCAACGAGCTGGTCGGGGCACTCAAAACCCCCGGCAAGGAGTGCTACCTCATCACCGATTCGCAGGAATTGGACTGGGCCAAGCTCTCCGAGACCGCCCGCGACTCCCTCCAACGCCTCACCCAAGATGCCAACGTCTTCGTCATCCCGGCCGGATCGGAAGGCGACGAGAACCTCAGCCTCGGGCGCCTCAGCTACGCCTCCGGATCGCTGCGCCAGTCCGGGGTGGCCCGCTTTTCCGCCCAGATTCGCAATACCGGGCGCCGCGTCTCCGACGGCGGCAACGTCGAATTCTTCGTCGACGGCAAGCTCAGCAAGCGCCGTGCGGTGGGTTCCCTCGACCCCGGGGAAGTGCGCGGAATCTCCTTTTTCGCCAACTTCGAGAAGCCCGGCGATGTCCGCCTCAGGGCCGAGCTCAGCAAAGACGAACTCGTCGACGACAACGTCCGCCACCTGATAGCCCACATCAGCAGCGGGATCACCGTCCTGTGCGTCGAGGGCTCCTCCCCCAACCAGAACACGACCGACCGCACCGGCGCTTACTACGCCCTTCGCGCCCTGCGCCTCAAGGACCGGGGAGTGGACAGCCCGGTGCATGTCGAGCAGATCGAAGCCGCCGATCTCTCCCTCGAGAACCTGGGCGACTATGACGTGGTCCTTCTCGCCAACGTCGCGGACCTCGCTCCCGAGATGGTGGACCGCCTGAAGAAGTTCGTGCACCGCGGCGGCGGCCTCATGGTCTTCGCGGGCGACCGCGTGAAGGCCTCCCAGTACAACGAGCGTTTCGGCTCCGGACCGGACGGGCTCCTCCCTGCCGCCCTCGGCGAGGTGGCCGAGTTCAAGGGAGACGGCATCGGGTGGACCATCGCGAAGCCGAAGTCCGATCATCTCCTCGCCGGCGTGGTGACGCGCCTCCCGGAGAAGTTGCTCGACTCCGCCCGCATCACGAAGACGATCTCGGTCGTGCCGGCCCCCGGCAGCGAAACGATTCTCTCCGTCGCGGAGACCGGCGCACCCCTCCTCCTCGCCCGCAATGACATCGGGTCCGGCACTGTCCTCTTCTTGACCACCTCCGCCGACCGCACCTGGAACGACCTGGCGATCCACCCCCTCTACGCCATGCTGCTCCAGCAGGCCGCCACCAACCTGACCAGTCACCCCGACGCCCTGCAACTCACGGTGGGCGAAGAGATCGCCCTGCCGGTCGCTGGCCGGGAGGTGGGCGATTCCGTCGCTCTCCTCGCTCCGGACGGAGAAAAATCGGCCCTGCGGGTCACGCAAAACCGCGACCAGACCGTGGCGGCCATCGAGTTCGATCACCTCGGCGTCTATGAAATCGCGGCGGACGGCCAGAAGCCTGCCGTGGTGGTCGCCGCCAACGTCGATGCCGCCGAGTCCAACGTGCGCGTGGTTGACGGCGAAGCCCTCGAGGGCCAGCTCCAGTCCCTCGGCGTCAAGGTCATCACCAAGGAAGACCCCACCGCCCTGACCGCCGCCATCGAGGACGCCCGCCAAGGCCGGGAACTCGCCACCTTCCTGCTCTGGCTCGCCGTCTTCATCTTCCTGCTCCAAAGCATTCTCGCGCGGTACTTCACCAACAAGATGGACCGCGACGACGCCCCGGACCTCGCCGCCACCCTGCAATTGGGCAAGGTCGCCGCCGCCCGCCGGACGTAACAAGAATCTCGAACAATCGCTGACATGCTCAAAAAGCTGCTGAATCTCGATCCGACCCAGGAGGTCGATAGCGTCGAACTCGCTTTCCGCGGAGTGTTCCAACCGCTCCCGGATATTCTCCAGTTCGTCATTACCGCCGTGTTGGTCGTGGCCTCCATCGGCTTCGCGATCTTTCTCTACCATTCCGAGAAAAATCTGCCCAAGGCCCGCCGCATCGCCATGACCATCTGCCAGGCCGCCGCCCTCCTGGTCCTGATCCTCATCATCATGCGCCCCTACGCCAAGATCCGCACCACCAAGGATTTCCGGCGCAACATGCTCGTCATGCTGGACACTTCCCGGAGCATGGCCATCGAGGATCCCCGGCACGCCCCCGCCGAGATCGAGGAAGCCGCCAAGGCCCTCAACAAGTTCCCCCTGGACGGAATCCTGCGTGGGGACGACGCCGACTCGGTCAAGCAGGGCCTCGGCCCCGCCCGCCGCATCGACCTGGCCCGCTCCGCCCTGGAACACCCGGACATCAAGCTCATCGAACAGCTCAAAGAAAAATATGACGTGCGTTTCTTCACGTTCGACGGCCAGCTCCGCCCGGAAGCGGGGACCCCGGACGAGAACGAGGAAGCACAACTCGCCCGGCGCGAGGCCAAGGGCGAGTCCTCCCAACTCGGCTCCGCCCTGGAGGAAGCGGTGGCTCGCTTCAACGGACAACCCGTGGCCGGTGCCGTCGTCATAAGCGACTTTGCCTGGGTGGAGGGCAAGGATCCCCTCCGTGTGGCCCGCCAGCTCAAGGACCGCGACATCCCGGTCCACACCGTCCCGGTCGGTCTCCCCGCCCCACCCGATATCCATGTCCGCGGCGTGGTGGCTCCCGAGGTGGTGTTCAAGGGCGACCGCGTTCCGCTCCGCGTCAAAGTCGATTCGCGCGGCTTTGCCGGCCGCACCGTCGAGCTGGTCCTCAAAATCGACGGCCAGCGCTCCACCAGCCAGCCGGTGGAACTGGCCGATGGCGTGCAGTTCCAGGAGATGATGTTCATTCCGCAGCGCGAGTCCGGCAATATCCAGCTCGACTTCGAGATCGCCTCCCTCGCCGGGGAAACCACCGACCTCAATAACAGCACCAGCCACCAGGTCCGGATCATCGATGAGAAAATCCAGGTGCTCTACGTCGAGGGCATGCCGCGCTGGGAATACCGTTACCTGCGCTGGGTCCTCCTGCGCGATCCGCGGCTCAACGTGAAGTTCCTCATGACCCAGGGCGACCCCGCCTTGGCCGGCTCCTCCCCGAACCACATCGGCCGCTTCCCGCAGGACCCCCAGGAGGCTCTCAAATACGACCTCATCATTCTCGGCGACGTCCCGGCCTCCTACTTCAATACCGCCCAGACCGACCTCATCCACAAGCTGATCAACGAGCGTGGCGGGTCGCTCCTCATGATCGCAGGCCCCATGGCAGCCCCGTCCACCTACCGCGACACGCCCATCGGAGACCTGCTCCCGGTCCACATCGGGACCGGCGGCTACCAGACCGTGGCTCCCGGCGACTCCCCGCAGGTGACCCCCGCCGGCCAGGCCAGCCTCGCCACCTCCCTCTCGCTCACCCCGGAGACTAGCAACCGCATCTGGTCGCACGTCCGGCCCATGTTCGCCCTCCCACAACTCGGCGGGGCCAAGGCCGGGGCGACCGTCCTGCTGCGCCTTCCCAAGGCCAACGACCAGCTTCCCGATTATCCCCTCGTGGCCTGGCACCGTCACGGCACCGGCAAGAGCATGTTCGTCGCCACCGAAGACCTCTGGCGCATGCGTCTGGAGGTCGGCGACCGCTTCCACGCCCGCTTCTGGGGACAGACCATCCAGTTCCTCACCCTCTCCCGCCTCTTGGGCGCCAACAAGCAGATCCAGATCGAGACCGACCGCAACACCTTCAGCACCGGAGAGCAGGTCCGCATCTTTGCCAATGTGCTGACGGAGTCTTTCGAGCCGGTCCTGCAGGAATCTTATGAAGTGGTGCTGGAGGCCAAGGACGACGCCGACTCCGCCACCACCATCGAACTCCCCAAGGTTCCCGGCAGTCCCGGCCAGTACTCCGCAACCCACCTGGCCGGCAAGGACGGCAGCTACGTGGTCCGGACCCGCGCCCAGGACGCCGAAGTCTCAAATCGCGCCGAATTCGTCGTGGCCACCGAGCCCATCGAAGACCGCGAAACCGCCATGGCGCCCGAGGTGGCGCGGCAAATCGCCGAAATCTCCGGCGGCCAATCCCTCACTCTCGCTAGCCTCGGCGGCTTCCCCGCCACTTTGGGCCAAGAAGAGAAATTGACCAACGTAGTCCGAAACGAGCAGGATCTCTGGGACGTGCCGATCTGGTTCCTCCTGATCGTTGCTTTCGCGGGCGCGGAATGGTACCTCCGAAGGAAGGACAACCTCGTATAAAGACCTGAACTGATGGACGAACACAACGACCTCTCCATCGAGAGCAAGCTGCGCCAAGCCTGGCACCAGCAGCGCCGGTATTACACTATCCGCGGCGTCTCTCGCTTCGTGATCTGGCTCATCGCGCTCCTCGCCATCGACTTTCTCATCGACTGGGGGCTCTTCGCCAAGAGCGGCATGACCGGCAACATCGGTCTCGTGCTTCTCCTCATCAACGTTGGAGTCCTGGGATGGGTCCTCTGGTTTGAGTGGCTGCGCTATCTCAAGCCTTTCGACCCGGTCCACGTCTCCCTCGCGGTCGAAAAGAAACACCCCGGACTGACCTCCCTGCTGGTCTCCTACACCCAGCTGAAGGAGCCCTCCGAGGACCAGCCCAACGTGTCGGTGGAGCTCATCCAGGCCATGCGCGCGCAGGCCGTGGAATGGGCCCGCCCCCTCGATTTCCGCGAGATCGTCGACTTCGCCCAGATCAAGAAACTGATCACGGTGGCCGGCTGTGTCCTGCTGCTCTTCGGAATCCTGAGCGTGCGCTGGAGCGACCACGTCGGCGTTCTCTTCCACCGCCTCGCCGGGGGAGATGTCGGCTATCCCACCAAGACCCAGGTCATGAAAGTCACCGGCGACATGACGGTCCGGATCGGTGCCTTCGCCACCATCAACGCCACCGCCGCAGGCGTCCTCCCGGACGAGGGCCGCCTCTTCACCAAGCCGGCCGGCAGCGACGCGAATTGGAAAGAACTTCCCATGAAGCCGGGCGACGACGAGACCGCCTTCTCCCGCCAGCTCAAGGGCCTCTCCACCGACCTCCTCTACTACGTGCGCCTCGGGGACGACCGCAGCGATGAACACCGCATCCGCGTCATCTCTGCCCCTCAGGTCGTCTCCGCCAAGGTCGCCCTCGAATTCCCGGGCTACATGAATCGCGAGGCCGGCCGCAGCGACCAGCTCAACCTGGAGGTCCCGGAAGGAACCAAGCTCCGCTGGAACCTGACCTGCGATCCTCCCGTCAAGACCTGCCAGATCACCTCCGGGGAGAAGACCTTCGACGCCTCCATCGACGACTCCGGAACCAAGCTCAGCTTCGAACTCACTGCTGCGGAGGCCCTCAAGTACACCTTCCGCTGGACGGAGCGGGAACAGGGCTTCGAGTACGACGACGTGGAGTACGCCGTGCGGGTGGTGCCGGACTCCATCCCGGAAGTGGAACTCCTCCGCCCCACCACCAACGGCTTGGCGACCGTGAAAAAGACCCTCAAGATCGCGGCCCGCGCCAGCGACGACCACGGTCTCTCGGAGGCCTGGCTGGTCTACTCGGTCAACGGCAGCGACGAAATCCGGCTCCCCATGCACGATTTCAAAGGGGCCACCGGCCAGGAAATCGGCTACCCGTGGAAGATGGAAAAGGCCATCGAAGATCTCAAACCCGGGACCCAGGTCACCTTTGCTCTCGAGGTGGCGGACCACCACCCGGATCGCGAGGGCCACTTGCGCCGCTCCGCCACTAGACAGTTGACTATCGTTGAGCCTGAAAGATACTTGGAATGGTACCGAGCCGAGTTGGCCGCCCAGAACGAGGAACTCAAGCGCTCCCGCGATTCCGAGGTCATCTCCTCCTCCAAGGTCAAAGAAATCAAAGCCCAAGAGGGCGACACAAACCCTGACGGACAATCGAAATGAGACTTCCAAATTACAAATCGATCCTCTTGGCCGCCGCCATCCCGGCCTTCCTGCCATCAGCTGCCCTGGCCCAGGACGCGGACAAAGCGGGGGCCCTGGTCAAAGCCGAACCGAAGCCCGCAGCCCAGGCCGAAGCGAAGACCGCGGCCGGGGTCGGGACCAAGGGCCTCGATGATATCCTTCTCACCGGCGACCGCCTTTTGACCGAGGAACGGCGCCAACTGGACGTGCGCCGCCGTATGACATCCATCGTTCGGCGCATGGCCTTCCTGCTGGACGACCTGAAGTCCAACGAGCTCGACTCCGAAGGAGGAGCCCCCACGCTCGCCAAGACCGGCAAGGACCTCGACACGCTGCGCACCAGCCGCGTCCCGACCGCCACCGAGCTCCTGCGCAAGGCACGCAGCGACCTGGAAAAAGCCCAGCCCCACCTCGACGGAGCCGATAAGGAGATCGTCACGATCGTGGACGAACTCAACAAGATCATCGAGGGCGCCAATACCGTCCTGGTCGATGATCTCCTCCTCAAACAGATCCGCGAGATCATCAAGAACGAGGAGTTCCTGCGCCGCCAAACCGCGGAGTGGGGAAAGAAAATCATCCTGAGCCCGGAAGCCGCCCAGCTCGACCAGGGCCGGCTCTCCCGCGCCCAGCAATCTGTTATCGACCACTTCGGCTCGTTCTTCGAATTGCTGGTCAAGGCCCGCAAGGAAGCCGTCGATGAGGAAACCCTCAGCCGCTTCGGAAGAGCCGAACTGGTTCTCCTCGAGAGCAAGCCGGTCACCCATCTGGCGCGCGCCATTGACCAGATCGCCCAGGACAAGGCCATCGGCGCAGTCGGCGATCAGGACAAGGCCCTCGAAGCCCTGCGGGAAGCAGAAAAAATTCTCGCGGCCGCAGAGGAAGGGATTTCCGACCTGGTGGCCGAGATCGCCCAGATCCTGGCCGACCAGAAGGACCTGCAGCAAGACGTCATCGAGTCGGACGGCGAAGGATTCAAGACCGAGCAGTCGCAGTTCGAAGCGAGGGAACTCGAGATCGGTTCCGATATTGCGGAAGTCAAAGCGACCTTCGTCCCGGACCTCGCAGAAAATTCCACCGACCCCGCCGATGGCCAGCTGCCGGAAAGCGGCGATCCCCTCGGGGACGCCCTGGCCGAGGCTTCCGAAGCCGCCGCCGGGGCCGCCGGTGAGTTGAGTTCCGGTAGCCAGGCCGCCGCGGTTTCGGCACAGTCGGATGTCATTGCAGCCCTCGAAGCGGCCCTCGCCGCGGCCGATGCCGGTGCGGAGGCAGCGGCTGGAGAAGAAGGCGCAGGCGAGGAAGGTTTCGGCGAGGAAGGTTTCGGCGAGGAAGGTTTCGGCGAAGAAGGTTTCGGCGAAGAAGGTTTCGGCGAAGAAGGCTTTGGCGAAGAAGGCTTTGGCGAAGAAGGCTTTGGTGAAGGGGCCGGCGAGGGAGCTGGCGAGGGACAAGGTCAAGGCCAGGGGCAAGGGCAAGGCCAGGGTCAAGGGCAAGGCCAGGGCCAGGGTCAAGGCCAGGGGCAAGGGAAAGGAAAAGGCCGGGGACAGCCCACCCCCTTTGCCGGCGATCCCAAGGATCTCGAAGAAAGCTACGCGGACGGAAGCTCTTCCACCGTGGCGAAGGGCGACAAGGTGACCCGCAGTCGCCAGTCCCGCAATGCCCTCACCAGGCGCAAACGCTCTGCCGCAATTCAAAACTACGTGCAACAACTGCCGCCCGAATTCCGGACACAGGTTGCCGAATATTTCGAAGCCCTCGCCGAATGAACGCTCGTCCCCTATCCAAGACATTTGTCGCAGCCCTGGCGGGCGCGTCCCTCCTCTCCTCGTCGCTGCCTCTCGCGCATGCCCAGGAAGAGGGCGCACAGGCTGTCGGGGTGGCACGCCTCACCCCCGAGGTCCGTGCCTCCATCACCAAGGGTCTCGAATTCCTCGCCAAGGATGGTGTCCAGAATCCGGACGGAAGCTGGGGAAATGCCAGCAACCCCGTCGCAGAGACTTCTCTCGGTCTCATGGCCTTCATGTTGAAGGGCTACGTCCCCGGCCGGGGCGGCCGCTATGGACGCGCCATGGACAACGCCCTCACCTACCTCATCAACAAGGGGCGCGACCAGCGGGGCTTCCTCGGAACCCCCAACAATCACGCCGGCATGTACGAACACGGCCTCGCCGTGCTCGCCCTCTCCGAAGCGTGGGGGCAGAGCAAGAACCCACGCCTCAAAACCACCCTGCGTCGCTCGGTCGATATCATCTTGCGCTCCCAGAACTCGGAAGGCGGCTGGCGCTACAACCCGGAACCCCGCGACGCCGACCTCTCCATGACTGTCATGCAACTGGTCGCTCTCAACTCGGCGCGCGAAGCCGGAATCGCCGTGCCGGACACCACCATCGACAAGGCCACCAAGTACGTGCTTTCCTGCCAAGACGAGTCCAGCGGCGGCTTCCGCTACATGCCCAAGAGCGGCGAGCCTGGATTCGCTCGGACCGCCGCCGGCGTGATGTCACTCATCATGTGCGGCCAGCGCCGCCACAAGGCCACCCAGCGCGGGCTCGCCTTCCTGAAGGCCTACCCCGATCGCAAGTTCGACAAGAACTACCCGCGCTTCCACTACTCGCACTACTACGCCGTGCAGGCCATGTACCAGTCCGGTGAGTCCGACTTCCAGGCCTGGTATCCCAAGATCGCCGCCACGATTATCTCCAAACAGGAGCAGAATGGAGCCTGGGCCGGCGCTCATGGGCAGGCCTATGGCACCTCCCTCTCGATCCTCATCCTCGGCGTCCCGTACCGCTACCTCCCGATCTACCAGCGCTAGTGCATCGTCGGGACACCAGTCCTTGCGGCCGGTTCGAACTGGGGGACCAAGGATCCTCACACTCGGTCCAGGCCTCCCAGGAGAACTCACTCACTATGCCCACCCGCATTCCGCATTGGGTTTTCGTCTGCGCCACCCTGGTGTGCGCCCCGCTGATGGTGGCTGCGCCGGTCGGCACCGGACGCATGTTGCAACAACTCGAAACCGGGGACTGGATCCAGCGCGCCGAGGCTCTCCACTACCTGGGCAAATACCGCGTCCCGGATGCCGTGGAGCCCGCCCGCGCCCTTCTCATTGACGACAAGTCCACGCCATGGATTCGCGGCCGCGCCCTCGTGGCCTTGGCCACCATCGAAGCCGGAGTGGAGCCGGGCGAGTTCGGAAAGTTGGTGGCCCACGACCTCCCGGAACTGCGCGCCGCGGCCGCCGAAGTGCTCGAGCTCCACGGAGGGAATTCCGCCGAGACGTGGATCACTATCCTGCTCAAGGACCAGGACCCGACGGTTCGGCACCAGGCCGCCGCCGCCTACGCCCGCCGCCTGAAGGCCGGCGCCTGGCCGGTGGTCGATCCCCTCACCCGGGACCTCGATCCAAAGCAGGCCCGCCTCGCTGCCCGGGCTCTCGCGTGGGTGGGAAATGAGGATGCTCACCAGCGGCTGGCCGCCCTCCTCGCCCACAACGATCACCTCAGCAAGGGCCTGCGGGGTATCAGCGACATTCCGAACGCGGCCCTGATCCCCATTCTTCTCGAAGTGCTCGCGGGCCTCGCCGAGGAGGACACTCTCCGCTATGGCGCCGTCCTCACCGCCCTCCAGAACCACGAGTGGAAAAGCGTCATCGCCGGGCTGGCCATATTCCTGCAGAGCGGTAACGAAACAAACGTCCGAACCGGAGCCAGGGTCATGACCGTCCTGACCCGTTCTCCGGAACTTGGAGAACCGCTCCGCGCCGCTCTCGCCAAGGCCAGCGACGTCGAGACCATCAAGGCCGGATTGATAGCCCTCGGTTCTTCCGTGATGGAGCCCGACCAGCACCACCAATTGTTCAGTTCCTATCTGGGTCACGAAGATCCCAGCGTCCGCGCCCTCGCCATCCGCTGCCTGGCGCACTGCCAAAACATCAATCTCTATGACGCCCTCAAGCCGAGCCTCGACGACCAGGAGCCCGTTGTCGTCCAGGCCGCCCTTGGAGCCCTGAAGCGTGCCCCCGTCCGGAACGCCCCGCGTGGACGCCTGGTGCACTACCTGCAGAGTCCTCTCTCCAGTCCTGATGAGGTCATCCGTAGCCTCGCTTACGACCTATTGGGCCACGCCGGAAGCACCGCGGATTTCCGGCCCGCCATGGCTGCGCTCGCGGAACTCCTGCGCGGCAAGGACGACGAGCTCCGTGCCGCAGCCGCCAAGGCGCTCGGAGCCATCGCCCCGCTCGACCTGATCGGCGAAGTAGTGCAGGCGCAGGGTTACCTCGCGAAGTGGAGAGTGATCGGAACGTTTCTCAACGATGAAAAGAACAGCGCCTTCGACCAGGTCTTTCCGCCCGAAGAGAAAGTCGACTTCGAAGCCACCTACCTTGCCAAGTATGTCTGGGTCGTGGAAGGCCACCGGAATGCGGCGGACAAACCCATCGAGCGCGAAGTCTCCTGGACCGAGGGCATCGTGGACCAGACCGACGGCCGCCTCATCTTGTCCGCCCACCTCCCCCCGCCCGGATCCCTCGCGGTGGGCTACGCGGTCGCCGATATCACGGTCGAAAAAGAATGCGATGTCATTCTGAATATCGACGGCGACGATGCCTTCCGGGTCTGGTTCAATGACGAAAAAATCGCAGAACAGGTCGCTCCTTACAAGGGCCGCAGTCCCTGCGTCGCGATCCAGAGCGACATTATGCTCAAGTTGAAGGAGGGCCCCAACCGCTTTTTCGTCAAGACGGCGAACATCGACCATCACTGGTGGGTGCGGCTCCGCCTGACCGACTCCGCCGGGAGTCCTATCGAATTCAGGGCGCCATGAGAGTCCACCTCGCCATTCCTGGTGGACGCCGGCGCCCGCCCCGCCGCAGCTTGCCTCGGAACGCCTGATCGCCCTCGAGCACATCGGCGCGATTTCCGCCAATACCTCCATCGTGCGCTCTGCCCTCGACAACGTGGTCGAGCACGGCTTGCAGGAAGGCCGCCATCTCGAAGTGCGGGAAACCATCGACCGCCTCCGCGAGGAAAATCAACACGAGCTGTTCTGGCGGATGCGGCAGGCTCGCAACTATGGCAGCATGGACCTCGCCGATGCCCGCGGACTCTACAACGAGCTCAAGCAGGATTTCGACCCCGATCACCCCGACGCCGAGACTCGCGATCACTGGCAGGCGGTCGAGAAGGAATTGGCCACCTTCGACCAACTTCCCCAAGCCCCTCCTCCCCATCCCCAAGGGCAGTCTCATGATGCTGATGGATCCCGACGATCCCGACGGACGCTGGCGCAGAGTCACGGATCGCTCCCCCGCCGACATTCCGGATGAAGTCGACCGCCTCGCCTCCCACACCTTCGTGCCCAACCAGATCGTCCTTTGGCAGGACATGAGCGGGCTCACCGACCCGACCCACGCCCTCGACCTGCACCTCCTCAGCAGGCCCGCTCCCGAACTGAATGCTCTGCGAAAAGAACAGGAAGACAACTTCGCACGCGAGATCCTGCCCAACACCCTCACGGATGCCGATGTCCTTCGGATCGGCCGGCGGTTCGCCTGGGCGCCATCCGCTCAGAAGCTTCTCCTCGACCTGGCCAACGAGGCGCTCTGGGACGGCCGGGCCAATTCGCCCTTGCGCAGCTTCGAGGAATTGCTCCTGCACACCAATGACCCCGCCATCGAGGATGCAGCCCAGGTCGGATTATGGACGGCTCTCGCCCTGTCCGGGCACGGCCAAACGCTTCGTGATCTGGGCGGCGAACTCGATCCCACCCGAGAGTTGCTGTGGATGGGGAAAAAGGCCAAGGGCGCCGAAATTCGCGCCACCCTTTTAAAGGGGATCGCCCCTCCCGTCCCTGCCAGCCCCCCGTCCCTGCAGGGGATCCGGAAGCACCTTCTCCACCTGCCCCCCGTGGCGCCCTGGCCTACCGATACGCCCACCGTCGGCTTCGGCATCGATTTGCAGGTGGCGGGTCAGCAGGTCATCGCCAGCGGACGCAACATGCTCGTCAGTTACGACACCACCAACCCCGGAATACCCCGCTGGGCGCAACTTCAACGGCATCCTGCCGAAGAAAACCGCAAGACCGGATACCATCCCGGCTACTACCGCCCCCTCATCGAGGCCGGCACCCTCTTTACCCGCTGGGGCATCACCTCCCTGCCCAGCGGACTCGCCGCCTTCGACCTCTCCAACGGACAGCCCCTCTGGTCCAGCCTCAACACGAAAGTAACTTCCAAGCGCAAACCCCGCTTTCGCTACGCCGTTCCTACCGGCGATCCGGTGCGGGGCGATGGCATGCTCTTTTACCTGCAGTGGGGCACCATCAACGACGTCACTATCTCCCGGGACAACCTCTTCGTCGTCTCCGACCGCCCCACCGCCGACCTCCGCCAGCAGGTCGGGACGCCCCTCGGTCCCAACTCCCCGACCGCCTCCCTTCCCCTCACCTTGCCCTTGCGACGAACCTGGACCCTCCCTCGCAGCGACGCCCTCATCGCCCTCCCACCCGCCAGCTCGAGCCTGGCCGGCAACGCCTTCGTCCTC
This sequence comes from Verrucomicrobiia bacterium, assembly GCA_963580345.1. Taxonomy (GTDB): domain Bacteria; phylum Verrucomicrobiota; class Verrucomicrobiia; order Verrucomicrobiales; family Akkermansiaceae; genus Roseibacillus_B. The sequence continues at coordinate 3,611 of CAUZKZ010000037.1, read as the reverse complement.
TCCGGCGGCCTTCTCGAGTGCCTCGACCTCAGCCCGCGCGGTGCGATCCGCTGGCGCCGCTTCGTCGATGCCCACAACGCCACGCTCTCCTTCGCCGACGAGAATTTGATCCTGGTCGAGCGCGGCCGGTCGAAGCACAGCCCCAACCGCGCCATCTCCCTCAACGCCATCGACGGCAAGTTCCTCTGGGAACCCCCCCTCCCCGCCAACCTCGGACATTCCTACCGCTTCGCCTCCAATCTCCTCTACCACGATGGGCGTGGAACGATGAGCGCCTTCGACCTCCAGAGCGGCCGGAGAATCTGGGACCGCAAACTCGGCGAGGGTAATGTCCTCAAACCCTTCTGGGACGGCCAGCAACTCCATGTCTTCCACGCCTCGCTCTGGCACGGACCTCATCACCTCGTTCTCGATCCTCAATCCGGCCGCAGCAAGTCGCGCCAGAAAATCATGATGACCACAGGCAGAGGCGCGCCCGCCCACGGGCGGCCCGTCGCCAATGGCTACTACGAAGTGCGCTTCGATCCCAAACCGGCGCAGTTCGTGCGCTTCACCACCCTCTCGGACGTTGCCGGGCGGGGCTGGGCCTCCGCCGCGGAATTCCACGTCCTCGACCAAACCGGTCAACGTATTCCCCGCGGCGAGTGGCTGGTCGAGGCCGAGCACGAACGAAACGCCGGACCCCGCGCCAAGCCCCTCAACCTCATTGACGGCGATCGGAGTTCCTGGTGGCACTCGCAGTGGATGGGCGCCATCCCCCCGCACCCCCACGACGTCTTCATCAACCTCGGCGCCCGCTACACCGTCTCGGGCTTCCACTACCTGCCCGCCAAGATCATCAACAACAACGGAATGATCCGCGACTACGAGTTCAACGTGCACGAAGATATGCAGGACTGGGGCAAACCCGTCGCAGCAGGCGTCCTCGTGAACCGCCTCAACGTCAACCAGGCCGAATTTGGGCCGAAAGGCCTCTTCTTCGAAGCCCGGAACTACCCCAAGCCTCACCTGGGGGTCTTCCGCTACGGCTTCGGAGGCCAGGCCGCCCTCGTCGAGGACAACGCCCGCCTGCAGAGCATGCACGGTCGCTACGCCCTCCTCACCGTGCAAGACAAGCTCGTGCTCCGCCGCTCCGATGACCCCAACTACCGCTTCGAATTGACTCCCAAGATCGAACACGGCCGCCACGGCGAGATCGTGATCGAAGGAGACCGCCTCATCACCGCCCGGAACAAGCTCGTCATCGCCGGCCTCAACACCAAGCAGTTCCTCAACATCCCCGAATCCGACAAGTCGGCCCGCAACAAGCAGGGCCCCGTGGTCCGGGTGGGCACCGACCATTTCCTCAAGATCGTCCAAGACAACAAACAGCAGTCGCTCGCCATGATCGACTTGAGAAACGGAGCGGTGGTCGACGGAATCATGGAAAATCAGATCGAGTCCTTCAAGGAAGACCGCTTCCTGAAGCCGGATGCGCAGCGCATCCTCTCCTTCGACCGCACCCTCCTCTTCTACGACAACTCCACCCTCAGCGCCTGGGTCGCAGCGCAGTAGGTAAAGAGTTTTGGCGGCAGACAGGCTCAACAATTCTGGCGGACGCGGTTGACGCCACTCTCGAGGAAGTGGTTTCCAATCTGCCGGACTCGTCGTCACCAGCTCAGGGGGATTGGAACCGGCAGGAATGTGTAATCCTTCTGACTGATCCCCCTTCTCCTTTCCCTGACTGTCCTTTCTCTCTTTCCCACCCCCGCCAACCCCGGACCCTGAGCCATTCGGAATCCCGGCCTGAAATAGGATTTTTCTTGTTGGTATCCGGGGACAACTCTGAAATGGCATCCTCAGGAGGGCTCACGATGAAAGTGAAAAGAACCAAGGCATGGCTTACTTCGATCGCAGTCGCGGGGCTGCTTCCTTCCCCGGCGTTTGCGGATATTGTCGGCTTTGAGGCGGAAGCGGGCAGCACGCCGGCGGGCAAGGACGCCTACCGGGTGCAAAATGATGAAAACGCCCTGGGCTGCCAGTACATCGATACCGACCACCGTGACGCGAAGGATCCTTTTGGTGATTTTGCCGTCTACCGCGAGTACTCGCTGGCGCTCCCGGCGGGAACCTATGATCTTTGGGGGCGAATTTATTGTCCGACCTTGTTCACCTATGACCCCGACTTCAGTGACGATCCGGATTCCAACGATGCGCTCGCTGCCTTCGAGAGCGACAGCTTTTTCGTGCCCTTTACCTTTGGTGGCGATCCTGCCGTCGATCTTGACAGGGGGAACGGGTTCGCAAGCAGTGGCAGGTTCGACGGTTTGGGCGCCCCGCCAAGAGCCAATGTCCACGACGCTTACGCGTGGATCAATCTGACCGATGGCGTCGACTTGAACGGTCTGGGCCCGAGTTCAGGTACAGTTGATCCGGTGGCGTCCTACACAACCGCGGGCGGCACGGTGCGGTTCAGGCTCATGAGCCGGGAAGGGGGCATACGGCATGACGGCTTCGCGTTTGTGCCCGATGGTCAGATGCCCACTGAGGAGGAGCTCAACGCCGCGGTCGTCGTTCCCGAGCCGGTCCGCGCCGAAATCTCCTATGATCCCGGCAGCGGAGATCTCACCATGAGTTGGGATAGCCGGAGTGGCATGCTCTACAACCTTCGCAGCGCCACCGGGCTGGCGACCGCCCCTGAGACCTGGCCGATCTACGGAGGGCACCATGACCTCGAGGCCACCCCTCCGCAGAACACTCTCGTCTTTCCGCTTCCCGCCGAGGCGGTGCGCTTCTTTGTGATCGAGGAGTTCCCCGTCCCGCCGGTGACGGTCCTTTGGGAGGATTTCGAAACGGGACTGGGCGATTGGACCACGGGCCAGGACGACCTCCTCCTCGAAACCGCCTGGGAGCTGGGATCCCCTTCCATCGTCGGCCCCGTGCCTCCCGGTATTCCGCTCCCGAGTCCCATCAACTGCATCGGCACCAATCTCGCCGCAGACTACGGGACCGACTCCAGGATCTGGCTGCGCACAGCCGAGATCGACCTCACTTCGTATCAAAGCGCCACCCTGCGCTTCCAGCACTACCAGGACATCGAGACCGGCTTCGATTTCGGCTCGATCCACATTCTGAAGGCCTCCGACGACTCGGAACTGGCGGTGGTCGAGTCGACCATCGATGGCGCCACCGCCGGCTGGGAAGAATTCTCAAGGGGCCTGCCAACTGAGGCCTTCACGGAGGCCATCAAGATCGAGTTTCGCTTCAGTTCCGACGATTTCGATTTCCGGGCCGGGTGGTACCTCGACGACCTCGAAGTGACGGCAAGTCTCGTGAAAGCCGCCCATTGCGGTCCGGAATGACAAGGGACCGCAGCCGCCGCCAGGTCGATAGGAACTTGAGAAAATTCCATCGCATCACACCCGCCGAGACTCCGACCGGGGTGGCGCACTGCAATAGCCCGGACTGGAGTTCTTGGGTCGGGAGCAGACTGGCGGGGGTATCACCATTGACGAAGCCGATGCACAGCCATCCCATAGACTGAGGTATTAATGGGTGGCTGGCGGCCGATCCCACCTCGGATCGGCCTGATGAAAAAACAAAAACCAGCCAATTCGAGATTCCCCGTCCTG
>CAUZKZ010000036.1:0-20747 GCA_963580345.1 Verrucomicrobiia bacterium | reverse complement strand
GCTCCACCCAAAACTCCTGCTGATCTTCGCCGTGTTCGTCACGATCGCGGAACATTTCTTATCTACGCACCGAGAAGGTCGGCCATTGCGAGTATTTCAACAGGCTGTTAGGGCGCGGGCATAGCACTTAGGGTTAGAGTGGCCCGAGCTCATTTTGGTTTTTCTTCCGTAGAACAGTTTATTGAGCGACTCTCCCTGTGTCGCGTATCAGGGAGAGGAAGGTAGCGGACAATGCCGTGAGAACGAAGCCTTTTGGGCTTCGGGGTGTCGCGTATCGGGGAAGAACGCAGGGAGAAGTGGCCCGGAAACGGAGCTTTGTCGCATATCGGGGAACCAATGATGGATTCGGATATGCGAAGGTTAAATTTTCGGTAGCTTTCTCCGGTTTCGCTCTGGCAGTGCGGCCAGATCCTCGGCAGTTAGCCGGCTAATACCACGCCAGCCGCTGGTCCGGCTTCGGGCGCCGGCAAGGACCCGTTGCGCTATCGACTCTCCCCACAGGCCGGCCTGCTCCCAGCGATCACCCGCCTGGCGCGCGCGTGGTCGGTGGTTCGCGGGCTGACCTCGGCCATCATCCCCGGAAATTTTCTGGGAATTTTTTTTCAGATCGTGTGACGCATGGAGCCTCTAGATATGAGAACACGAGCCTGCGCCGGGTGGCTCCTCGTCCGCGCCAATAGCGCAGCCTGGCCACCCGCTTCCTTCAGCGCGCTCCCGGCCGGCGATCAGCGTCCGAACGACGGAGTTCCCAACACGATACGCTCTCAGAGGCTTTGAGACGGCAGAGCAGAATTTTCCCCTCCCGGATCGCTACGCCCTCTCCAACGGTTCATACGGCCCACGAATGTGTTGGTCCTCTAGGGGCGGCGGCCCTTGGGGCAATGAACCACGACATGTCCCCCTCAAGCATTCCAAGAAGACATCTCGAGCACCACAGTCCGATGTCCGTTGATGCGCACCTCAACACGATCCAAGACTCCTCTACTGAACCCGCAGTCCACACCACATTCTAACAGGATGTCCAAAAACCATACTGCCGGCCAGGCCCCGACTGCAGGATTTCAAGGCGCGGGTCAGAATTCAGCAGCGTGATCATCCCAGGCGCCTATCGCGAAGTGCAAAAAGTGGCCAAGGAGTGTCCAAGATCGATTTACGTGGCTGCCGAAGAGGCGGGCTGAACTTCACTTAACTCCCTGAGTATCAACAGGTGGCTCGGGACGGAATCGAACCGCCGACACAGGGATTTTCAATCCCCTGCTCTACCAACTGAGCTACCGAGCCGTCGCCAGGTGCGTGGGCCGGGAAAATGGGAGGGAGGAGCGGGGTTGGCAAGTGAAAATGGCGCGGGCAAGGCCGGCGGCCTCCAGCAGCTGCGAAGTGAGAATCACCACACGGCATTTGCCTCCGGTCGGACTCCCGCGATGATGAGGTGAGAGTCGCGAGGCGACCGACAAGAAGTTTGCGGGCGGAAAATTGCTTTGTCGGCGGGAAAAGGAACGCCCCGCATAGATGGCCGCCACTCCAGGGTTTTCATCCAGCGGATCGTCCTCTATTGCCGGCCTGCAGGTGGAAGACTGGCCTGAAGCCCCCCCCTCCGGCACCATTCACGTTTGGATGGCGGAGGGCGTCACGCACGCGCAGCTCGACGACTGCCTGGGCCTCCTCTCCCCCGGGGAACAGGAACGGGCAGGCAACTACCGCTTCGATCCCGACCGCCGCCGCTTCACGGGATCCCGCCTCCTGGTGCGCCACGTGTTCGCTCATTATCTGCATTGCGAACCGCGGGAACTATCCTTCGAATCCAACCAGTGGGGCAAGCCGGTGCTTGGGGCCCGCTTCGCATCGCCGCTGTTCTTCAGCCTCTCGCGCTCTGACGACCTCGCCCTGCTTGCCGTAAGCAGCGCGGGCGAACTCGGTGTCGATGTCGAGAAGCGGGACGAAGCGCGCGCCGCGGAGTTGATCGCAAAACGCCAGTTCTCGATGCCGGAACAGGAGTTCGTGGCCCGGGCCGCGGACCGGACGAGCGCCTTCTTCGAGATCTGGACCCGGAAGGAGGCCTACGTCAAGGGGCTGGGGGTTGGACTCTCGCATCCGCTGGGAAAATTCAGCGTGGCGCCAGAAGACGGCGCGGCCACCACCAAGGTCATTGACTGGACTGCGCACGACCCCGACGCCGACTGGCACGTCCGCTCGCTCACGCTCCCCCGGCCCGGCTACGCCGCTGCGCTCGCCACCCCATGCCCCGCCGGTCCGGTCCAGATGGTGCCTCTGAAGATCACAGAGTTGCTGTCTCGCCGGAGCGGAGAGTAGGCCCCACCAGGAAACGACAACCTTGGCGGGAGGGGTGGTGAGGACCGGTCAGCGCGCCTTCTCGAGAGGCCGGGCCCGGATTCCAAGGTGGCTGGCGCTCACCCGCTCCAGGCCGGGAATTCCACCATGGATCGGCCGGTTGATCACCCCCGGCTTTCCTCCCTTACCCTCCACGACCATGGTGGTGGTTCCCCCTCCATCGAGATTGACGCCATCCCACCCTCCGAGTTCCTTTAGCATGACTCCGATCTCGCGGGTCGACGCGCCCTCGCTGTACCCTTTTTGCCGGCCGTCCACGACGAGGAGATACAGGTATCGCCCGTCCTTCGAAACCGCCGCGGCAGTGCGGGGGTGAAGGGGCTTTTCCGCACCGGACACCACGCCCTTCCGGAGCACGATGCCGAAACCCGCCACCGCGCTCCGAATCCCGTCCGTCTTGGGGAGGCGATCCGAAATCCTCACCCTGTTGTCGCCCCTGACCGAGAGCACGGGAAAGGCATTGTCAGCGGGCGAGACGATCGAGCCCTCCGAGATCGCGAGCCCGGAGACGTCCTGTGGACGGCCCTCGCGGAAATGAATCGGTGAAAACGGGGAGGCGTTGACGGCAACCTGGCAGCGCATCCTTTTCAGAAATGAAGAAGTTCTCAGTCCATCGGTCTCGCCCGGCGCCTCTCCATTCGAGGGCGTGGTGAGCACCTCGATTCCCTCCGCCCTCAAGTCGATGCGGAGCGCATTGGCCTTGATGGGACGCGGCTGGTCCCGCTCAAGCCGCATGTAATCGATTCCCTGGAACAACGGTTTCCAGTCATCGGCACGCCCTTCCGCGGAGGCCCACAGGATGGCGAGCAGGAACAACCCACAGGCCCCGGGAGTCCTCATCGCTGCGATCGGGCCCCCGCTACCACCTCGGCTGCCATCGCGGCGCGCGCCTCAATTCCGTCCCAATCCCGGGCCGCCACCTGGGATGGCGGAGCCAGCCACGAGCCACCCACCGCCAGCACCTCGGGAACCGCGGCGTAGTCATGAAAGTTGCCTTCATCCACGCCCCCCAGCGGAATGTAGCGCAGGCCGAGGTGCCGGTAGGGCGACGAGAGAATGTCAAGGTAGGGCAACCCGCCCAACGGCCCGACTGGAAATACCTTCAAGACCCGGCAATCGTGCTCGAGCGCGGTCTCGATCTCACTGGCCGTGGCAATCCCCGGGGCGAAAGGCAGGCCAACCTCCCGGGCGGCCCGCAGCACGGTCTCATTGGTTCCAGGCGCCACTCCAAAGGCGGCCCCGGCCTTCACCACGGAGCTGACCTGGTCGGCGCGCAGGACCGTTCCGGCTCCCACCAGCATCTCGGGAACTTCTGCAGCCACCCTCTCCAATGCGGGCAGTGCCGCCTCCGTGCGCAGGGTCAATTCCATCGCTCCCACCCCACCGGCAAGCAACGCCCGGGCCAGGGGCACCGCGTGGTCGACTTCATCGATCATCAGCACCGCGACGAGCCGGTTCTGCCCGAGTCGCTCAAAGACCGGATCGAGAGATTTCACGAGAGCGCCTTCTCACATCAGTCTCCCACCGTCAATCTCTCCCCGCATTTCATCACCCGGTAGCCCTGGCCCAATCTCTCGCAGGCGGCCACGAATTCATCCGGCTCCTCCGTATTGAAGGTGAACATGTGGTAGTGGCAGGGAACGACGGTCCTGGCCCCGATCGCCTTTGCCAGCGCGGCCGCCTCGGTCCCGTTCAAATTTCCCGCCACGCCCCGTTCCGGCACGTTCCCGTTGATAGGCAACATCGCCACGTCCGGTGTCCCGTCGATCAACTCGGGGATGAGCCGGTCATGCCAGACCGTGTCGCCGCTGTGAAAGACGTTGAAGTTCCCGAATCCAACCTGGTATCCGAGGAACCGGCAGCGGCCCTCATCGTCACGCTCCACCTCGTTGTGCGCCGCTGCAACACCTTCAAACTCCCAGGGACCCGCAAACTTGCCGATGTCGTCGTCCATTCCGAAATACGTGATCCCGGCCGCGCCAAGCCGTTCTCGCGCGAACTCGATGTTCGCCTCGGGAAGGGCCAGCGTAAGCCCGTCCGCCGCTTCCGCAAGGGCCGTGAGGGTCTCCCCATCGAGGTGATCGGTGTGGTGGTGGCTCGACGTCACGAACTTCACGAAATCGAGGCGCGCCGGATCCACCGCCAGCTCCGTCATGCGCACGTGAGGCTGGCCGGTGCCCTCGTATTTCCGCGTCAGCGAATCTGACAGGTAGGGATCGAACAGAAGGTAGTTTCCATTCCACTTCAGCAGGAATCCGCTCTGGCCCAACCACCAGAGGTGAAAGCAGCCCTCCCCCTCGTCCGCCCCGTGGATGTCTTCCAACAGGGCGTCGTCCTTTCGGGCTGCGGCGATCAAGTCCATGCCGCTAGCCAAGCCCGGATTCCTCCTTCACGCTACGCACCCCTTGCACCATATTCACCAATTTTTGCTTTGCGGCCCAGCGGGCGGTTTGGCTCAAGCCGCAATCGGGCGCAAAGACCAGGCGCTCGGCCGGAGCGTGTTGCAGGCAGGCCCTCACCTTCTCCGCGATGAGTTCGGGGGTCTCGATGAAGTAGCTCTTCACATCGACGATCCCAACCGCCACGTCCATCCGTCTGGCGACCTCCCCGATCACTTCCAGCTCCGCGTATTCGCGGTTCGCCATCTCGAGATGCAGCTCGTCAACCTTGAGATCCAGGAAATCAGGGAACAACGGCGCGTACCTGCGAAAGCCGACCGGATGCCCCTTGAAGTTTCCGAAACAGAGGTGCGTGCAGAGCCTCGTCTTTCCAACCACCGGCTCCACGGTGCGATTGAAAATATCCACGAAACGCCCGGTGTCTTCCCGGTAGCCGTAACAGCTCATGGAAGGCTCATCGACGCAGATTTCCTCGCAGCCCGCCGCCACCAGATCCTCGAGTTCCTTCCGGATCAGCGGCAGCAACGCTTCGGTGAGGGCGTAACGATCCGGATAAAGTGCGCCCGGCAGCAGCCGTCCGCTCATCGTGAACGGGCCGGGCACGCTCATCTTCAAGCGCGGTCCCGGCGGAGCGAGGCGCTTCAGCCGCTCGAATTCCTCCACCGTTCCGAGTCCGCGCGGGGCGCTCAACTCGCCCGTGACCTCGTGCTTCCCCCGCTGGTCGTGGGCGGGCGGCCCCCACTGGCGCGGGGAATCGGCCTCCAGCGAGATGCCCGAAAGAAACCCGTAAAAACTCAAATTGAAGTCAAGGCGGGTCTGCTCGCCGTCCGTGATGACATCGAGTCCGGCCCGCACCTGGTCTCCGATCGCGGCCGCGGCGGCATCGTCCTGCATCTCCTCGATGTCCTTCGCACCGAACTCCTCCAGGCGAACCGAGGCCGACTCGAGCCACGCCGGGAAGGGATAGCTTCCCACGACGGTGGTCCGCAGCGGTTGTTCCTTCATGATTGCGAGTCCAATCCCAGCGACTCGTAGAGCTTCGCCATGCGCCGGGCGTGCTCATCGTAGGCCGCCTCGAAGAGTTCTGTCGAGCGTTGCGCCCCGACCGTGCAGGCCGCCGCGAGCACCCGGGGAGGCGCGCCTCCCTTCACCAGGCGCTCCGCCACCTCGGCCTTGATGGCGTTCACCAGAATGGTTCCTCCCACCGTCGAGAGCGGGGAGACTTTCTCGTCCAATCCCTCGATCGCGACCGCCGCGTCACCCACCGGAGCACCGGTATCGAGCACGAGGTCTGCGAACTCGCTCAGCTTCCTGCCGTCTTTCCGCTTCGCAGCACTGGCCTCCGAATGCGCCTTGCTCACCATCGCCACGACCTTTACCCCGCGCGATTGGAGTTCCTCCGCCATTTCCGCCGGCACCACACTGGTCCCGCTGGATGAGATCACCAGGGCGGCGTCCGCATCCGTGATGTCGAAATTGCGCAGGATGCGCGCCGCGAACCCGGCCACGTTCTCGAGGTACATGGCCTGGCGTTGACCGTTCGCGCCGGTGGCGAGGTTGTGAAAGGTCAGCGAAAGCTCCACAATCGGATTCCACCCCGGATACGACCCGTAGCGCGGCCACATCTCTTCCACCATGATGCGGCTGTGCCCGGATCCGAAGAGATGCACCAGGCGTCCGGCCAGGATCGAGCCGGCAAACCAATCGGCCGCGGTGTCGATGGCTTCCTTCTGCGCCGCCACGGCCGCGATCACGCCCGCGCACTGCCGGAGATAGTCTTCGCTTGCACTCATTGCTTCATGGCAAAATAGGCCGCTCCATACGCCCCCGCCCACTCCCCGAGCGCAGCGCGGCGAATCTCAACCCGTCCTCCGCCCGGACGCCACTCAAATACGTCCATCCAGCTCTTCAGCCCCGGCTCGATCTCGTCCCACGCCTGCGAGATCCCTCCTCCGATCAGGACCAGTTCGGGATCGAGCACATTGACGTAAGACGCGATCGCCACCGCGAGGGCCCGGATCGACCGATCCCAGGTTTCCTTCGCTCCCTCGTCGCCCGCTTGCATGGCCGCCACCAGTTCCCGTGTCGACTGGAAGCGCCCGCCGGAGCGCTGGCCCACATTGTGATTGCCGATCATGTCTTCCAGGGCGCCAGGGATTCCGCAAATGTCCGGCGCTCCCATCAAGTCGAGCGAGACGTGCCCGAGGTGGCCGCCCTTCCCGTGGTGCCCGCGCAGGAGCCGGCCTTCTGTGACGGCCGCGCCTCCCACCCCGGTCCCGAGCGTCAAGAGGATCACGTCCTGCACCCCGGCGGCGGCACCCTGCCAGATTTCGCCCATGAGGGCAGCGTGCGCATCATTGAGAACCGCCGATTTCCGGCCCAGCGCCTCCGGCCACTCGAGGCCTTCCAGGCCCTCCAGGCGCCCGGGCATGGAAACGATCGCACTCGCGCTCCGATTCGCGAATCCCGGCGAGGAGACGCCCACCACCGCGCTTTCGGTTCCGGCCCGCGTTTCGAGGTCGGCCACCAGTTTCCGGATTTCCGCCACGAAAGCCGGGCACTCTCCCTCGCGTTCCCCGTCCCGCGTCGGAGCGCTGTCCTGCTGAAGCATCCGGCCCGACTCCAGGTCGAAGGCCGCGCCCTTGATCAGCGTCCCGCCGAGGTCGATTCCTATTCCGAGCCCCTTCACCGATTCATACCCCCTCCGTCACACTCCATCCGCCATCGACCCGCAGGACCTGTCCCGTCACGAATCTCCCGCCTTTCCCGAGCAGAAACAACACCGCGCCGTCCAGGTCGGCGGGAACACCGATGCGTCCTTCATCCAGCGGCTGCTTCCGTTTCACGAAATCCATGATGGAGGGGTCTTCCTGCGCCCGCTCGGACATGGGAGTATCGATCAAGGCGGGCGCCACCACGTTCACCCGGATGTTGTCCCTCGCATAGTAGGCCGCCACGGACCTTGAAAATCCCTCCACGGCGGCCTTCGTGGCGGCATAGGCATGCGAGGCGAAGTGTGCCGGTGAGGGCGAGAAGGCCAGCACGCTCCCCATGTTCAGGATCGCTCCCCCGCCACCCTGCTGCCGAAACTTCCGGACCGCCGCCCGGTTGGAGTGCATGAGGGAGGTCAGGTTCTGCCGCATCGTGTAATCCCACCCCTCGTCCGTGATTTCGTGCAGCGGTCCGTCCCCCTGCGCCCGCCCGCTCCCCCCGGCCACGTGATACAGGCCGGACAGTGCCCCGAATCGCGCGCAGGTCAGCTCGACCAACTCGCTCATCGATCCCGTTTCGGTGGCATCGAGGCTGGTGCCGACCGCCCGCGCCTCCCCCAGTTCCGCCAGGGCTTGCGCCACGCTTTCTTCCGACCTGCCGCACAGTCCCACCTGCGCCCCGTTCGCCACCAGGGCCCGCGCCGCCGAAAGCCCCAGCCCGGTTGTTCCCCCTACGATCACGTAGGTGCGCTTCGCCACTCCAGCCTCGTCCATTTCCCCGCCATTGCCTCTCCCCAACGCCGCAGTGGCAAGGCAAAACGTGACCACGCTCTTCCGTTCCAGCCACCGCGGTTTGCAGCGCCACCGTCACGCGGGAGAGACCTCTCCGCCCGCCACCCGAAAGAGCGACGGAGCCTCCCCCCCGAGCCACCCCAAACTCGTCGTCGTGATCAGCTTCTGCGATTTCTCCGGCAGCGATTCCATCAGAGCGTTCCTCCGCCCCGGATCCAGCTCCCCGAAAACATCGTCGATGAGGTAGACCGGCGCCCCGCCCCGCTCCCGCTCTAACAGCTTTCCCTGGCCCAGCTTCAGGGCCAGCGCGAGGGTCCGCTGCTGACCCTCGCTTCCGTAGTCGGCAGCCGGCCGGGCGTTGAGCTGGAGGAGCACCTCGTCCCGGTGGGGTCCCACCACCGTCTGCCCCTGCCGGCGTTCACGCTCCACCGCCTCCGCAAATGCGCTGCGCAAGTCGTCCGCCCCGGCAGGCCGATACGCAAGCACCACGTCCTCCCCCGTCCCGCTCACCGCCGCGTGAGCCTCCCCCACCGGGCCCCTCAACTGCTCCACCAGGCGCCCCCGCGCCGCCTGAAGGGCCGCCCCATGGTCGATCAACAACTCGGTGTAGGCCGAAATCTGCTCCTCGTCGCGACTTCGCTGCTTGAGCAGGAGGTTTCGCGCCTTGAGCGCTCGGCGATAACGCGAGAGGTCCCGGCGGTACCCCGGCTCCAGCTGCGAGGCGACGAAGTCCAGGAAGCGCCGGCGCACCTCTCCCGGCCCGCGCACCAGCTCGAGATCCTCGTTCGCCATCCAGACCAGCAACCCCCCCGAAGACAGGTAGGCCCCCTGCGAAACCACCGTTTCGCCCTCCACCCGCGTCTCCAGGCCCGCGGGCCCGAAGGTCACCCGGCGTTCCTCGCCCCAGCACGCTCCCGCCACCCCGAACCCCTCCCGCTCAAATCGCCGGACCTGCGCCAGGCGGCGGGTCCGCGGCGATTGCAGACGCACCAGGATACAAACCGCCTCGAGCAAGGTCGTCTTCCCTTCCGCATTTTCCCCCACAAATACCACCGTATCCGGCGGCAATTCCAGCGAAAGCGCCTCGAAACACCGAAAGTCAACCAGACGCAGGGAACCGATCACCACGCAGCTTTTCCCGCTCCTACCGGCCCATCAATGCGAAACTCTCACTTTGCCCTTGAAATCGAAAATTTACGAATAAAATTCGCACGCGCCACACGGCCTGCGCCGCTATGAGCCACAGAGATTGATCCCTTAGGACCCCACGATCGAATCGTCATGATCGAAGTCAACCACCTCACCAAGCAGTTTGGGCACAAGGCCGCTGTCGATGACATTTCCTTCTCGGTGGAGAAGGGAGAGGTCCTCGGATTCCTCGGTCCCAACGGAGCAGGGAAATCCACCACGATGCGCGTCATCACCGGCTTCCTCCCCCCTTCCGGCGGCACCGTGCATATTTGCGGCATCTCCATGAAGGACAAGCCCGAGGACGCCAAGCGCAAGATCGGCTACCTCCCCGAGTCCGCCCCGCTCTACAACGACATGACGGTCCTCGGGTTCCTGCGCTTCTGCGCCGACATCCGGGGCTTCTCCGGGCTCGCCAAGCGGCAGGCCGTCGATCGCGTCATCGTAACCTGCTTCCTCGACAGCGTCATCCACCAGTCGATCGACACCCTCTCGAAAGGGTATCGCCACCGGACCTGTCTCGCCCAGGCCCTCCTGCACGATCCCGAGGTGCTCATTCTCGACGAACCGACCGACGGCCTCGACCCCAACCAGAAACACGAGGTCCGCAAACTCATCCGGGAACTCGGCAAGGAAAAGACCATCGTGTTCTCGACCCACATCCTGGAGGAGGTCGACGCCGCCTGCACCCGCGCCATGATCATCGACCAGGGCAAACTCGTCGCGGAAGGAACCCCGGAGGCTCTTCGCAACGAAGGAGACGGATCTCTCACCGAACTCTTCCGCAAACTCACCACCCCCGACGTCGCGGCCTGATCCGCGCCCCCTTTTTCCCATGAAGAATATCTGGAGCATCTTCCGGCGCGAGGTTTCCTCCTTCTTTACCTCCCCGCTCGCCTACGTCCTCATTTTCATCTTCCTGGTGGTCACCAACGCCCTGACGTTCCTGTGGCCGGGCCGCGAATTGATCGAGAACGAGCAGGCTGTCCTGAAGGACTTTTTCTTTTACTACCATCCGTGGGTCCTCGCCTTCTATGGCCCCATGCTCGCGATGCGGAGCCTTTCGGACGAACACCGGCAGGGCACCATCGAACTTCTCTCCACCATGCCGGTCCGCACCATCGAAGTGGTCCTCGGAAAATTCTTCGGCGCCCTCACCGTCCTCGCCGTCTCGCTGGCCCTCACGATCGTGGTCGTCTTCACCGTCTCGTATCTCGGCGATCCCGATGGGGGGCCGATCTGGTCCGGTTACCTTGGGAGCCTCCTGGTGGGCGGAACCTTCATCGCGGTTTCCATTGCCATCTCAGCTCTGACCCGCAGCCAGGTCATCAGCGTGGCCGTCTCCATCCCCCTCTGCCTCGTGCTTTGTATCATCGGCTTCGACCCCGTCGTGAATTTCTTCAACGACAGCGGGGTCCCCATCGTGGCGGAAATCCTTTCCTCGCTCAGCGTGATTCCTCCCTTCACGGATTTCGCCAAGGGCCTGATCGATCTGCGCTACGTCTTCTACTTCGTCAGCGTGATCGCCCTCTGCCTCTTCGCCACCAATCTCGTTCTGCAAAGCAAGCGGGCCTAATTTTCCTCTTCAAATCGCCAACCCATGAACGCATCGCACAGCTGGAAGGCCTTTGGAATCGTCCTCGGCTTCATCGTCTTCGTCGCTTCGTTGAACATCATCGTGCAGCGCCTGATTCCCCCGGTCCGGTTCGATACCACCGAAGGCAACGTCTTCACCCTCTCCGACGGCACCCGCGCCATCCTGAATAAAGCCAGGGAATCCGAACGCCCCGTCACCATCCGGCTCTACGTCAGCGGGGAAGATGCCCAGCTTCCCAAGGAATTCACCGAGTACGCCAAGCGTGTCGAGGATCTCCTGCAGGAATTTGCCAAGGCCTCGGGGAACTCCATCGTCGTCCAGTCCTATAGTCCCGTTCCGAACTCGGTCGAAGAAGACTCCGCGGTCCTCGACGGGATCAACGCGCGGGATCCTCTCATGGATCTCCAGCAGACGGAATCCCTCGACGACATCGACTTCAACCGCCGGGGCCGGGGCCGCCAATCCTACTTCTTCGGCCTCTCCGTCAGCAGTCTCCAGAAAATCGAGACCATCCCGTTTCTCGACCCCAAGCAGGAGGCCGACCTCGAATACCAACTCACGCGCGCCATCGCGTCCGTGACGCGAAAGAAGCGTCTCAAGATCGGCCTGCTGGAGGGCAACGAGATCGGATTGGCCGGCCAACCCGGCATCATGGGCGGTCGCGCTTCACCGCCCTGGACCATCTACCGCTATCTCTCCAAGGACTTCGACATCGTGCCGGTCCCCTTCGATGTGAAGCCCATGAAGCCCGGGGACAAGGATCACCCGTTTTACAATCTCGACCTTCTCCTCATCGTGCACCCGGTGCGCATCAACCGCCCCCAGTCTCCCCGGCCCGGGATGCCGCCCATGGGCGCCACCACGATCGACGAACTCTCCAAGGAGTCGCAATACGCCATTGACCAGTTCGTCGTGGGTGGAGGCAAGGCGATCGCCTTCCTCGACAACCAGTACATGGTGTCGCGCTACTTCGATCCCTACTCCGCGGTGCTGCCCTTCCAGCGCCGCGACGAAAACCCGTCCTGGCTGAAGGACCTCATGAATCTTTTCGATTCGCAGGCCCTCCCGAGCTACCGCTCCGGCCTCGATGAACTCTACAAGTCGTGGGGTGTGAAGGTCGGGGGCCCCGGAACGAAGAATCCCGTACTCATCGACCCGAAGTATTCCCGGGCTGTCTCCTACCCGCGCCCGGTCCAGCAGATCCTGCAACGGGAATTCCGCCTCGTGAACCAAATCCGCCAGATTCCCGATCGGCGCTGGACCCAGGCGGTGGTGCAGGCCATGGAACGCGGAGCGGCCATCATGGCGGACTTCTCGGATGATGCCCTCACCAAGGATGATCCCGTCACCCGCAATCTCAGCTCGGTGCGCATGGTCGATCCCTCCCCCATCGAGGGCAATCCCGCCGGCGGGCTGAAGATGCGCACCCTCGTCCGCTCCTCGCCCAAGTCCAAGGCCCTCGCCGGACGGGACGTGGGCTTCACGCTCGGCATCTCCCGCACCCTCGAAGAGGCCATGGCGCAACTGCAGAGCCAGAAGAGCAAGGAAGCCCGCTATCCCGTGGCGGTGGTCCTGGAGGGCAAGTTCAAGTCCGCCTTCGAATCGGACCCCGGAAAAGAGCCCGAGGAAGTGGAGGAACCGGAACCGCCCCCCCCCCGGCCCCCCCCCCCCCCCCCCCCCCGGCGCCCCCCCGGATTCGGTGCCCGAGCCGGCCCCCGCTCCCACCCCGCCGGCTGAGCCGCCGCCCGCTCCGGCCCCGTCCGCCCCCGAGCCCCCGGCCGCCGGCGAGGACGACCCCACTCCGGCCGAGCCGAAATCCGGCGACCCCCCCGAGGGCGAGTTCCCCAATCCACAGAACCCGGAGAAGCCCGAGACCCCGCCGGCCGATGTGCCTCCCGCCGACTCTCCCGATGCCGCCCCTCCCGCCGCCGCACAAGCCGCCGCCGAGGAGCCCGCGGAGGAGAAACCTGCCCCTCCCAAGGAGGATGACCCCGCCGCCGCCGCAGATCCGCCCAAGGAAGAAAAGAAAGAAGGCGATGACCCTGACAAGAAGGAAGGCGATGACCCTGACAAGAACGCCGACGATGCCGCTGACAAAAAGGAAGAGGAGGAAGATTACCACCTCGCAGCTGGAGACAAGCCCGGCGCAGTGGCGATCGTGTCCGATGTGGACATGCTCTTTGACTTCTTTCTCGGCGATCCCAACTCACGGGGCGGACAGCGTTCCCACGACAACCTCGCCTTCGTCTTCAACCTGATCGAAACCCTGGCCGGAGACCAGGATCTCGTCGCGGTCCGGGGCCGGGGCTCCACCCACCGGCCGTTCACCGTCATCAACGACATTCGCAAGAAGGCGGGCGACAAGCAGGCCACCAAGCGTGCCGACATTCAGGACAAAATGGAAGAAGCCAACAAGGCCCTCATGGACGGACAACTCGTCCTCACCCAGGAAGGAAACATCCAGATCCAGATGGACGCCGAACGCGCCGAGAAACTGGAATTGGCCCAGGCCGAAATCCGCGAACTCGAGCAGCAACAACGCCTCATCAACCGCGAGGAACGCCAGGAGATCCAATTCTTCATCGGTCTCTACAAGTGGATGAACATGCTCATCGCGCCCACCTTCGTCGTCCTCGTCGGCTTTATCGTCGGCATCACGCGTCACATCAAAACTGCAGCAAGATGAAGCCAATTCCACTCATTGTATTCCTGGTGCTCCTGGCGGCCTCCTCGGTCACTGCGCTGGTCACTCTCTTCAAGAATTCCGCCCGCTTCAGCTCCAAGAACGAACTGGTAGGCAAGAAGCTCGTGACGGGCTTTTCGTCTTCCGATGTGCTGAAGGTGCGCCTTGCCAAGGCCGAGAACGAGGTGGTGCTGACCCGCAAGGACGACAAGTGGGTCGTCCCCTCCCGCACCGACTTCCCGATCGACAGCGCCAAGGAAATCGAGCGACTGGTGGCGTCCCTCCTGGCCCTCCAGGTCGGCCTCGAAATCCCCGCCGATGCCAAGCACTTCGCGCTGATGGGGCTCCTCAGCCCCGATGAAAAGGAGCAGATCGAGAAGCACAAGGAATCCGAGAAGGCGAAGGGAGAAGAAGATCCCGCCGACCCGAGCGGCCTCCTCGTGACCTTCTTCGGCGCAGGGGACTCCGTCCATTCCAGCATCATCTTCGGCGAGGACTTCGGAGGCGACCCCGGCCAACCGCTGCGCGGAATCGTGGTGCGCGACCTGGCCGGAAACAAGGGCGTTTGGAAGGTTGTCGGCACCATCAATCGCCGCACCGGCGAACTGGGTGGCACCGACGTCCGCCGCGGCCCCCTCGCGGAAGCCAAGTCGTGGCTCGCCTACAAGTTCCTCGAAGTGGAGAAAATCAAGAGCATCGCGCTCAGTGCGCCGAACGACAAGGAGTTCAAGGGCTGGGCCGTGACCCGCGAAACGGAGGAAGGCGATTTTGCCGCCGGCGATGTTGCCGAAGACGAGGAGATGGACACCGGAAGTGCCAGCGCCTTCAAGACCCTCTTCGCAAAACTTCGCTTTGAAGACATCCTCGATCCCGCCGAGGCGGAGAAGAAGAAAGACCCTGCGGGCGCCCGGCAGGCGGTCTTCACCACTTTCGAGGGATTCACCTACACCTTCGACCTCGTTCCCATTAAAGCGGAGGAGAAATCCGAAGATGAGGACGGCCCGCCGCCGCCTCCCTCCAATTACGTGGGCACCGTCAAAATCGAGGGCAAGTTCGCGGAGACCAGAGTGAAGGGAGAAAACGAGACTGAAGAGCAAGCCAAGGCCCAGGACCAGGCCTTCGCTCTCACCCTCGAAAACCTCAAGGCCAAGCTGGTCCGCGAAAAAGC
Organism: Verrucomicrobiia bacterium; assembly: GCA_963580345.1. Taxonomy (GTDB): domain Bacteria; phylum Verrucomicrobiota; class Verrucomicrobiia; order Verrucomicrobiales; family Akkermansiaceae; genus Roseibacillus_B. The sequence continues at coordinate 5,860 of CAUZKZ010000036.1, read as the reverse complement.
CTACGAAGCCCACACCTACGAGTTCGCACAATACACCGTGAACAGCCTCCTCAAGAGCCGGAGCGAAATCGTCAAGAAGAAGGCTCCGCCCCCTCCCGAGGGTAAAGACGACAAGAAAGGCGCCGGCAAGCTGCCCGGCAACCGGCCCAGCGCCGTGACCCCGCCGGTGCGCATTCCACCCGTTCCTCCCAAAAAGAACAAGTAACCGGCCCTGCGCCCGGGCCTGGGAGGTTTCCCTTCCCCCAGGCACCTCGCCGGGTCGGGGTTGTGAGGCAGGGACGAACGTCCTGCCTGTTCGCAATTCTTCCGCAAATAGGACGACGGCGACGATTGCCCCTTGAATAAGGAAGGGACCTTCTTAGTTTTTGGCGGTCCGAACGCGGCATGAAAGTTCTCACTCGCACGATTGCTTCGTTCTGGAATTCGTCCATCGGCAAGAAACTTCTCGTCGCCCTCACCGGGATCGTTCTCCTCCTCTATTTGCCCGCCCATCTGGCCGGAAATCTACTCGTCTTCGCCGGGCCGGATGCCGTCAACGAATACGGGGTCTTCCTCCACGATTTGGGCCACGGCGCCGCGATCTGGATCGCCCGCGCCGGACTCCTTGCCGCTTTCGTGGTGCACGTCGTCCTCACCATCCAACTCACCGCCGCCAACCGCGCCGCCCGCACCGACTATGCCTACCCCAGCACCGTGCAGGCCAGCCGCTCGTCCCGGATCATGATCTGGAGCGGCCTCACCATCCTGGCTTTCGTCATCTACCACCTCCTCCATTTCACGGTGCGGATCGGAAACGATTTCGGCGGTGAGACTTACCTGACCACTCTGCCGGGAGAGTCCGGAAATGTGCATAACGTTTACAAGATGATGATCGACGGATTCTCGTGGGCCCCGGCTTCCGTGTTCTACATCGTCGCCCTCACCCTCCTCTGCTCCCACCTCTCCCACGGCTTCGCCTCCATTTTTCAAACGCTCGGAATCAGCTCCCGCAAAACGAACGGCCTCATAACCAAGCTCGGCTGGGCCTACGCCCTCGTCATCTGGCTCGGCTTCCTCTCCATTCCCATCTCCATCTGGCTCTTCGGCTTCGGCCGCTAGACTGAACCCTGTACACTGATTACTGTCCACTGACCAAAATGCCCCTCAAACTCCACAGCGCAATCCCCTCCGGCCCTCTCGACCAGAAGTGGTCGCGGCACCGCGTGGAGTCCAAGCTCATCAACCCCGCCAACAAGCGGAAGTATTCCATCATCGTGGTGGGGAGCGGCCTCGCCGGGGGCGCCGCGGCGGCCACTCTCTCGGAGCTGGGCTACCGGGTGAGCTGCTTCTGCTACCAGGACAGCCCGCGCCGCGCCCACTCCATCGCGGCCCAGGGTGGAATCAACGCCGCCAAGAACTACCAGAACGACGGCGATTCGGTCTATCGCCTCTTCTATGACACCATCAAGGGCGGCGATTTTCGTTCCCGCGAAGCCAACGTCCATCGCCTCGCGGAGGTTTCCCTCAACATCATCGACCAGTGCGTGGCGCAGGGTGTCCCCTTCGCCCGCGAGTATGGCGGCCTCCTCGACAACCGCTCCTTTGGCGGGGCACAGGTCAAGCGCACCTTCTACGCGCGCGGGCAGACCGGCCAGCAACTCCTCCTCGGTTGCTACCAAGCCCTCGCCAAGGAGATCGCCCGCGGCGGGGTGCGCATGTTTCCCCGCACCGAGATGCTCGACCTGGTCGTCGCAGACGGTCACGCCAAGGGCATCATCGTGCGCGACATGGTGAGCGGCGAGATCTCCTCGCACGCCGCCGACGCGGTGGTGCTGGCCACGGGCGGATACGGAAACGTCTTCTATCTCTCCACCAATGCCAAGGGCTGCAACGTGATGGCTGCCTACCGCGCCTATAAGCGCGGGGCCGCCTTCGCGAACCCCTGCTTCACCCAGATTCATCCCACCTGCATCCCCGTCAGCGGCGAGTACCAGTCCAAGCTCACCCTCATGTCGGAGTCGCTGCGCAACGACGGCCGCATCTGGGTTCCCAAGACCACCGCCGTGGCCGAGCAAATCCGGCGCGGCGATATCCGGGCCCGCGACGTGGCGGAGGGCGACCGCGATTACTACCTGGAGCGCAAGTATCCCTCCTTCGGGAATCTCTCACCCCGCGACATCGCCTCCCGCTCCGCGAAGGAAGTCTGCGACGAGGGACGCGGGGTGGCTCCCACCGGGCTGGGGGTCTTCCTCGACTTCCGCGATGCCGTCCAGCGCGACGGCCGCGAATCCATCGCGGCGCGCTACGGCAATCTCTTCCAGATGTACGAGAAGATCAAAGGCAAGAACCCCTACGAGACGCCCATGCAGATCTTCCCGGCCGTGCACTACACGATGGGAGGGTTGTGGGTGGACTACAACCTCATGTCGAACCTTCCGGGCCTGCACGTGGCGGGCGAGGCCAACTTTTCCGATCACGGCGCCAACCGCCTCGGCGCATCCGCCCTCATGCAGGGCCTCGCCGACGGCTACTTTATCCTCCCCTCCACCATCGCCAATTACCTCGCCACCCAGCCGCCGGGCGGCGGCGATGCGTCCCGCCCCGAGTTCAAGCGTTGCGAGGAGGAGGTCCGCGACCAAGTCAACTCCCTGCTCCAGATCCGCGGTGATCGCACCGTGGACTCCTTCCACCGCGAGCTTGGACTCCTTCTCTGGGACAAGTGCGGAATGGAGCGGTCGCGGGAGGGCCTCCAGAAAGCTCTCGCAGAAATTCCTGGTATCCGCGACGAATTCTGGGGCAACGTCCGCGTCCCGGGCCACGGCCAGGACCTCAACCAGGAACTCGAGAAGGCCGGACGGGTCGCCGACTTCCTGGAATTTGCGGAACTTCTCTGCCACGACGCCCTCAACCGGGAGGAATCCTGCGGCGGCCACTTCCGCCTCGATCACCAGTTCACTGCTTCCGACCCGGAGGTGGTGGAAGGCCGCACCCAACCCGGTGAGGCCAAACGCGACGATGCCAGGTTCTGTCACGTCAGCGCCTGGGCCTACGCGGGGGTGGGAAAGAAGCCGAAGGTCACCAGGGAGGCGCTCAATTTCGAAAACGTCGAACTCAGCATCCGCAGTTACAAGTAGGCCGTAATCTTAACACTTCCGGCCCAGGCGTCTTGACACTCGCATGAACCTCAACCTCAAAGTCTGGCGGCAGGAAAACGCCAGGGCCCTCGGACACCTCGAAACCTATCAGGCGAAGGACATTCCCGAAGAGGCCTCCTTCCTCGAGATGCTCGACATCGTGAACGAGCGCATCATCGCGGACGGCGGGGATCCCATCCACTTCGACCACGACTGCCGCGAGGGCATCTGCGGGATGTGCTCTCTCACCATCAACGGCATTCCCCACGGTCCGGAGCGCGCCACCACCACCTGTCAGCTCCACATGCGCCATTTCCAGGAGGGCGAAACGATCTGGATCGAACCATTCCGCGCCCACGCCTTTCCGGTCATCAAGGACCTCGTAGTGGATCGCACTTGCTTCGACCGCATCATCCAGGCCGGCGGTTTCATTTCCATCCGCACCGGCGCCGCACCCGACGCCAACGCCATTCCGGTTCCCAGGGAGCACGCTGATACCGCCTTCGACGCCGCCACCTGCATCGGTTGCGGCGCCTGCGTGGCGGCCTGCAAGAATGCCAGCGCCATGCTCTTCGTCGCCGCCAAGGCCTCCCACCTCAATCACCTCCCCCAGGGCGAACCAGAAAAACACCGCCGCGTTCTCAGCATGGTCAGGACCATGGACGCCGAAGGCTTCGGCAACTGCACCAACCAGTCCGAGTGCGAAGCAGTCTGCCCCAAGGCCATCTCGGTCGACCACATCGCCAAGCTCAACCGCGACTACGCCGCCGCGACGGTGCACGAAGCGTTCGTGTAGGCTCGGCGCGCGGGTCTTTTTGGAGGGCGGTGGCATGACACCGCTTTGGTGGTAGCCGGAACACGTTCCGGGGGGCCGGGAACGGGCCGTGGAAGCGTCGATCCGCCAGCACCTCATGGCACGCCCTCACCCGCAACTCCGCTCGCACGAGACATGTCTCGCCCTCACCAATCCGCCGTCGTGCCGCCGCAGACCAAAGCTCCAACCCACAAGTTCCAAATAATCTTCAGGGCCAACTCTCAAACTCCAAGGATCGAGTTCGAGCACTGTGATTTGAGGGATGGAGCTTATCTGGAGCTTGTGGGTTGAGATTATTCTCGCAGCCACTCCTCGCTCAAAACCTTGCTTCCCCTCCCCCCATTCCCAACACTCCCGCCGTGCTCCGCCTCATGTCATGCTTCATTCTCGTCGCCCTCCTCTCCGGCTGTGCGACCCGGAAGAAGTGGGAGGTGCCTCAGGAGAACGCACGCCTCGATCCGCCGCGGATCTGGATGGAAGCGCGACAGGGACAACATGGGAGAATCTCGACCGGCTGGCTGAGCGAGTTCAACGACCCGCGCATGGCGGCGCTCGTCCACGAGGCGATCCGCAACAACCACAATCTGAGGGCATCCGCTTACCGGCTGCGCGCCGCGCGCCAGACCACCATCATCGGCCGGTCGGCCCGGCTTCCCTCTGTGATCGCCGGCGGTTCCACCTCGCGTAGCTACGCCGGCCTCGGCCCGGCACCCGGCGTCTCGAGCGATTCCTACGGTCTCTCCTTTTCAGCCTCCTGGGAGATCGACCTGTGGGGACGCCTGCGCGATCTCGATTACGCCACGCGGGCCGACTACGCCACGGCCCTCGCCGATTTCCGTTCCGCCCAGCTCTCTCTCGCCGTCAACACCGCCCAGGCCTGGGCCAACTTGACGGAGGCCCAGCAGCAGCTCGAACTGGCCACGCAAACTCTGATCGACTTCAAGAAGAGTCTGGCCCTCATCACGCGGCGCCAAAAGGTGGCCCTTCTTCGCGCCGTGGATGTCCAACTGGCCCGCAACAATGTGGCCAGCGCCGAACGCAATCTTCGCAACCGCACCCTGCAACGCGATGAGGCTGCGCGCGCCCTGCAACTGCTCATCGGGCGTTATCCCTCCGGTGAACTGCAGGCTGCCTCCGAACTTCCGCCCTTGAAGTCCAGGATCCCGGCCGGCTTGCCCTCCGAACTCCTGGCCCGCCGTCCCGATCTGGCGGCTGGCCGCGCCCGTATCTATTCTTCCGCTCGCCGCGCCGATGCCGCCCGCAAGGACCTCCTGCCCGCCCTGCGCTTGACCGGTTCGGGCGGGACCAGTTCGGAACAACTCAAGCGCGCACTCGATCCCGCCTACCTCACCTGGTCGATCGCAGCCTCCCTCGCGCAGACCGTCTACCGGGGCGGCGCTCCCACCGCCGAGGCCCGCGCCGCGCTCGAACGCAACAAGGCCTCGATCCACGACTACGTGCAGGACGTCCTGGTCGCCTTCCGCGAGGTGGAATCCGCCCTGCAGACGGATCGCTCCCTGCTCGAACAGGAATTCTTCCTGCTGCAGGAAGTCCGGCAGGCCAGCCTGGCCCAAAAGGCCTCCGAACGGGACCTCGGCCTCGGAATCGAGGGCGCCTCGGTGCTCGAAATTCTGGAAGCCCAGCGCCGCGCCGTGAACGCCCGGGGCAGCCTCATCGGCCTCCGAAACCGGCGCATCCAGAACCGCCTCGATTTGCACCTGGCCCTCGGGGGCGACTACCAAACCATCGCAAAATAGCCGAATTTGCGCTTTCCCTTGGGTAACAGGGTCTTGTGAGCGCACTATTCACAGGAACTTTGGTTAGAAATGGGGGGCAATCCCGCGTAAGATTCCGCGTCGCCGGTGAAAATCGTCCTACGCCTCCTCATCCCCCTCCTTATCGTCGCGATCGGCTGGTTCGTGATGCGCGGCTT
>CAUZKZ010000035.1:0-20839 GCA_963580345.1 Verrucomicrobiia bacterium | reverse complement strand
GGCATCCACCAGGTTGACATGAAATCCTCCTGCTCCAACTTCCGCTCTCTCGAGACCTCCCGCCGTTCCTTGCTGAAGGCGGGCGGGATGGGGCTGCTGGGACTGACGATGCCGAAGCTCCTCAAGGCCACCGATCTGAAGCCGCCGCAAATCCCGATCGCGCCGAAAGCCCGGTCGGTCATCTTCCTCTTTCAGTGGGGCGGTCCGAGCCAGATCGACATTCTCGACATGAAACCGGACGCGCCGGTGGAGTACCGCAGTCCGCACCAGCAGATCCGCACATCCAATCCGGACCTCGAGATCTGCGAACACCTCCCGCGCCTCGCCAAGTTCATGGACCGCGTGACCGTCATCCGCACCCTGCACCACACCATGAACAACCACAACTCGGCCGGTTACTACGCCCTCACCGGGCACGCCCCGCCGACTGACGACCAGCGGCTCCGCGATTCCCTCGACCTCTACCCGGCCTACGGGTCGGTGGTCGATCACTTCGCCCCGGGCACCATCCCGCAGTTGCCGACCTTTGTGAGCTACCCCCACGTCGTGCGCGACGGCTCCAAGACCCCGGGCCAGCACGCCAGTTTCCTCGGCAAGAAACACGATCCCCTCTATGTGCCGCGCGATCCCAATGCAGACGATTTCCGCCTGCCGGAACTGAGCCTGCCGAAAGGCCTCGACATCGACCGCCTCCACCACCGGCGCGGACTGCAGAAGCTGATCGACGCCCAGTCACGCATGCTCGACCGCTCCGCCGAAGTCCGCGGGTTGGATGACTATTATGCCCGTGCCCTCGCCATGCTCAATTCCGAGCGCGCCCGCCAGGCCTTCGACTTGAGCCAGGAGCCGGCGTGGCTTCGCGACCGCTACGGACGCACCACCTACGGCCAGGGATGCCTTTTGGCGCGGAGGCTCGCCGAAAGCGGAGTGAAATTCACCACCGTCTACTTCGCGGCAGGCATCGGCGGGCGGCGGATCAACGACGGCGGATGGGATACGCACGGCTTCGACAACACCCGCATGTATCCCATCGTGGAAGGCTACCAACTCCCCGTCACCGACCAGACCCTGCCCACCCTCCTGGAAGATCTCGAGCAGCGCGGCATGCTCGAAGAGACGCTCGTGGTCTGGATGGGCGAGTTCGGGCGTACTCCCAAGATCAACAAGAACGTCAGCCGCGACCACTGGCCGAAATGCTACTCGGTTCTCCTCGCCGGCGGGGGCGTGAAGCGCGGCTTCATCTACGGCAAGTCCGACAAGACCGCCAGCGAACCGGAAGAAAATGGCGTCACGCCGGAAGACCTCGCCGCCACCATCTATTACCTCCTCGGCGTCGATCCGAAGGCCGAGATCACGGATCTGCAGGACCGCCCCCTCCCCATCTCGAGCGGCAAGCCGATCCACGAGGTCATCGCCTAGCAGCAATGGCACCAGGCCAAGGACAAGCAGCGGCTCCCATTCCTGCCAGCCGGCGGCCACCACCCGCGGCCGGGGATGGCCGATATTGCGCAGCTTTCCGCCACATTCGCACAGCAAGCGGAGCGGCCGTATCGTAGGGTCCCTCGCCTGTCGTGATTCGCCCCTCCCCCAACGTCCGCCGCGTCATTTACCAAGGCCGCCCCGAGTTTCCGGTTTCCGAAGAATGGGTTCCGTGATTTACTTGGGTTGCCACCAACCCCTTGCTCACCATGCCTGATTCCCGCCGTCAATTCCTGAAGCGCTCGGCCGTGACCGCCGCCTTCCTCGGGCTCTCCCGCTTTACGAGCGGGACTGCGAACGCTGCCGCCGAAGCAGAAGGGCTGAAGTACGGAAACCTCCTTCCCGATCCGAATCGCATCCTCGACCTCCCCAAGGGGTTTAGATACAACCTAATCGGGCGCGCCGGTGACTTTATGGATGACGGACTGCGGATCCCCGGGCTGGCGGATGGGATGGGCGCCTTCCCGGGGCCGGACGGGCGGACCATCCTGGTGCGCAACCACGAGCTCGAGGCACAACGGACCTTCCTGGGGCCCTTCGGGCTTCAGAACGAATTGTTCGACAAGGTCGACTCCAGCCAGATTTTCGACCCCGGGCAGAGGCTGGTCCCGCATCTCGGCGGCACGACCACCGTCGTCTATGATCCGAAAACCCAGACCGTCGAGAAACAGTTCCTGAGCCTGGTGGGCACCTGTCGCAACTGTGCGGGCGGCCAGACCCCCTGGAACTCCTGGATCACCTGCGAGGAGAACGTCGAAAAGGCGGGAACTTCCGAGACGCCGAATAACAAGAACGAGCGGAACCACGGCTGGGTCTTCGAGGTTCCCGCCACCACCGAAATCGGGCTCACGAAGCCGGAACCGCTCGAAGCGATGGGTCGCTTCAACCACGAGGCCGTCGCTATCGACCCGCGCACCGGCATCGTCTACCTGACCGAGGATCGCCACGACGGATTGCTCTACCGATTCATCCCCAACAAGAAGCAGGAACTCTCCGCCGGCGGGAAACTGCAGTTCCTCGTGATTCGCGACGGCGGCCCGGCGGACGGCAAGGGCACCGATACCCGCAACTGGGAAGAGAATGGTCTCGACGGCTTCCCTCTCCTCAAGCCACACCCGGTGCGCTGGCTCGATATCGATAAAATCGATTCGCCTGACGACGACCTGCGCAGGCGGGGGTTCGAGATGGGTGGGGCCCGCTTCGCCCGCGGCGAGGGCATCTGGTTCGGCGAGGGAGAACTCTACTTCGCCTGTACCAACGGCGGCACCAAACAGTACGGCCAGATCTTCCGCTACCGCCCCAGCGAGGTGGAGGGCACCGCCGGAGAGGCCGCCAAACCCGGCGTGGTCGAGTTGTTCCTGGAACCGAACGACAAGGCCGTGTTGCAGAGCGCCGACAACCTCACGATCGCTCCGTGGGGCGATATCATCTTCTGCGAAGACGGCCCACGTAACGCCCGCATGCGCGGAATCACGCCGCAGGGATCCGTCTACCCGATCGGGCAGAACAGGTACAACAACGCCGAATTGGCAGGGGCGTGCTTCTCGCCCGATGGCGCCACCCTCTTCGTCAATATCTACCACCCCGGCATCACCCTCGCCGTGACCGGCCCCTGGAAGGGGTAACCGCCCGCAAGGCCTGCCGGCCCCACTCTGTCCTACCGCACCATCAATCCGCGGTGCGCTGCGCCACAGCCGTCTTCCTCTTCGGCGCCTCCTCCCGCGACTTCATCATCCCTTTCGAGGGAGCTCCGCCACCGTCGATCGCCGGGAGGTCGAAGATGAAAACTGAGCCTTCGTCCGGGACCGATTCGACCATGATCCTGCCTCCGTGGCGCTCGACAATCTTCTTGCACACCGCCAGACCGATCCCGGTGCCCTCGTATTCGTCTCTCTTGTGCAGACGCTGGAATATCAGGAAGATCCGCTCACAGTGATCGGCGTCGATCCCGATTCCGTTGTCGCGGACCGAAATGCGCCAGCGCCCGCCCTCGCATTCGGCATTCACCTCCACCCTGGGCATGCGCTCGCCGCGGAACTTGAGCGCGTTGGCGATCAAGTTCTGGCAGAGCTGGGTCAGCTGCGTCGAGTCACCCATCACCTTCGGCAGGTCGCCGCTCACCACCTCGGCGCCCGATTCTTCAATCGCGATCTTTAGATTCATTTTCACCGCTTCGAAGATCTCCCGGATTTCGACCTCCTCAAACTCCTTGGGCCGGGTCCCAACCCGCGAAAATGCGAGCAGGTCGTCGATCAGCCTGCGCATCCGCGAGCTGCCGTCCACCGCAAAGCCGATGAACTTTTGCGCTTCCTCGTCAAGATCGGCCTTATAGCGCCTCTCCAGCATTTGCACATAGCAGGTCACCATGCGCAGCGGCTCGCGCAGGTCGTGTGAGGCGATGTAGGCAAATTGGGCCAGGTCGGCGTTCGAACGCTCCAGCTCCGCGGTGCGCTCCTCGACCTTGCGTTCGAGCCCGGTGTTGGCATCGATCAGCCGCTCGGTCATCTGGTTGAAGTCGCGCGCCAACTCGCCGATTTCGTCCGAACGGTCCTCCGCCACGCGCCGCGACAGGTCGCCTTCGCTGATCTTGGTGGCGGTCTCGGCGAGGCGTTGGATCGGCTTCAGCATGGAGCGCTGAATGGTCAGGAACACGATCTCCAGGGCAACCAGGGCGAGCACCAGGGCGAGGAGCGAGATGTTCCGGATCCGCCGCAAGCCGAGGAACGCTTCGGCACGGTCCAACTTCGCCACGAATCCCAGGCGAAGTTCGGGGAAATAGCGGGTGACGGCGAGCACCGGGACGCCCCGGTAATCGGTCGCGTTCGGATAGAAGCTCTCCTCGCCCGCCGCGGCACGCACCATCGGGAGGGACTTGTCAAACAGTGGCCGGTCGCCGCCGATTTCGCGGGCCCTTCGCGCCACCTCCGGCGGCGTGAGGATGACCATCCCGCCATCGTCCTTCGTCTTCACGAGGACAATTGTCAGCGAGTTCATCCCGCTCTCATGGCTGACGGTCGCGGCGAGACCCGCCCCGTCCGACATGATCACGATCAGCCCCAGTTCCTGGCCGTCCTCGACCTTGAAGGGCTCCGAGAGGACGACGTGCAGCTTGTCATTTTCATCGACATTAAAGCTGACTCCCCGCCCGCCGTCGATGACGCCGCCGGGCTTGCTCCTTTCCTTGAAGAACAACTTGTCCTTGTAGCTGGTATCGATGTTGTCGAGGTTCGACGAGCCGAGCCCGAGGCCTTCGTCGCTGATGATGGCAACCTCTTGGAAGGTATCGACAACCTGCTTGGCGTCGCGGAGGATCGCGTTGACTTTGTCACGGCTGTCCTCCACCGAGTCTTCTACGAAGCGAACCAGGTTCTGCTGGAGGGGACGCCGGGCCGAAACCTGTTCGAGGCGCTCGAAGTTCCTGTCCAGGTCGTCCTTCACGCGGTTGAGCTGGAGATCCGCGACCAGGTTGAGGTTGTCGTGGACCTTGTTGGTGATCTCGACCGACGCCACCCTCAAAGCCACGAATACAACCACCACCAGGATGAGGACGATACAGAGGCTGACGACTCGGAATTTCGACCGGATACTCATGCTGAAACTGGATTATGGGAGCTCACCGGCTTGGGGGGGTTGACAGGACTCCGCGACGATAGTTCATGCCGCGGGCGGGAGGAAAGCGAAATGCTCCGGACCAACGATTTGCACCCCGATAGATCGCGCCCGCAAAGGCCCTTCTCCTTCCGGGACTGAATTGCAGATCGCGCCATGGAGCATGAATTGCACAACCCAGGAAGAGTGGAGCACAGAGGACCGAAAGCGGGGTGAAATTCATCTCGGCGGACGGGTCGATTTGAGCAGGGCCACCGGGTTTCGGGAAGGGTGAACTCAGGACTCCCTTGAGATTCAATCTCGCAAACTGAAGACGGGTCCAAATTACCGGTTCCGATCCCGATCCCTGCGTCCGCGGCGGCCCGATTCGTTACTGTGATTGAGATTGCGGCAGTGGTGGAGGGATCAGGCTCTCCACCTCCTCGCTGACGAGGGAAGGCATTTCGTCGTCCTCAAAGTCGAGCCCGGTCGTGAGGTCGCCCAGGGTCGCTTCGGAGTTGGCCATGCTCTCTGCAATGCTGTCGATCTGAATTCCCAGATCGGATGGCGCGCGCCCTGTCATGCCCACCTCGCTGATGTGGGCGATGCGTTGCTCGGTCTTGTCGAGTTCGGTGTTGACGAGTTCCCGGGTTTCTTCCGCGGCGCGATAATTGGCGAGACGTTCGTCGATCGCGGCGGCTTTCTCCCGCAGGGACCGAAGCAAGCGCTCACCGCGTTGCTGATTACGGGCCTCTTCCAGTCCGGCGTGAGCCTCTTCGGATTGCCTGGCGAGGACATCCTCGTCGGTGGTGTCGAGAAATCGGTCCAGGCCGGTCTTGTGATGAAGGAGCTTGAGAAACAGCCAGAGCATTTTATCGAGGGAGCCGGTGCGCAGTTCGGAGAGGACCTGGATGCCGGAGCCGGTGCGCATGCGATCGCGCAGATCCTTGAATTGGACGCAACGATCGCGGAGCGTATCGAAGCGCTCGCGATCGTGGGGGGAGAGGAACCCGATCATGTCGCGCAGCTTGCGGGTGGAGTTTGCCACTTCCTTCTCTTCCAGGAGGGCCTTGCCGCGCAGCACATTTTGGAAGCGCTCGTTGACGCCGATAAAGCCGAGGTATCCGAGTTCGGCGGCGAGGGCAGCGGGCAGCACAATGTCGGGCCTGCCCGAGAGGATGCCCACCACCACCGCGGCTCCAAAGCCAAGCAGGTTCCAGTGCCACTTGAAGGCACGGGAGAGCTTCTTGATGAGGGAGTCTGCCATGGCGATTGGAGTCGGAAGTCAAGAGCCGGCCGCTGCCTTGGCCTCCAGTTCTTCGAGGAGAAACGTGATCTCAAATACTCGATCCTGAAAGTCATTTTCGCGGCGCATCTCGCGGGAGGGCCCGTCGGGCGGCGGAACACTCTGCTCGCTCAGGATTGTCCCGGGCGAATTCGAGAGAATGTAGACGCGATCGCCGAGGTAGACCGCTTCCGCGACGTCGTGGGTGACGAAGAAGACCGTCGCTTCCAGCTCACGCCAGAGGCCGACGAGGAGATCCTGCATCTGGGTGCGGGTGACGGGATCGAGGGCGCCGAAGGGTTCGTCCATGAGGATGATCTTCGGGTGGAGGATGAGGGTGCGGGCGATCGCGACCCGCTGGCGCATACCGCCGGAAAGCTCGTGAGGATACTTGCGGCGGTCCCGGTCGGGATCGAGTCCGACCCGCGCGATCCAATCGAGGGCGAGTTGGTGGCGCTTCCTCTTTGCCATGCCGGCGCACTCGAGTCCGAAGGCGACGTTGTCGAGGACGCTGCGGTTGGTGAAGCTGGTATAATCCTGAAAGACCATGCCGCGCTCGGAGCTGGGACCGGTGACGGGTTTGCCGCGCACGAGGACCTCGCCGGCGGTGGGCGGGTGCTGCGGGAGGAGCCCGGCGATGAGGCGCAGAATGGTGCTCTTTCCGCAGCCGCTCGGCCCCAGGATCCCGATGAACTCGCCCTTTCCCGGAATGTCCTCGACCGTGAAATTGACATTCTCGATGGCAGTGAAGGCTCGCCTCGTGCCGGCGCTGTAGGTTTTGGTAACGGACCGGAACTCGACAATGGGCGGTGCCGCCACCCCGGCTTCCGCTTCGGGGTCGTGGCGGGCGGAGAGGTTTGATCGCGTAATGGGATCAATGTCCATGAGTCACGTAGGGGAAGGCCCGGCGCTGGATGAACATCACGAGGCGGTCGATGCCGAAGGCGAGAAGGGCGATGGCGATGAGGCAGAGATAAATGTGTTCGCGTGGGCCCTGGCGCTGGCTGATGAGGATGATCTTGCCGAGTCCGAGTTCGGCGTTGATGACCTCGGCCAGCATGATGTAGCCGAAGGCGAGGCCGAAGAGGAGGCGCATGCTGTTGATGACGTATGGCAGGGCGAGCGGAAAGAGAACCTTGCTGATGGCCTGGTGGTTGTGGACCGGGAGCCAAAGGAGGGTGCCGAGGAGAAAGCCGCCCCCGGACCGGATGAGGGTGCCGCTGGCAGGAAGGTAGCCGGCCTGGAGGACAGGTTTCTTCGTCATCCAGTAGAAGCCGATTACTGCGAGGAAGGCGTAAGCGAGTCCAAACTTGGAAGCGCGCTTCCATCCCTGCCGCCAGTTGGTGCGGGCTCCCAGGGTGTAGGCCGTGTCGAGAAAGTGGCCCGGGACGAGGCGCAGGGATTGGGTGGTGTCGAAGAAGATAAAGGCCACCGCCGCCATGAAGATGAACATCACTTTCTGGATGTCCTCAATGCCAAACCAGATCAGCGAGAGGGGAATGAGGGCTGCGATCGGGATGTTGCGCCCGAAAATGCTGAGAGGTCGCGCAAAGGCATGGAATCGCGGGTAACAACCCGCAACGACGCCCAACGGCACCGCAATTGCAGCCGCCAGCAGGAAGCCGCCGAGGACCCGGCTGAGGCTGGCAACGGCGCCACGCGCCAAAGCGCGCTCGAACCAGAGGGAATGGAAAGACTGGGCGGTGTCGGGAAGGCTCGGCAGGGCGGTGGGCTTGAGGACCGGCTTCTCGCCCATGGTGAGAAGGTGCCAGCCGAGAAGGAGCAGCGCGATGCACCCCACCCCGAGGAGGAGGCGTTCGATCGATCCCGGGGCGTCCCGAATCACGAACCAACGACGCAGGAAGCCCTGGTCGGATCGAAACTCTTCATTTCTCTCGTCGCGGGACGAATCCTGTTCGAGCGCGCCGCTCAGCGAGTCATCTTTGGGCTCCGACCGCTTCCTCTGGTTGCCCGAAGGATCTCCGAAAGGCGTCTGCACCGGGTTTGGATCGTCGGGCTTATTCCGGCGTCTCGAGAGCGATCACCTTGATCTCCACCCGGCGGTTCTTGGCGTGATTGTTCGGATCGCCAGCATCGGCGGGGCGGTCCCAGCCCACGCCGTCGGCCGTGAACTGGTTGGGATCCAGCGATTCGAACTTCCGGAGCAGATCTTCCTTCACGGCCTGGGCCCGGTTGGTGGCGAGTTCCTTGATGAGCTGCTCGCTGACGCGGCCCTTCATGCTGGAGTCGGTGTGGCCCTCGATGATGATGTTCGCCGCGCCGTACTGACTGGCGAGCTTGGCGACTTCGTCGAGGACGAACCCGACGTTGGGATCGTAGAGTTCCTCCACGTCCTTCCCGTTCTCTTTGCGGGTGATCTTTTTATTGAGATCCCAGCTGTTCGGGAAGAAGTGGATCGTGACGACCTTGGTGAGGATCTCGTCGCCCTCGGCCCTCAGGGTCTGCACGGTCTGCGGGGCGAAGCGGATTTGATACTCGTTCTTGCTGTTCTTGTAGGGTTCTTCGTCGCCAAGTTTCTGAATGATGGAGAAGTCCATCACCGTGTCGAAGGGAACCGGGGCGCTGACCTTTCCCATTTTGCGGTAGAGGAGGTAGGCGGTCTTCCAGGTCCGCTCGAAGTTGGCGGGGTTGTTTTGGTTCATGAAGAACTCGCGGTTCTCGGCATAGTTGGTGGAGTGCGCGTCGCCCAACATGGCGAGGCACTCGTCGGCCGGGATGCCGTAGAGACTGGCCATCAGCCCGGCGGCTTCTTTGCGGCCGGCTTCGCTTTTCATCTTTTCGATTCCATCGAAAATGCCGCGCACGAGGCCTTCGCAGATATCGGGATGGTCGCGGGCGAAGTCGGCACGCGCGAACCAGACGTCGGCAATGAGCTTGTTGGCGGTGGCTGTGGAGACAAGGAGGTGATTGGAATCGACTTCGCTCAGGTTGTAGATGTCGGGGGCCCAGCTCACACAGGCTGCGATGGACTTGTCGGCATTGAAGGCGGCGGCAGCCTGGAAGGCATCCTGGGTGTAGACAAACTTGACGTCGGCAGGCTGCACCCCGCCGTTGACGAGGGCATTGAGGACGAAGTATTCACTCGGGGAGTTCTGAGCGAGGACGATCTTCTTGCCCTTGAGGTCCGAGATGGTCGGCTTTTGGGGATTCGCGGCGTGGCTGCGGCGGATCACGATGCCGTCCCCGCCGTTCGACCAGTCGACCTGTTGGAAGATGCGCGGGTTGGTGCGGCTGTCCTTGCCGAGCTCGCCCATCAAGAGCGGGACCATGTCGAGGGTGGCCCATCCGATGTGCACCCGTCCGACGGCGTAGGAGTCGCGCATTGCGACCGGATCATCGATCAGGATGAGCTCAACCTTGAAGGGCTCGCCATCGGGCGTGGTCCACTCCTTGCCGGCGGCGGATCCCCCGTTCTGCAGGATGATCGGCGCCCAGCCGGCCCACACGTTGAGGGCGAACTTTACGGTGCGCTCCTCGAGTTTTTCGTAGTCACTGGTCTCCTTGACGGGAGGCAGCTTTTCCTGGGCGACGTATTTGTATTCCGAGACGGTGGTCGGAACATTGGGGTCCGGCCCTTCCACCCCGTCACCAGGCAGGGTGAGATCGCCGGGGTTGATGATACCGCGTTTGTTGGAAGAAGCCTCCGGGAAAATCGTGCCGCGGAAGGCGTAGAGGAGAAGCCCTGCGATAACGAGCCCCAGAACGATGAAGAATACAGGTTTCGGTTTTGAATCTGCCATTGGTCCATTTCTGGTTTGCAGGAACGCAGGCAGGCAGCGGCAGCTTCCTCCCCCGATCCTGATGAATGCTAGCAAAGGTGGTTCAGCTTCCAATTACAAGGATTGGAATTAAATGTAATTCAAGGGAGTGCCGAAGGGGGCGGGGTGGATCAGACGAGGGTGAGAGGCCGAGACCATCTGTCGTGATCACCAAGAATCCGGCGCCAAGACGTAGCCTACTGATTGCCAACGGCGAACTGATTTGATAGGGATCCGAGACGACCTCCTTGCTTGGCATCTACGCGTCACTTTCATTCATCCCCACCCGTGGAGACAAATTCTGACACAACTGAATCCGAGTTCGATCTCTCGTTCGTGATAATGCTCAGCGCAAAGACGGCTCGATCCCTTGGCATAAAAACCTCCGAGCTCCCCAGCGTTACAGACCTGGCTGCGGAAGGGCACTGATTCGCTGCAATCTGCATCGATTAGATCAGCCCGATGCATCGCTCGAGGGCATTTGCGCGGGATTGAATTTGACCCCTATGATGGCCATCAAGGGGTTCCCCGACGAGACCTTCTCCGCCGCCCTCGCATCCGATCCACCAGTTTTACCCCGATCGGACTCACCTCAAAAACTCATTCCATTCCCGGACCGCAGCTGACGGCCGAAACGTGGCGCTGAGAGCTGTGGCAGAAGAGAACAGCCACTCACCTACGGCATTTGCGATTACGCCGCCTTCAATACAATCGGCAAATCGCGGCTGGGTCCTCTGCAGACGGGGCATGACCTTGTTGGAGATTACCGTGGTGATTCTGGTCTTGAGAACCTCACTTCGGGACGAGGTGCTTGGACTCGAAGAGGAGGCGTTCGGGAGTGATGCGGTAGATGGACTCGAAGAGTTGCGCGCCGCGGAACTGCCGGAGGTGGAGCCTTTTGGCCTTGGGATCGATCCGGTAGTTGGCGTAGCTCAGGAGGGCGAATTGGCGGGTGAGGTTCGTGGAAACGAAGGCCCCGGTGGCGGGCTGGTAGAGCCAGACGTGGGCGCGGCCCCACTTGGCTCCGCCGAACTGCGAGATCTGGAGGTCGGGGTAACCGTCGCAGTTGAGGTCCGGACGCTTGGCGCCGAATTGGGCGAAGAAGGACTCCGGTTCATTCATGACGACCTCGATGACCTGGTGAGGCGCGAGAGATTTCGACTTCTCCCTGGCGGGCTTGAAGACGTGGACGCGGCCGACCAGCCAGCGGTCCTTGCCGCGTGCCACGCCGGGCTGCAGTTCGCTGAGCTTGAAGGTGAAGCGGGGTTGTTGGTGCTCCGGTTCGCCGAGGGCGGGAGCAATCTGCACATCCTCGGCCGGAAGGGGGGCGAAGAGAACGAGAAGAATCCAGATCTCCGCCGGCAGAGAACGCGAAAGAATGACCACGCTGCAGGATACCTCCTGCGCCGGCAGGTGAGGAGACTTAATGTTGTCATTCCGGACCGGGACGGCTGGGAGATCAGACCAGGATGAGTTGGAGTCAGCGCAGAGGACCCAGCCAGCGCAGAGGAGCCAGCGCAGAGGGCAAGCGCAGAGGGACAGCGCAGAGGGTCATTTATCAGGAAGCCGATCTCATCGTGTTTCTTTTGTGGCGAGCAGCTGCGACCGACCCCTCTCGTATCCCCCGCAAGCTCTCAGAGCCTCCGCCCCGCGTTGGGCTACCTGTCCTCACACATCCGCGCAAAGAACCGGGCCCGGAATGCCTCGGCCGCTGCGAGGTTGCCCTGCGCCCTGTAGTGCTGCAGTTCCCAGCGCAAATTTGCCATCGCCGCCCCGCCATAGATCAAGCCAAGGTGCTTGAGCAAGCGCTCGTCGGACCACGACGCCCCGCCATCCTCCGCCGGGGCCGGGACCTCCACCGGCCGAGCAACTTATTTTCTGTAAAATTGAAAATCAAGATGAGTTAGGGTTCGGATTCGGTGGTTCTGTTAGATGTTAGATGAGGTGCTTGGGATTGAGGTAGGCTTTGGACTCCTCCCACTCGTCGGAGATCTCCATCAGGATCGCGGAGACGAGCCGGAGACAACTGGCGGTGTTCGGAAAGATGGAGGCGACACGGGTGCGGCGCCGGATCTGGTGATTGAGGTTCTCCATGAGATTGGAGGTCCGCAGGCGCCTGCGCACCGGCTCCGGGAGGCTGAAGACCGTGAACCCTTCGGGGAGGTTGCCCTCCATCCAATCGGAAAGCTCGGGAGCGCTCTTGCGATACTTCTGAATTGCTTTGGCCAGCTTCTGCTCGGCCTCCGCCAGACTGCCCGCGTGGAAGATGGCGCGAATGTCGGCAGCAACCTCTTCCTTCATGGATTGCTTCGGCACATAGGCCTGGGTCCCGCGGCCGCGGGACTGCAGGTGGAACTGACACCGCTGCCAAGCCCCGCCAGGAAAGACCGCTTCCAGAGCGGCCTTGAGCCCCTCGTGGGCATCGCTGGTGGTGGACTTGGGCAACTCCAAACCGCGCTTCTTGAGGGAAGAGAGGAACTCACGCCAGTGGACTTCCGCTTCCGACAGCGATACCGAGCAGCCCAGCACACTGCGCTTGCCGTCTCGGGTTCGGACCCCAACCGCGATGAGCACCGCGCAGCTGCGCACCACCCCGTTGTGGCGGATCTTCTCGTAGCGGGCATCGAGCACCAGGTGGGAGATGGCTTCGAGTTCCCGAGTGCGCCACGCCTCCAGCATCTCGTCGAGTTCGGCGGCCGCTTTGCTCACCTGGGTGGAGGTGATCTCTAATCCGCACAGCTCTTCCATGATCTTGGTGACCCGGCGGGTCGAAACGCCCTGCAGATACATCTCGGCAATCGCGATGGTGAGAGCCTTCTCGCTGCGCTGGCCACGCTCGAGAGCGGAAGGAAAGAACGCTTCTTCACTGCCGCGGACCTGCGGAACGCGCAGCGAGATCGTCCCGATCCGGGTGTTGAGCTGGCGCCCTTTGAAGCCGTTGGCGTGACCGTCGCGTTGCTCACTGCGCTGGTAGGGTCCGGCCCCGATGTGATGCTCCCGCTCGATACGCATGGCGTGATTGAGCAGAAGGGCGACGGCCTCGGGCAGGCCCTCCAGCCCGTAATTTAGGATGGGATCAAGGACGTTGGTAGCTATGGTCTGGTTCGGGTCTTCGGTCATGTGTGAGTTCGGTTGGTTTTTGATCGAGTTAACCAACTCATCCTGACCGGAGCCCGCTCTGCTCCCAGCCCGCAAACCCGGGCCGGCGGTCGCGGCTGTGAACAACCTCTGTCTTCGCTACGCTCAGACTCCGGTTATTCCCAGCCGCGAAAGAAAATGAGCAGAGATCGGCTCCGTTCCTTTTACAGACGAAAGATTACACGCCCCCTCCACCAGAATGTGGAAGTGATTGGACATCACGCAGTAGGTCAGCACCTTCACCCGAGAAAACTCTTCGTAGAGCCGCATCAGGCCCACAAACTCCTCCTTCTCCTCGCCCTTGAGCACAAACTCCCGGTTCACCACGCGCGACACACAGCCTGTCCAGCCGAAGCCTTGCGCGAAGGCGGATGGTACAAGGCAGGCTTCCCCTGCAACGCAGCCAAGGCCTCCACGGCAGCCTCTCCATCAAGACCTAAGCCGCTCGATTCCAGATCCTTGCGGTGCCAAGGAGCCAAATACCGCCGCTTTCGCATGAGGCGAGGATACTCATCTGAACACCTGTCTCAAGCTTTTTCCTTCTACTGACCTTGCTTCTTGGAAATCGGCTATTGCTTCGCTGTCACTCCTGATCGTGTGCGGTTAGGAGTGAACCGCAGTGACCAGGGCCGGGCGGCCGCCCGGCCCTGGTCGGAGACCGCCGAGTTCGTATCTGACCTTGTGCCGTTGCGCTCGTTACCGGGTGCGCAGAGCACGTGGGACAGCTTGATCCGGCGGCCTTCCTGACGGTTGCATCTCGAACAGTTACCAGTGCCTCCGTTCGCTTCCAAATTGCCGCGGTGAGCACGCAAATGCAAGGAAGAGAAGCGTCTGCACGCGGAGGGCAAGAGCTGGCGGCTGGACCGGGCGAAGAACGTCGATGAGAAGCGGCCCCGCGTCTTGCTCATTGGTGACTCCATTCTCAATGCCTACCTCCGAGATGTGATCAACGCTCTCGAAGGCAAAGTCTACGTCGATGCCTGGGTCCATCCCCATCACCAGTCGGAGCACCACAACAAGCTCCTGAGGCTATTAGAAAAGGAAGGAAACATTTGCCTGACCCCAAGATACCCGTTTGACTGGTACCAAGATACCCGCTGATTGGCCCCGCTAATTGCCGCCCCGATGAATGACCTGTCCCCTAATTGCCGCTGCCTTCCTGGATTGCCTGATGGGAGCTCGTGCCCTTAGGATAGCCGTGCTGCCTGGGCAGTTCATACTTTCCAGGCGCCACCTCCGTCCCCAACTCCCCAATCCATAGCCTGTCTCCCGATATCAACTTTTCCCTCCAGAACCGCCCCTTCGGGGCTCTGACCCGGGCCGCGTCACTGGCGCTGGCTTCGCTGACCTTGTCGCTCGCAGAGGGAGCGGGAGATGCGCCCATTGATATCGAGAAGGGAAAGCAGTTTTGGTCGTTTCAGCCCCTGGCCAAAGTTTCCACGCCCAAGGTCCGGCAAGAGGACTGGCCCCGCTCACCGATCGACCGGTTCATTCTGGCGCGACTGGAAGAAACGCAGATTTCCCCGTCAGAGATCGCAGATCCCAGTCGATTGATTCGTCGCGCCCATTTCGACTTGATTGGGATGCCGCCCTCACCGGAGGCGGTCGAGCAGTTTAATCGGGAAGCGCTCCCGAATCTGCCCGAGGCGTTCCAACGACTCACCGACCGCCTGCTCGCGAGCGAACACTACGGCGAGCGCTGGGCTCGGCACTGGCTGGACGTCGCGCGCTTTGCCGAGAGCAACGGTTTCGAGATGGATGAAGATCGTCCGCATGCGTGGCGTTATCGCGACTTTGTCATCCGCGCCCTGAACTCGGACATGCCCTACTACCAGTTTGTCCGCTGGCAGATTGCCGGTGATCTGATCGCACCGGACAACGGGGAGGCACGCATCGCCACGGGATTCCTGGTGGCGGGCGTCGAGAATGTCATCCAGACCGAAAAAGACTACGAGCGAGACCGCTACGACAAGTTGGACGACATCGCTTCCACGGTGGGCACCGCTATGCTCGGGCTGACGGTCGGTTGTGCCAGGTGTCATGATCACAAATACGATCCCCTCCCCCAGCGCGACTACTACCGCTTTGTCTCCGCCTTTCGCAAGACGGTGAGTGCCGAAATCGGGGTCGGCGAGGCGGGCGAACGGGCGTATGCCGCCATCGATCTCGGCGGTGATGTGACGAAGCTTCACCACAAACGCTTCATCGTCGGCACGGACAAAAAGAACTTTGTCCTGAAGTCGAACGTCCATTTTCTCGATCGCGGAGACTGGCGGCAAAAGCGTGAAGTCGCCACCCAGAGCTTTCCCCAGGTGCTCATGCGGGGCGATCAGCGGGAGCAGCTCTGGACGGAGAATGGAACCGGGCAGGAAGTTCCCTCGCGGGTCGCGCTCGCCAACTGGATCACCGATGTCGATCACGGAGCGGGCGCCTTGCTGGCGCGAGTCATCGTCAACCGGCTCTGGCAGCATCACATGGGCAGCGGACTGGTGGCGACCCCCAGTGACTTTGGCACGCGCGGCGCCCGTCCCACTCATCCCAAGCTGCTGGACTGGCTGGCCGGGCAGCTCATCGAGAACGGTTGGCGCTTGAAACCGATGCATCGACTGATCATGAACAGTGCCGTCTATCAGCAGCGGCATCGAGATGATGCCACGGCGCGGAAGATTGATCCCGAACACCTCCTGCTCTGGAGCCGGCCCCTGCGGCGACTGGAGGCGGAGGCGGTCCGCGACGCGATGCTGGCCGTCAGCGGGAAACTCGATCTCAAACTGTTCGGGCCGGGCACGCTCGACGAGCGACAGCCTCGCCGCAGCATCTACCTGACCGTCAGACGCAGCCGCCTGATCCCCGTTCTGCAACTCTTCGATGCGCCCGATGCCTTGCAAGGGATCGATCGGCGGCCCCAGACAACGATCGCGCCGCAAGCCTTGCACTTGCTCAATAGCCCGCGCGTGCGGGAACACGCCGACGCCTTTGCCCATCGGCTGGATCCCGATGGCACCAGACCGGTTTCAGAACTGATTCGCCACGGGTATCTGACCGCCCTCTCCCGTTCGCCGTCACCTGAAGAGGAACAAACCATGGCGGCGCTCATCGAAGCCCAATCGCGAAGCTATCAACAAGCCGGGGAGCCGGAGACCTCCCGCCGATCCGCAATCACCGACTTCTGCCAAACCCTCCTGTGCACCAATGAATTCATCTTTGTCGAATGATTTGGGTGGACCGTGCCCTCCGCACGCTACCCGCCGTGAGTTTCTTCACCGGGCCGGAATGGGGGCGGGGGTTCTGGCGCTTTCGGACCTTCTCAGCCGCCAGGGTCTGCTCGCGGGCGAGACCTCTTTGCGCGAGCCCCACTTCCCACCGTCGGCACGTGCCGTCATCTGGCTCCTGCTGAATGGGGGGCCGAGCCAGGTCGACACCTGGGACTACAAGCCCGAGCTGCAAAAGCGTCATGGTCAGCCTCTTGACGGTGCCGATACGAAGACGGGGTTCTTCCAAACCAGCGGAAAGCTCCTCAAGTCGCCCTTCGCGTTCAAGCAATACGGCCAGTCCGGAACCTGGGGATCCGAGATTTTTCCGAACCTCGTGGATCACGTCGACGAGATGGCCTTTGTCCACTCTTGCTACACCGACTCGAACAACCACTCGCCGGCCTTGTTTCAGATCAATTCGGGCATGAACCGGATGGGCTTCCCGTGCGTCGGATCCTGGACCAGCTACGGGCTCGGCACCGAGAACGACAACCTGCCGGGATTCGTTGTCATGACGGACGCGTTGGGGCGCGGGCTGCCAAAAGGACACTCGCAGAACTGGGGCGCGGGGTTTTTGCCGAGCGCCTTTCAAGGGGTGCGGATCAATAACGACGGAACCCCCATCTCCAACCTCGACCGCCTTCCGCGCCAAAGCTCCAGCCAGCAGAGATCTCTGTTGGACACGCTGAGCAAACTCAATCGCGCCCACCAGGAGCGCTATGCGCACGAATCCGACCTGGAGGCCCGCATCGAGTCGTTCGAGCTGGCATTCCGCATGCAGATGGCGGCACCGCAGGTGCTGGATTTGTCCAGTGAATCGCAAGCCACCCGCCACCTCTACGGACTGGACAACAAGAAGTGCAGGCACTTTGGCAAGCAATGTCTCATGGCGCGCAAGATGGTCGAATCGGGCGTCCGGTTCGTGCAAATCTACAGCGGCGGCACCGACAATGAGAAGAGCTGGGACGGGCACCGGGACCTCAAAGGGAATCACTCGAGTTTCGCGGCCGAGGTCGACCAGCCGATCGCTGCGCTCCTGACCGATCTCAAGGCGCGCGGTCTCCTCGAGTCCACCCTGATCGTCTGCGGTGGAGAGTTCGGCAGGACCTCGGACTCGCAGGGTTCAGACGGGCGCGATCACAATCCGCATGCCTTCACGACCTTGTTCGCCGGCGCCGGGATCAAAGGCGGCACCCACTACGGGGCGACCGACGAGTTCGGCTACAAGGCAGTGGAAGACCGCGTCAGCGTGCACGACCTGCACGCCACCATTCTCCATCAACTCGGCATCGATCATGAAAAACTGACCTACCGGTTCAACAGCCGAGACTTCCGGCTCACCGATGTTTCCGGTGAGGTGATTCACGGAATTCTGAGTTAGGTCCTCTCGTTCGTGCCAAACGAAAGCTAATTCGGAAAGCCGCGGAACTGGTTGCTTTCCTCGAAAGCGCGTTTCTCGATCGTTGTGATCCCTTCCTGCTGTCCGGCGTCGTCTCTCACTTCGCCCCTCCTAAGCAAGAATGTCTTTGAGCGTCTCGCTACTGTCGGCATATTCTTTGCGCTCGATCCCCAGGGCATGCAACTGGGTCAACCAGAGATTGGCGAGCGGAGTGCCTCTCTTGCAGTGGATGTGGCTACCCAGTTTAAGCGTGCCGCCCCCGCCACCCGCGACGACTAGCGGCAGGTCGTTATACTGATGCGTGGTACCATCGCCCATTCCGGCTCCAAGGGTGAAGATGGTATTGTCCAGCAAGGTTGTGCCGTTGGCCTCCTCAATGCTGTCCATTCGCTCGAGCAGTCGCGCGAAGGCGGAAACGTGGAAGCGATCCAGTTTGAGGAGCTGCTCCAGATGGTTGCCGATGGCGTGAGTCATGGCGTGATGACTGTACGGCTTGTCCAGGATGCCCTCCCAGTTGGTTGCCGTCGTCCATCGTTCGGGGCCCACCATCAGAGTGCCGACGTTGGTCAGGCCACTCTGCAAGGCGGTCACTAACAGGTCGCCCATCAGGTGAATATACTCATTGCGTGGCAAATGCTCGGCTGGACGCTTGATCTCCGCGGCGGTCAACTCGG
Organism: Verrucomicrobiia bacterium; assembly: GCA_963580345.1. GTDB lineage: Bacteria > Verrucomicrobiota > Verrucomicrobiia > Verrucomicrobiales > Akkermansiaceae > Roseibacillus_B. The sequence continues at coordinate 2,243 of CAUZKZ010000035.1, read as the reverse complement.
ATTTCATTTCTTCGATGCGATCCATCCGTTTCTCGATGGTTCGGATCGACTCCACGTACTCCTCGAATTTTCCCCGATCATTGGAGCTCAAGCGTTTTTGCATTTGGCGGGCGTTCCCGAGGGCGAGATCGGTGATATTGCGAAAACGGGTGTGTGCCTGCGTGCCGAAGAGACGGTCGTAAACCACTCGCGGATTTCTCATTGATGGCGCGACGTGACCCGTGCCGTACCAGGACATGTTGTCGAAGTAGATCGACTCGATGTTGTTCTTGTGGTCGTTACAGCTCAGTTCGAGAGTTGGGTAGGGAGTCGTTTGCCCGATGCTGTCCGCTACGATGTGGTCCAGGGTGCGGGTGAGCGGATAGGCGGAGCCGATGACCTCGTAGGGCGCAACACTGGTGAGGAAGCAGGACGCACACTGCGCGTGCGAATCGGTGCCGTGCTGGAAGGTGCGGTCCATTCCAGTGATGAGCGAGATCTTGTCCCGCATCTTGTGAAGGGGCGCCAAAGTCGAGGTGAGCGTGAGGGGATGTTTGCCGGGTGGGACCGTCTTGCCTTCGAATCGCCAGACGTTGTTCTGACCGGCGAAGCCCGGTAGCGGCCGGTCGTTCTCGCCGGGGAAGAAGCCTCGACGGGTAATGCCGTTTGGCAGGTAGAAAAAGGCCATCCGTTGTGCCGGTTTTCCTGCTTGTTGCTCCTTGTCCTGGGCGACGCTCTCAAGCCATGGCAGACTGAGAGCCGCACCCCCGGCGCACCTTAGAAAGCTGCGTCGTGAAGGAGAGGAGAGTTGGTCGTTGTAGTTGCTCATCGTGAAAAGGCCTTTCGTCGGGTGATATTATAGCACGAGCTTAGTTTGCCGAAGCGTCGATTCATGCGGCTGTGTCCAGGATTCACTTTTTCGCGTGTGATTTCTTCTTCGGTGTCGCAGCGAGAGTGTTCTTGTGAAGAAAGGGCTCACTCATCGCGATGTTCTTGAGCACGGTTCGGATCTGGTCCTGACCGGCCATCGCCTTGGCGGTGATGTCGTGCAGGGTGGGCGAATCCGCCACCCCGAGTTCTCTGCCCAGCGCGTAGGAGAGCAGATGCGCGGTGAATCCGCGGATGAACCGTTGCTTCTCTTTCAAGATCAGCTCCTTGAACTCCAGCACACTCTTGAACTCATGCTGGTTGAAGAGCACGCCGCTGACATCCACTTCGCGTCCATTTTCGTACTTGTCGCGCCAGAAGCCAGTCGGTCCATAGTTTTCCAGGGCAAAGCCAAAGGGATCGATCTTCTTGTGGCAGCTGGCGCAATCCTCGCGCTTGCGGTGAGCCGCCAGGCGCTCGCGAATGGTAAGCTTCGCCAGTTCCTCTTGGTTGGCTTCCGGAAGAGGCGGGACGTCGGCGGGAGGCGGTTCGGGGGGATCATTGAAAATCACCGCGTTGACCCAGGCGCCCCGGGTGATGGGTTGCGTGCGCGTCGGGGTGGCGGTCATCGTCATAACAGCTGCATTGGTAATGACGCCGCCACGTCGTGGATCGGTTAGTGGCTCCCGCTTGAACTCCTGCACGGCAACCTGGTGGTGCCCATTGAAATGGCCCGCGTAAATCGCGCCGAGCATACTGCTTTGCCAAGTGAATTTCGGATTCAGCAGTTCTACGACGGAGCGATCCTCGATGTAGACGGTCTCGAACAAGAGCAAAGGCTCCGCCATCATGTGCATGCTCATGCGGTATCCGTCGCTGTGATAAAACTTGGGAAACTTCTTGGGATCCGGAACTGAAGTGATCAGCCGTTCGAGCTGCAGCCATTGAGCCGGGAAGTTGTCGCAGAAACGACTCGACCGCCGATCGTTCAACATCCGGTCGATCTGCGCGCCAAGCGTGGTTGGATCGCTCAGTTGGCCGGACTCCGCAAGGTCGAGCAACGGGTCGTCCGGGATACTGCTCCAAAAGAACTGGGCCAGACGGGTGGCCAACTCGAATTCGTCGATCCTCTGACGTCCGTGTCCCTTCTTGTCTGAACTCTTCGGGTCGGGCGATTCGTAGAGATAGAGAAACTCCGGCATGCCGAGAACCGCTCCGACCACCGTGCGCATCGTCTGCTCGAAGGGAGCACCTGAGGCGAGTTGATCTTCGGCGAATTTCGCGAATCGAGCGAAGGTTTCGGGATCGACCGGCCGACGAAAGGCGCGCCGCAGCAGTTTTTTTAGCGGGTCCCGAATTGCCTTTTTCTCCGCGTCTTCGTCCGCTGCACCGGCCGG
>CAUZKZ010000034.1:0-20875 GCA_963580345.1 Verrucomicrobiia bacterium | reverse complement strand
AGCGGGAATCCGCTTCCGGAGGTGGCCGTGGCTTCTGATCATCGCGCCCCTGACGGTCTTCATCATGTGGTCCTTCATGGCGATCCTGGAATCGGCGGGCTACAACAAGTGGATCTCGGAACTGGTGGGCGGCGACGCGCAGCAGGAGGCCGTGAAGATGATCAGCGAGAATGGCGATGCCCTGTCGCTGGCGATGATGGCAGTCGTGGCCTGCGTGGGAGCCCCCCTCGCGGAGGAGGTCGTCTTTCGCGGTTACATCTACACCGCCCTGAAGCGCTTCTCCAATATTCCGGTCGCAATCCTCTTTTCCGGCCTCCTGTTCGGGGCGGTTCACATGAATCTCGCCGCCCTCCTGCCCCTCACCGTGCTGGGAATCGTGCTGGCCCTCCTCTACGAGGGCACCGGTTCGATCTGGGCCCCCATCGCGGTCCATTTCACCTTCAACCTCGCCACCGTGACCTTGCAGTTCCTCATGAGGGTGAACCCCGAATTCTTCGAAGAACTGGAGAAAAATGCCGCGTTTATCGGACTTGGGTGAGGACCCCCTGGTGGCCCGCCTGGCCGCCCTGCTCTCCCCGGGCCCGGATGTCCTGGCGGGGCCCGGCGACGACTGCGCGGTGGTGCAGGGAGGACCGCGCGGGAGCGTCGAGCTCCTCAAGACCGATTGCCTCGTGGAGGGCGTGCACTACCCACCCGAGACGCCGCCCGCCAAGGTGGGGTGGAAGGCCATCGCGCGAACCCTCAGTGACTTCGCCGCGATGGGAGGCTGGCCGCGGCACCTCCTCGTCACCATTGCGTTGCCTCCCGATCGCGAACTGCGCTGGGTCGAGAACCTCTATCGCGGAATGAACAAGTGCGCGGTGCAGTTCGAGTGCGCGATCGTCGGAGGAGAAACTTCCTCCGTTCCGAAATACGCACCCGCCATGATCTCGGTGGCCGCCTCAGGATTCGCGAAACGCGCCCGGCTCGTTTTGCGAAGCGGAGGCGTGGTTGGTGATGTCCTGTTCGTCACGGGACTCCTCGGCGGGTCACTGCGCGGCCGGCATCTAACATTTACTCCACGTCTAGTAGAAGCGAAGTGGCTCACCGGCCACACACGGGTCCACGCCATGATGGATCTTTCCGACGGGCTCGCCAGGGACCTGCCGCGCCTCGCTTCCGCAAGCGGTTGCGGATTTCTGTTAGATCGTCATGCCGTTCCCCGCGCGCGGGGCGCATCCTTCCAGGCCGCGATCGGGGACGGGGAAGATTACGAGTTGCTGCTGGCACTTTCACCGCGCGCCGCGACACGACTCGAGCGCGCCTGGGCGGCGCGGTTCGCGAAGCTCCCCCTGACCCGCATCGGGAGGCTGGTGGAGGGCACCCCGGATCCTCTCGCCGGTGGTTGGGATCACTTCGCGCCCTGAGGACGACGCCCCTCGGCCCCCGCAATACCAAGACCTTTTTGGTTTTTAAGAGCTGATAATTAAGAAAAGTTTAATAAATGCTTTCTTCCCGTCCAGGAATCGGTAAAACTTATTTCTGTAATCACCTGTTTACCCTTACGAAAATGAAGACATTGCTCCTGGCCCCGGCCCTGGTGTCGTTTATCAACACCGATTTCGCTGTTGATCCGAACGACGTGAAACCCGTTTCTGCTCCCGCTCTTTTTGCATTCACCGAGGTGGTGAAAGAGCGGCCGATTGTTGAATTGCAAGATCCACCTCCGTTCCTTCCGGTGGTCGCAAAGGAAGACGATGCAAAGGAAGACGATGCAAAGGAAGACATTGCAAAGGATGACATTGCAAAGGATGACATTGCAAAGGATGACATTGCGAAGGATGACAATCGATTGCTGGAGCTGAAGGCGGATCTCGGACGGCTTGCGGAGAGTTTGAAGACGACGCAGCATGCGGTTCAGAACGTTGCGCAACAACGCGACGAGGCACGCGAAGAGGTGCGCGCGTTGGCGATAGCGAATCACGAAATGCTGAAAGAGATGAAAGCGTTTCGCCAGGAGATGGCAGTGGCGCGGCAAGAGACCGAGAAGTGGAAAGCGCAGGCGGCTGCGATGGAGCGCAAGGTGAACGACCGGGCTCTCGCCGATGCCGACTTGCATGAATTCAGAAATGAACTACAGGGTGCTCTGAAAGATCTGCAGTCCATGAAAGGAGACATCGCGAAAGCGCGTGACGAATTCCAGGATCCGATCGAGCGCGCCAACCTGAAGGAACAACTCGCGGCGGCGGAGAAGAGCCAGGATCGGCTTGGAGACGAAATCGAGATGGCCCTGATCGCCCGCGAGAAGACGATCCAGGAATCGGCCCGGACCCGCAAGGAGCTGGAGGGCAAGATGGCGACACTCATGAAGCAGGCGCAGAGCGCCCAGGAGATGCGGGACGAGCTGCGGAGCACCAATGCGGTCAAGATGAAGGCCCTCGCGGACGTGGAGGTGCTCCGGAAGGAGCTCCAGAAGTCGCAGGAGGGTCAGCAGCTGGTGAGGCAGGACCTGGCCGTGGCCCGGGACGGGCTGGAGGCGCTCCAGGCCGAAAAAGCGGCCGCGATGGAGGCCAAGGCGGTGGCGAGCCTGGAGCGGGACGAAGCTCAGGCCGGATTGAAGGGCCTGGAAGGGCAGATAGAGGAGGTCCGGCAGGATGCGGAAACCGCCCGGCAGGCCGTGGCGGACGTCGCGGAGAAGCTGAAATTTGTTCAAACGGAGCGGGAAACGGCCGGCAAAGAGCTGGCCGAGGCCGCCGGGGTCCTCCAAAAGACCGTGGAGGAGATCACCTTCCTCAACAAGGCGAAGGGCGGGCTGGAGGAGCTTCTTTTCAAGAAAACCGCCGAGATTCGCATGCTCAAGGGCGAACTTCGCAAGGTGCAGGCTTCCCGCCAGAAGTCCCCGGAGCTTCCGGAAGACTCACCCCGCCCGGACGATGCGGAGGAGCCGGAGCCCGTGACGGCGCAGGCCGTGGCGGACTAGGAAAATTGTTCCAGCCACAAGGGCAGCGCCGGCGAGTGCTGCCCTTTTTAGTGTACAGTAACCAGTGTTCAGTATTCAAACCGGGAGGGTGTGCACCGGGGTAGAGCGCGGCGTCAGAAGGGTCCAAGCCTGGAAATCAGTTTCAGAAACGCCGCGGAATGGCCTTCAGCGGTTACCGATCTTCCGACTGCGCGAGGTCTGTACACTGCTTACTGTACGCCGAACGCCTCACACGTAGGGCAGGGCGATCCCCACCTTCCCGATCTCGTCCTCGTTATCCAATAACTCCTGGATGGGATCCCAGCGGCCGGTGGTGAGGGCCTGGCGAGCGGAGCCGGGCATCGTGGCCGCGAAGGAGGGGTCGCCGTAGCTGACGGTCATGGTTTCGAGATCGATTGTCACGGCCGTTTCGGGCTTCTCCTCGATGGCGGTGGCGAGGGCCTCGATGTCCTTGCGCGCGGCGGAGACACACGGCATCCCGAGGGTGGTGGAATTGTCGAAAAAGATCTCGGCGAAGGATTCCGCGATGACGGCCTTGAACCCGGAGCGGTAGATCGATTGCGGAGCGTGTTCGCGGGAGGAGCCGCAACCGAAGTTCGGTCCGCTCATCATGATAGAGGCTCCGGCGAAACGTGGATCGTCGAGAGGATGGCCGGTGGGATTGCCGTCGGTATCGAAGCGCACATCGTAGAAGTGCTTGCCGGCCAGGTCATCGAAGGTGACGCACTTCAGGTAGCGCGCCGGGATGATACGGTCGGTATCGATGTCGGCTCCGGGAAGGTGGACGGCCGTGCCGGTGATGGAGGTAATGCTGGGGAGCGCCATGGGAATCTGCGGGTGAAGGACCGGGACGGTGGCTCGACTCAAGCGACGGCCGATTCCGGATCGACGTGGAAGATCTCCCGCGCATCGGCTACCGCGCCGGTGACGGCCGCGGCGCACACCATGACGGGCGACATCAGGATGGTGCGCCCGATCGGGGAGCCCTGGCGGCCCTTGAAGTTGCGGTTCGAGGAGGAGGCGCAGAGCTGGTCCCCGATCAGCTTGTCGGGATTCATGGCGAGGCACATCGAGCAACCTGCGGCCCGCCACTCGAAGCCGGCCTCCTCGAAGATCTTGTCGAGGCCTTCCTTCTCGCACTGCACGGCCGTGATCTGGGATCCGGGAACCGCGATGGCCTTCACGCCGGGCGCCACCTTGTGTCCCTTGAGGTACTTGGCCGCTTCGCGGAAGTCGCGCAATCGGCCGTTGGTGCAGGATCCGAGGAATGCCACGTTGATCTCGACGCCCTTGATGGGCGTGTCGGCGGGGAGTTTCATGTAGTCGAGGGCTTCCTGGTAGCTGGCGCGCTGAGCCTCGCTCTGGGCGTTGGCCGGATCGGGAATGGACTCGCCGATTCCGATGCCCTGGTCCGGAGAGATGCCCCACGTCACGGTCGGTTCGATGTCGGCGGACCGCAGGTTGACCACGTCGTCGTACTCCGCATCGGGATCGGAGGAAAAGGACTGCCAGCGTTCCACCGCAGCGTCCCACTCGCGGCCCTTGGGAGCGTACGGCTTTCCTTTCAGGAACTCGAAGGTCTTCTCATCGGGATTGACGTACCCGCAGCGCGCCCCGCCCTCGATCGACATGTTGCAGATCGTCATGCGCTCCTCCATGGAAAACCCGTCCATGGTCGATCCGCCGTATTCGTAGGCATAGCCGATGCCTCCCTTTGCGCCGAGAAGACGGATGATATGGAGGATCACGTCCTTGGCGTAGACGCCTGGTCGAAGAGTGCCTTCCACGTTGATGCGCCGCACCTTGAGCCCTTCCATGGCCATGGTCTGGGTGGCGAGCACGTCGCGCACCTGGGTGGTGCCGATCCCAAACGCGATGGCACCGAAAGCGCCGTGGGTGGCGGTGTGGGAGTCGCCGCAGACGATGGTGGTTCCGGGTTGCGTGATGCCCTGCTCGGGGCCGACCACGTGCACGATGCCTTGCTTGCCGGAGCTGAGGTCGAAGTAGGTGATACCGAAGTCGTCCGCGTTCCTGCGCAGGGCTTCCATCATCTCGGCGGCGAGAGGATCGGACGGGGCGTTCTGGTTCTCGGTGGGGACGATATGATCGACGGTGGCGAAGGTGCGCTGAGGGTACTTCACCTGCAGCCCGAGATCCCGGATCATGCCGAAGGCTTGCGGGCTGGTGACTTCATGAATGAGGTGCGTGCCGATGAACAGCTGCGTGCGTCCATCGGCGAGCGACCCCACGGTGTGGGCGTCCCAGACTTTTTGATAGAGGGTCTTTCCCATGGCTTCCGGCTTCCCCGTTCGCGCGGGGGAGAAACGGTGGTCCCAAATGTTGGGGTCGGCAAGTCACAAGTCCCCGCGGGATCGATAATGGTTGCCTGGCGGGTCACAGCCCGGGGTGAGAGCTGCGATGGCCGGTCTCCCATGGTGGTCTCTCTCCTCGCGATCGGGCCTCCCGTTTCCGCGAGGGTGGCGGGCGTCCCCTTCGGCCTTCCCGCGACTGCCGGCGGGGAATCCTCCTGCTCGCCGGGGTTCCAAATAAGGCGTGAATTGGCGGCGGGTGCGACTATCGTTCGCGCACGATGTTCGAAGTGCGGGACAAACCGCAGATGGTGGAGAAGGCGCTCCTGGTCCGCGTTTGTTTCGACAAGCGCGAAGAGGATGAGTCCCGCAGTTTGCTTGCGGAGTTGGTGGAGTTGGTGGACACGCTCGGCATCGGGGTGGTGGCAACGACGCTGGTGCGCGCCCGGGAGCGTCACAAGAAGTTCCTGTGCGGGACCGGCAAGGCCGCAGAGGTCTCCGCGCAGGCCCACGAACTGGGTTGCGACTGTATCGTGTTCGACAACGAACTGGCGCCCAACCAGCAGCGCGAGTGGGAAGAGGCGGCCGACATCGCCGTGATCGACCGCGAAGAGGTCATCCTCGATATCTTTGCCCGGCGGGCCCAGACCAAGGAAGCGCGCCTGCAGGTGGAGCTGGCGCGCATGGAGTACGCCCTGCCCCGCATGGCGCGGATGTGGCGCCACCTCGACCGCGAAGGCGGCGGGGGCTCGGGCGGTTCCGCCGCCGCGCGCGGAATGGGGGAACAACAGATCGAGGTGGACCGGCGGCTGGCCCGCAAGCGCATCGATCGGATCAAGGCCGACCTGGAAGCGGTGCGCACCCAGCGCGCCACTCAGCGCAAGGAGCGGCAGAAGGCCGAACTGCAGCAAGCCGCCATCGTGGGTTACACCAACGCCGGGAAGTCGACCCTCCTGAACCACCTGGCGGGTTCCGAAGTGCTGGAGGCCGACATGTTGTTTGCGACGCTGGATCCCACCACGCGGCGAATCGAATTGCCGGACGGCCAGGAGCTGCTCCTGACCGACACGGTGGGCTTCGTGCGAAACCTGCCACACCGGCTGGTGGAAGCTTTCAAGGCCACGCTCGAGGAAGCGGTCTTGGCGGATTTCCTGGTGCATGTCCTCGATGCCAGCGAACCGGAACTGGAGCGGCTCTATGACACGACGCTGAAAGTAATGGCGGAATTGGGAGCGGCCGACAAACCGGTCCTGACCGTCCTCAACAAGGTCGACTTGGTGCCGGACGCGGCGCGCCTGGGCCACCTGCAGTCGACGTTCCCGGGCGCGGTCCTGATCTCGGCGAAGACCGGGCGGGGCATCGAGGCCCTTGAACACGAATTTGTGAACAACCTGTCGCAGCAGGTGAGACGTCGGCGTTACCGGATCCCACAGGAACGCGGGGACCTCGTTTCGCTCCTTCACTCCGAGGCGAAAGTGCTAGGAACCGAATACGACGGGAACGACGTGGTGATCGAGGCCCTGGTGAACAACGAAATGGAAGGGCGCCTGCGGGAATTCCGGGAAATGCCGGCCCCCGAGAGGAAAGCCGACGAGGCGCGCTCCTCGTAAGCTCTCGCGACCGATCGCCACCCGGCGAATGGCAGGATATGCAGCGAGTTATTCGGAACAAAGACCCCCTTCGTTCGTCAAATCTCATGAGAAGCGCGGTGCTCCCATGAGAAGGTCGCTGCTCCGCCTTGGCTTATCGCGGTTTCTCGTTTATAGTCCTGCCCTGGAACCCCTCAATTTTTCCTCCGCTGTATGACGATCAAGGTCCGTCCCGTCCTCTGGGCGCTTTCCGCTGTCGCGAGTATTGTGATTCCGGCCGGTGCCCAGGTTGAAGATCCGCTTCCATCCGAAGCTCTGCCCGCCGAGCCGTTCCTTGCGAATGACGGGCGTGCGGCGCGGGCCGTGCCGCTCGACCCGGTGGAAGGAGACCTTCCCCGACCGGACGACGAAGGGGGCGTCGTGGTGGAAGCCGAGATCGCGGATGAGGCGGAGCTCGGCAAGGCCAAGGCTCGCGACGCGAAGGCCGATGCCGAAGTGGAGACCGCGCTGGACCGCGCTACCAAGCCGAAGGATCTCGAAACCGCCCTTCGGGTGCAGATCTATCTCGACGAGAAGCGCTTCGGGCCGGGATTTCTGGACGGCAAGCCCGGAAAGTTTACGTCCAAGGCGGTGCACGGCTACAACCGGAGCGTGGGCCGGGTTCCGGACGACTGGAGAGCCCTCATTTCGGAGGTGAACCAGGACCTCGGTGAGACCTATGCCATGGCGGTGGTCCCGGACCTCGCCAAGCTGTGGGTGAATCCGAGGCTGCCCACCAAATATGCCGCCCAAGCCGCGCTCAAGCGCATGTGCTATCGCAGCTATCTCGAGTTCATGGCGGAGCGTTACCACACCTCCGAGGTCTTCCTGCTGGAGCTGAATGGCAGGAAGAAGGTTGCCGGGTTGCGTCCCCGCGGCACGCTCAAGGTTCCGAACATCGAACCGTTCATGATCGAGAAGCTCAGCCAGGGGCGGCGGCTTGAAGGCGAAGAGACGTTGAGCTCGCGCACCGTGATCATCGACACGAAGGGGCGCATCATGTTCATTTACGAGAAGGGCGAAGCCCCCAAGGTGCCCGGCGCAGCGGTGGTGGTTTCCGAGAAGGAAGACGAATTTGCGGAACAGAAGCTCATCGCGATGTTTCCCATCACCCCGGGCAAAGTCCAGTATATCCACCACGGGAGCTGGGCGGTCGCGAATTGCTTCGAACTTCCCAGCTGGAGTTACGACAAGGAGTTTCTCCGGACCGGGAGGCGCAGCAAGGACAAGAGCAAGATCCTCCGGATTCCGCCCGGGCCGAACGTGCCGGTTGGCATCCTGTGGTCCGGTCTGACCAAGTCGGGGATCGGCATTCACGGCACCTCCAGCCCCCGGACCATCGGGCGCTCCCTCAGCGCCGGGTGCATCCGGCTGGCGAACTGGGATGCCGCCCGCTTTCCCGAAATTGTTCGGCCCGGCGCCAAGGTTTTGATTCGCTAGGCCCTCGATGGTCGATAAGGGCATTCCGATCCGCCTCGTCTTGTACTCGGTGGCGATCTTGTACCTCGTGGTCGACTTTTTTGTGATCGGTGGTCCGTTGCGGCGCGCCGTGTTCCCGAAAAAACCGCAGAGCGAAGAAGTCATTGAGGCTGCCAAGTCGGAAGGGGTGGTGGCGCGAGTCTACTTTCAGCCCATCCTGTTGAGCCAGGTCGACCGGCGGGTGGAGGAGGACCTGTGGGTCCAGGGACGCTCGCTCGAAGAGGTGAATCCGCCGGACCGCCTCACCCTCCGCCGGGCCGCCTTGAACGTCTTGATTGATCTTCACCTCCTGCGGCTCAAGGTGCGCTTCAACCAGGACCAGGTCCCGGTGGAGGAGGAGGAGATCGAAGCGGAACTGGCGCGCTTTACGAACCGCTTCGCCACCGAGGCCGAGTTCCAGGCCTCGCTGCAGCGCCAGGGGTGGAGCGAGAAAGAGCTGCGCTATCGAGTCGCGGCGCGGATCCAGCAGGAGAATTACCTCCGGAGCATGATCGAGGTGGAAGTGAGCGAGGAGGAGGCCGGAGCGTGGTTCGAGGATAAGAAAGAGGAACTGGCCGTGCCGGAGCGGGTGCGGGCCCGCCAGATTTTCCTCGCCACCCTCGAGCGGGATCCCGACCTGGCGCGGAGCCAACTGGAAGAGGCGAAGCGGAAGATCGAGGCCCGGGCGGCCACCTTCGCGGAACTCGCCGCAGAGCTGAGTGACGATCCCCGTTCCAAGGATCGGGGAGGCGACCTGGGATGGATGCAAGCCGGCCGGCTCCCCCGCGACTTCCGCGAACCGCTCTTCGCCATGGAGGTGGGTCCCCTGCACTTGATCCGCACCAGGATCGGCTGGCACCTCGTGGAGGTCCTCGAGAAAAAACCCCGCACCGCCCGCAGCTTCGCGGAGGCCCGGGCCGATGTGGTGGCGGCGCTGGAAGCAGTCAAACGCGATCGAGGCGTGAAGCTCTACCGGCAGCAGCTTCGCGGGCGCGACAGGCACAAGATCGAGATCTTCAAGGACGTCCTGGAGAGGGACCTGGATCGAGGGGTGGAGTGAGGGATTCTGTGTTCGGGGTTCACCCGAATGACACGTGGATATGCTGGTCCAATGAACCGCCAGGCGGAGCGCCCGGCCTACAATGGGGCCCGAAAAAAGCGAAGATGTGATTTATTGATTTGGAGCTTGGGGAGTGGAGCTTGGGGAGTGGAGCTTGGGGAGTGGAGCTTGGTGGACGACTTCGCCGCCCATCGAGGCTCGCTTCCCCACCGTATTGTATCCCGATTTATGAAACGTTGAGGCGAAAAAAAGGCCGGCGCAAAAACGCCGGCCCTTCTGCTGAGATTCAGTTGTGAAGCGTTGCTTCCTAGTTGCCCGTTCTCGGCTCGGGTTGCTTCAGAAGCTGTCCCGGATCCCCATCGGTGAGGTTGTCCCAGGCCGCCGCTTCGGAGGTCATGATGTCCTTTTTGTCACCGTCGAGGACCTTGTCGTCCGAGAGGCGCATCCGCATGGGCTTGGCGCTGGAGTCGATCCTGAGTACGACCACTTTGCGGTCCCACAATTCGGAATCGAAGTCGGTGGTGCCTCTCTTGTATCCATCCAGGAGGAGCGGACGCGACACGTTACTGGTGTTGGTCTGCTCGGTCACGTAGGCCCAGTGGCAATCGCCCGGCTCCAGGACCAAGTTTTCCTGGGGCTTGCCGCCCTCGGTGGTCTTGTCGTCCGGGGCGCTCTTGCTCGCCACCGGGGAATTCTTGACCCAGAAGATCGACTCGGACTGGGTCGATCCCGCCATGAAGAGCTGTCGGAAGAACGCGTTGGAGGTCTGACCACCGCCCAGGTTTTCGGAGACCGCCTCCGCGGTGTCTTCGTTCGGATACTGGCCATCGAAGTCGAGGGCGAAGTCATCCAGGGCGAACTTGACCTGCCTCACATTGTTGAGGGCCTCCGCGAGGGCGGCACGCTTCAGAGCCTTGAAGATCTGAGGCGTCGCCAACGCAGCAAGCGCGACGATAATCGCGATCACAACGAGGAGCTCAACAAGCGTGAAGCCTTTTCGGCATTTCATTCTTGCAATGTTCATTTGGTTTTCGGGTTTTCGGGTTTGCTGGTTTGTTTGTTTGCTATGTGGGCCACGCCGGAGCGCGGCGCTGTTTTATATGAGGGTGCGGTCACAATGCACCCGTCTTTCGAAGCTAACTTCGCGACCCCTTCCGGCAAGGGGAAAAATGTTAGGAAGCGTTAATCGCGTTACCCAAAGCGGTTAATTCATCAGTGGTGGGATTGTCCGCCGCAACGATCGCGTCGCGTTGCTTCGCAATCAGTGTCTCGATGCCGTTCCGCGAAAGCGCCAGCATACCCGCCATGTCCTCGGAGCTGAATACGTTCTCTTCACCGCTGCCCTGGACTTCCACAAAACTTCCATCTTCCGTCATGACGACATTGAAGTCGACGGCCGCATCGCGGTCTTCCGGATAGTTGAGATCGAGAACGGGGTTCCCTTCCCAGACGCCCGCGCTGATGGCTGCCACCAGCTGGTTGAGGGGAAACTCGCTCAGCCCACCGGATCCGATGAGCCGGTTCAAGGCCATGGCGAGCGCCACGCATCCCCCGGTGATTGAGGCGGTGCGTGTCCCGCCGTCCGCCTGCAGGACGTCGCAGTCGATCCACACCGTGCGGGGCCCGAGCTTCTTCAGATCCGTCACAGCGCGAAGGGAGCGGCCGATCAGGCGCTGGATTTCCGAGGAGCGTCCGTCGAGCTTGCCGCGCGCGATGTCGCGGGCTTTGCGCTCATGGGTGGAGTAGGGGAGCATGCTGTATTCGGCGGTCACCCAGCCACCGGGGACCCCCTGCGCCTTCATCCAACGCGGCACGTCGTCCTGGACCGTCGCGGCGCAGATGACCCGCGTGCTGCCGAAGCTGACGAGCACGGAGCCGGCCGCGTGCGGGGCGACGTTTGGAATAAAAGAGATGGGGCGAAGTTGGTCCGGTTGGCGGCCGTCGGAGCGATCCATGGGTGAATCGAAGCAGTTGGCGCGAATTTCTAAACCTAAATTTGGAATACCTGCGAGTTTCCTCGATCAGGTTATTTGGGTGGCGGCGCGCTTTAGGATTCAGCAATTCGCGTTCAGGCTCTAGCGTCGGGCCGTGGGTCAGCTGGCGGACGACATCGAGAAGTGGGGGGCGGATGTGATCTTCGGCCGGGCGCGGGGGTTCGGCGCCACCGTGGCGCGGCTGGTCTTCCGCGGATTGTCGTTCGTCTACGGCTTCGGGGTGCGGATCCGTCTGAAGGCCTACCGGCAGCACTGGAAGCAGCAGGCTCACCTCGGGACCATGGTGATCAGTGTCGGGAACCTGACAGTCGGCGGCACGGGAAAGACCCCGGTGGTGGAACTTCTGGCGCGCACTCTGCGAAACCGGGGACGCCGGGTGGTGGTGCTGAGCCGTGGTTACAAGAGCAAGAAACTCGACAAGCCGCAGGAGTGGGCGGAGCTCGGGGCGGAGGAGTGCGAGGACCTCCCGAAAATCGTGAGCGACGGGGAGAGCATCCGGCTGGACGCCGCCTACGCGGGTGACGAACCCTTCATGCTGGCCAAGAATCTCGAGGGCGTGGGGGTGGTGGTCGACAAAAACCGTGTCAAAGGGGGGCGTTTCGCGGTCAGCAAACTGCAAGCCGATACGCTCGTCCTTGACGACGGCCTGCAATTCCTCCCCCTCGATCACGAGTACGACCTGGTCCTGGTGGACCAGAATGCGCCGTTCGGGACGCGGGCCCTCTTGCCGCGGGGGACTCTGCGCGAGCCGCCTCGCAACCTGTGCCGGGCCAGCCACATCATGATCACGAAATGCCACGGTCCCACCGACGAGGATCTCCTGGCGCGGATGAGGAGGTACAATCCCACCGCGGAAATCCTGGAAACCACCCACGCGCCCCGCTACCTCCAGCGCGTCTTCGGGAGCGGACGGCTCGCCCTGGAGAATCTGCAGGGCAAGTACGTGGCGGCCATCAGCGCCATCGCGGTGCCCGAGAGCTTCGAGGGCTTGCTCAAGAAACTGGGCGCCAAGGTGGAGTTCCACCGGACCTTCGCCGATCACCACCCCTTTACCCAGCGGGAAGTGGATCGATTCATGACTCGCTGTGTCGAGCGCGACATCGAACTGGTCGTGACGACTGAAAAGGACGCGGTGCGCTTTCCGAAGCCCACCGAACTCGACGTGGATATTTATTTCCTGCGGATCGAGGTGGAGATCCTGCGCGGCCAGGACGTCTGGGACCGCTTTATCGACCGGATTGGCACCCCGCCGGACCGCACCCCCTTCGATCGGGCGAAGGAGCGCTTGATCCTGGATTCCATAGGTTCTTGAGCCGGGAGCCCCGCCACCCTATGTTCGACCAACACCGGCCGGGTGGCGCGATGCAGGAAATTGAATGGATAGTCAAAGAGGAGCCCGAGGGATTTCGCCCCGCGGACGGCCCCAACGACCTTCCTGCCATCCTGCGGCTGCTTTTGGCCCAGCGGGGCTACACCGAACCTGTTGCCCTGGAAGCCTTCCTGCGCCCCCGCCTCCGTGATCTGCGCGACCCCTTCGAACTGCCGGAAATGGAGGCCGCGGTTCAGCGCATCCTGCAGGCCATCGACTCCGGGGAGGCCACCTGCATCTTCGGCGACTACGATGTGGACGGGATCACCTCCATCACGATTCTGCGCACCATTCTCTCCGCTTACGGGCTGGAGCCGCAGACCTTTATCCCGGTGCGGGGGGAGGAGGGCTACGGGCTGAGCAATGCCGCCATCGACCGCTGCCTGCGGGCGGAGGTGCCGCCCTCTCTCCTCATCACGGTCGATTGCGGGACGGCCTCCGGCCCCCAGGTCGAGCGCCTGCAGCAATCCGGGATCGACGTCATCGTGGTGGACCACCACGAGACGGGCCCGGAAGGGCGGCCCCAGGCGCTGGCAGTCGTAAATCCCAAGCTGGGGGACGACTATGGCTATCTCTGCTCGGCGGGAGTGGTCTTCAAACTCGTGCACGCCCTCCTGAAGGCGCGACCGTCGCATGGGGTGGACTTGAAGGATGTGCTGGACCTCGTGGCGGTGGCGACCATCGCCGACATCGTTCCGCTGGTCGGAGAGAATCGCTTGCTGGTCCGGCATGGGCTGAAGAGATTGCCCAAGACCATGAACCACGGCTTGCGCGCCCTCATGGAAGTGAGCGGTATGAATGGGTTCGCCACGAGCAGCGACGTCGGGTTCCGCATCGGACCGCGCATCAATGCGGCGGGCCGGATGGACGCTCCGGACGATGCCCTCGCGGTCCTGATGGCAGACTCCCACAAGGTGGCGAAGTCCCTCGCAGCGCAGCTCGACACTTACAACCGGCAGCGCCAGAAGCACGAGCAGCATATGTTCGAGGAGGCCATGTCGAAACTGGCGGACGAATTCGATGAGGACACCGATCCGGTCATCGTAGTGGGATCGCGGGACTGGCACCCGGGCGTGGTGGGCATCGTGGCCTCGCGCCTGATGCGTTACTACCACAAGCCAAGTTTCGTGGTCTCCTTCGATGAGCAGGGAATGGGAAAGGGGAGTGGACGCAGCATCGAGGGCGTGTCGCTGGTGGACGCCATTGACGCCTGCCGGTTGGTCCTGGAAGCCGGCGGCGGGCACCACATGGCGGCCGGAATCAGCGTGCGCGAAGACAAGCTCGCGGAATTCGGAGTCGCCTTTGGCGCTTTCGTTCTGGAGTGCACCACGGAGGAGCAACGCCGGCCCCGCCTGCACATCGATGCGGAAGTGCCCTTCGCCGATCTCTCCCTGGAATTCCTTGGCAGCTACGAACTGCTGCAACCCTTCGGGCCCGGCAATCCACAGCCGGTGTTCATGTCGCGCGAGGTATGGCTGACGGACTCGCCCCGGCGGCTGAAGAACCGCCACCTGTGCCTCTCCCTGCGGCAGGGATTGCACGAGCACGACGCCATGTTCTTCGGGGCGGGCGACCGGGAGCTGCCCGATCCGCCCTGGGACATTGCCTTTACGATCGACCGCAACGTGTTTCGCGGCCGGACCTCCCTGCAGATCTCGGTGCGGGAGATCAGGGCGGCGCGTTGAGGGGCCTTGTCAACGGGATTTCCCTCGTTTTTCCGACCATTTTCCCTACTGTGCTGGCCCCGCTCTGGAACCTCCGAGGGTGTAGAAGAGCATGTCATTCCACTTTATAACAAAGCGGGAATTCAGCGCATGGCGTTTCTGTTTCCCGGCGAAAATCCCGCAGAGGCGAATCAAGATCCAGGTGGAAATTACGAAGTCAGGAGATTCACTGCCGAGGATGAGGCCATAGCCTGGGCGGGAGCTGAAATCGCCTGAATGAATCGATGCTTGAAGAGCGGAGACCCCAACCAGCGCAAACAAGTGGAAGCCGCGCTGGGGCGGAAGGACTAAACAGGTCTCCGGGGATTGGCCCAAATGCGCGTGCCATGCGCTCCTGTAAACCTTAGCGTCTTCCTCGATGACCGGATGGAAGGCATCGGACGAACTGAGCTCGCTGGAAGGGATTGCACCGAAGAACGGGGTGGCGCTGGCGGCCTCGGAGATTAAAACGGTGGGAGATCTGCTGGACTGGTTCCCGCATCGCTACGAAGACCGGCGGAGTTTTGACGCCTTTCCGGCAGGGGGCGGGGGGGGGGCGGTGTGTCTGCGCGGGACAGTGGTCGATTCGGCGCGCAAGCGCTTCGGGGGGCGGCGGCAGTTTTATGAAATCGTGATCCAGGAAGGCGGGGGCGACATTCTTTCTTCCAACAAGATTACCTGCCGGTGGTTCAACATGCCTTACGTGCACCGCATGGTGGCGGTGGGCCACGAGGTGGTGGTCTACGGAAAACCGAAGGACAGCGCGGGAAGGCTCATCATCGACCATCCAGAGTTTGAAGTCGTGAGGGTGGAAGCGGGTGGATCGATCCATCTCGAGCGCATTGTCCCGATCTACCGCAACGTGACGGGCATCCCGCAACGGCGGCTGCGTGAGATCGTGCACGAAGTGCTCCAGCAGATCGATCCCGCCAGCCTGGAAGCGGCCTACGAGATCGATCCCGGAATGGGACGGGCGGAGGCCATGCGCGCCGTTCATTTTCCGGAGGAGATGGCACGGACGCGGGAGGCGCGCCGTTACTTCGCCTTGGAGGAGTTCTTCATACTGCAACTGAACGTGCTGTGGCGGAGGCAGCTCCACCTCCAGCACCCGGGAAGAGTACAGGGGAAGAAGACTGGCATGCTCAAGGCGTTCTACGAGAGTCTCCCCTTCGACCTCACGGCCGCCCAGAAGCGGAGCGTGCGCGAGGTGACGGGCGACATGCGCAACGAGCATCCCATGAACCGGCTCTTGCAGGGCGACGTGGGGAGCGGGAAAACCTTCGTGGCGATGTGCGCGATGCTGCTGGCGGTGGAATCCGGCAGCCAGGCGGCGCTGATGGCGCCCACCCAGATCCTCGCGGAGCAGCACTACCTGACCTTCCGCAAGTGGCTCGCCCCGCTGGGGCTCCGGCTGGCGCTGGTGACGGGTGCGAGGAAGGCGCTGGATCACCTCGAAATCGAAGGAGAGCCGCAGATCGTGATCGGGACGCACGCCCTCCTCTACGACAATATCGACTTTGAAGATCTCGGGTTGGTGGTGATCGACGAACAGCACAAGTTCGGGGTGACGCAGCGGGGGCGGTTGATCCGGCAGGGGATCATGCCGGATGTCCTGGTCATGACGGCCACTCCGATCCCGCGCACCCTCACCCTCACGATTTACGGCGACCTCGATGTTTCGGTCCTGGACGAAATGCCAGCCGGCCGCGGCAAGATTGTGACAGGGTTGCGGGTGAAGCCGAAGGTGACCGACCTGACGAAGTTTCTGAAGGAGCAGCTGGCGGAAGGACGGCAGGCCTACCTGGTCTACCCGCTGGTGGAGGAGAGCGGGGCGGTCAAGGCGCAGTCGGCAACCGGTGAGTTCGAAAAGTGGCAGAAACGCCTGAAGGACTACGAAGTAGGATTGTTGCACGGGCAGATGAAGCCGGAGGAAAAGGATGAGGTCATGGCGCGCTTCCGCGACAATGACCTGCAGGTCCTGGTGGCGACGACGGTGGTGGAAGTGGGCGTGGACGTCGCGAACGCCAGCGTGATGGTGATCCACCATGCGGAGCGCTTCGGGTTGGCGCAGCTGCACCAGTTGCGTGGACGGATCGGTCGCGGGGAGCACAAGAGCTACTGTGTCCTGCTGACGGATGGAAAGAGCGAGGAGGCCCTGAGAAAGCTGCGCGTCCTCGAGAAGACGCGGGACGGCTTCAAGATCGCGGAGGAAGACCTGCTCCGGCGCGGGCCCGGAGAAGTGCTCGGCACCGCTCAGAGCGGATTGACCGATCTGCGCTTCGTCGACTACCTCGCCGACACCGCCCTGGTGCGCGAAGCGCGGCGCCTGGCGGAGGAGCTGTTAGAACGCGATCCGGATTTGTTGGATTACCCGAAACTGCGGGAGAAGATCCGGGAGGGCCGGGAGCCAGTGGAGGCGAGTTGAGGGCAGCGATGCAGCTGGTAGATATCCGGGTCGCCCTTCCGTGGAGTGGCGGCGGAAAGGTGACTACCGCTCAAGGATTTCGACCTCGTAGCCATCCGGATCGGTCACGAAGGCCATCTTGCGTTCACCGGAGGAGAACTTGTCGCGCCAGCCGTCGGGCCAGATTTCGATCCCGTCCTTTTCGAGCATGTCGCAGTAATCGATGATGTCGGGGGCACCCACGCAAGTGTGCATGAGGTCTTCGGGGAATTCGACCACAAACTCGGGTGAGAAGGTGAGTTCGAGGAAGTGGTCGTTGCCGGGCAGGTGCATGAAAGCGAGCTGGTTGCCCTGCGGGGAGTCTTTCCGCTCGCCGGGCTCGAATCCGAGCTTCCGGTAGAAAGCGATGGATCGATCGAGATCGGAGACGCGAATGCGGGTATGGAGAAACTTGACCATGGGGAGAGCGTAGGGTGGGACTCCTCGATCGCCAAGGCTCCCGAAAACCCGAAAACCCGATGGAGCGAAGGGCGGGGGGAAGCGGGGGTTCGGCAGATATTGCGAAAATGGGGGCTTGGCTTGATTCGCTTGTCCTGGGCCGGAAGAAAGGTGTTAGTTTGTAGCTGTCATGAAAACCATTATCGCGGCCCTCGGTTTTTCCGACGCGACCGCCCCGGTGCTCGAGACCGCCGCTGCGATCGCAAAGGCGTTTGGCGCCGCGCTCAAGCTGGTGCACGTCGTGGAGCCGGAGCCGACGTACAGCGCCTACGGGTTCACGCCGGAGGAATTTCCGGCCATTCACACCTTCCAGAAGGAGGCGCGCTCCCGGGCCGAGAAGGCTCTCGCGGATCAGAAGACCGCGGTGGCCGACCAGGTGGGGGAGGTGGAAACCCACCTGCTGGAGGGGAATCCGCTGCACGCCCTGCTGGAATATGCGGAGGGGACGGATGATGCCCTGGTGGTGGTCGGTTCGCACGGCCACGGCGTCATTGCGAGCATGTTGCTCGGCTCGGTGGCGGAGGGCGTGGTGCGCAAGGCGAAAATCCCGTCTCTCATCGTCCCCGCGCCCCATCAAAAGTAGGACAGCTTACTTTGCCTCTTGCGCAGCTAGGAAACCAGCAGTAGTTAAGCGTTATCGCTCGAAGGTCCTTCAGCCTCACGCTGGCACTCCGTTATCTCAATCCCAAGCGCACCCACCTGTCACCGATCACGCTGACATCGCTGCTCGGTGTGGCGGTGGGGGTGCTAGTTCTCATCGTGGTGCTGGCCGTCATGGCGGGATTCGAGCGCGAGGTGAAAAAACGGCTTCTCGGATTTTCGCCCCACGTCGAGTTGCAGTACTTGCCGGGCGGGCAGCCGTTCCTGATCGAGAACTGGACCGAGATCACCGAACTGGTCGAGAAAGTGGATGGAGTGGAAGAGGCTTACGCGCAACTGCGGGACTTCACCGTCCTCGAAATGGAGGGGCAATTCTACCCGGTGGAATATCGCGCCATCGATACCGGCAACAAGCGTCAGATGGCGGCGCTCGAGGACCTCATCATGAAGGAAAAGTATGGAGGCAATGCCGATCTGGGTCTCGACGAGAAGGCGGTGGTTGCCGAGACCACGGCCAAGCAATTCGGAATTTCGGTGGGCGACACGATCAAACTCCACTCTCCACGCAACCTGGAGGAACTGGCGCGGAGCAGGGACATCACCGACCGGGACCTGGTGGCGGTGGAGTTCGGGGAGATGTTCGCACAGCTTCGAAAGGACCTGCGGAGCAAGATGACGGTGGAGGCCACCCAAGAAGGATTCGACTTCCCCGACCTTGAAAAGATTTACTATGCGATCGACGGTGTGCAGCGGGAGAACATTCGCCCGTCGGAGCGGGAGATCCTGAATGGGATCCTCGAGATCCTGAACAGCGGGGTGGAGAACGAGGCCGGAAACCGGCGCCTCCTCCGGCCCGGATCGGTCGAGAAGGTCCTGGACCGATTCGACCTGTTGGCGGAGATGGACCGGGAGAAGGAGAACTGGCGGCTCATGGAAACCCTGCGGGAAGTGGTCCTGCCGAAGGACCTCGAGGTGATCGGGATTTTTGAAGCCACGAAGCACATCGTGCATCCCAACGCCTTCGTGCCGCTGCCCACCGGGCAGGAACTAAAGAACCTCGAAGGCGGGGTGGAAGCGATCGGGGTGCGGGTGGACGATCCTTACCAGGTCGAGCCTGTGGCGGCACGCCTCGAGGCGGCGCTGCCGGAGTTCTGGACGCTGAGCACCTGGAAGGACCAGAACCGGGGCTGGGTGGACCTGATCGCACGGGAACGAATGATGATGTATTTCGCCCTATCGTTCATCGTGCTGGTTTCGGCTTTCTGCATCGGGGCGGTCATGTTCACGGTTACGATTCAGAAAAAACAGGAGATCGGGGTGATGAAGGCGCTCGGTGCGGTTCCCTTTCAAGTGGTGCGGGTCTTTACCTACCAGGGGATGATCATCGGCTTCCTGGGGTCCCTGCTGGGAGTGGGACTGGGGCTGCTGGTGGTGCGATTTCGGGACCCGATCCACGAGGGCTTGAAGTGGGTCGGCTTCGATCCTTTCCCCGCGGATTTTCACGACATCGATGGAATTCCCGCCCACGTGAACCCGGTCGAGATCTGTGCCATTGCGGGCGGGGCCTTCATCCTTTGTTCCCTCGCGGCGTGGCTTCCGGCCCTGAAGGCATCAAGAACCGACGCGGCCCGCTGTCTCCGCAGTTTCTGAAGGACGACCGATGAATATTTGGATCGTCGAGAGCGGTGAGAAGCGCGGCCCGTTCCAGATCTATGAGTTGCGCGATCGCATCGAGCGGGAAGAGCTGACCGGGGAGGAACTCTCGTGGCACCGGGACCAGGATGAATGGGTGCCCCTGAAAGAGCTCGACGTCTTCCGGTCCGAGTTCGAGGATTCGGAACTGGTATCAGGCACGCCGCCGCCGCTTCCCTCCAGCCCGCAGCCCTTCCTGCGGTTCTGGGCGCGATGGTTCGACGTAATGCTCTACCTGCTTTTCGTCTACACCGGGCTGCTGGTGACGGGGCAGGAGATCGTGGAGGCCCTCTTTTCGCCCTGGTTTCGCTACCTGTATTTTCTGCCCTTCCTGATCATGGAAGCGCTGGCGATTCACCTCTACAAGACGACGCCGGGAAAATTTCTTCTGGGAATCCGGGTCGTGACGTCCGAGGAGGGCGCCTTGCCGCTGGGTTCGGCCCTGGTGCGCGCGGTGCGCGTCTTCATCCTGGGAATGGGCATCATGTTCTGGCCCATGTTCCTGCCGGTGATTTGCCACGGCCTCTGTCTCTGGTTCACACTCAGGAACGGGGAGGCGCCATGGGATTTTGTCGGACGGAGCAAGGTGCGGGTGGCGGGGCCGTTTTTTCTGCCGGGGATCCTGTTCATGGTGGCGTTCGCAGTGGTTTTTGCTCTCCTCGCCCTGGTCCTGCTTCCGTCTCTCATCGAGCTGGGCGAAAAACTGGAAAAGGGACGGGGGACTACTTGAACTTGCCCAATCGCGGCGGAGGCGAATACTTCCGATCTCATGCCCGAAACGGTCTACTTCGATCTCGAAACGCAGCGCAGCTTCAACGACGTGGGAGGCGCGGCCAACCTCGGCAAGATGGGGGTTTCAGTGGTCTGTTCCTACAGCACCGCGACGGGTGAGTACCGGGTGTATGGCGAGGACGATCTCGATGACCTGGTGGCGCTCCTCACCAAGGCCGAGCTGGTGGTGGGGTACAATCACCTCCACTTCGACTACGGGGTGCTGGAGGGCTACACGGTTCTGGATCTAGGGGCCCAGACCGTGAATCTCGACCTGATGGTGGACCTCAAGGTGCACACCGGCCGCCGCATCGGTCTGGACAAGGTGGCCTCCGCGACTCTCGGGTCCGGCAAGAGTGCCGCGGGCATCGATGCCCTCAAATGGTGGCGGGACTACAAGACGACCGGGGATGCCGCTACGATCATGAAG
>CAUZKZ010000033.1:0-21207 GCA_963580345.1 Verrucomicrobiia bacterium | reverse complement strand
TTCGTCTGGACCGCTTCAGCCAGCGATATTCTTGAGAAGGTGAAGCGGGGACGGAAGAAATTGAATAAAACCCAGTCTGCTTGACGGACTACACTAGCGTCGGCTTCGGATTGCCATGAATTGTTATTGGGCGGCCGGGCCGCGTGTCCTACCCTTGGATGCGTGAAGCGCTATGAACGGATCGAGTTTGCGGGGCTGCCCGTGAAGGAGTGCTGCTGCGGCACGGTGCAGCGGGCCTTTGCGGATCTCGATGGGAGTCCGGCCTCGGTGCATCTCCTCGAGTTGTCGGACGAGCCGACCTGCCACTACCATCGGAAGACGACCGAAATCTACGTCATCCTGGAGGGGGAAGGGCACCTCGAACTCGATGGCGAGATGGTTCCGGTCGAGCCGATGTCCGCCGTCCTGATCAAGCCGGGCTGCCGGCACCGCGGGGTGGGGAAGATGAAGCTCTTCAACATCTCGGTGCCGAAGTTCGATCCGGACGACTTCTTCCACGAGGAAGAGGCCGTGCCGGGCGGGGACGGGCCGGTGCACTGAGGAAACCTGGCGGAAGGAGGCATTGCGGCGGAGTGCGAATCATGCTCCCTTCGCACCGTGCCGGACGGAAGCATCTATGAGACCGACAAGCTGCTCGCGGAGTATCTCCTCTTTCACTTCGGGGAGCCGGAGCAAGTCCTGAGTTGGCCGGAAGGACCGCGCCAGGCGCTGGGATTTCCGGCCCGCATCGTGAAGCACTTTTCGCGCGGCGAGGTGAAGCGGGCCCTCGATCTGGGCTGCGCAGTGGGGCGCTCCGCCTTCGAACTGTCCCGCTCCTCCGCCGAAGTCGTCGGGATCGATTTCTCCCGGGCCTTCGTGGAGGCCGCCCAGGAGATGCAGAGCGCGGGCCGTTGCGAAATCGAGCGGCTGGAGGAAGGACGCCACCGCCCCCGGCTGGTGGTGGAGCTTCCGCGTGGAGTTCGACCGATGCGGGTTTCCTTCGAGCAGGGCGACGCCATGGCGCTGCGGGAGGATCTTGGCACCTTCGAACGGGTGCTCGCCGCGAATCTCCTCTGCCGCCTCAGCGATCCAGCCCGCCTGCTGGAGCGGCTTCCGGAGCTCCTGCTTCCCGGGGGCGAACTGGTGCTCACCACCCCCTGCACGTGGCTGGACGAGTTCACCCCGCGGGACCGCTGGCCGCAGAGGGGCACCACGGCATGGCTGCGTGAGCAACTCGCCCCCCACTTCGATTTCGTGGAAGAACGAGACGAGCCGTTTCTCATCCGCGAAACGGCCCGCAAGTTCCAGTGGACCGTGGCGCTCCTGACGAAATGGAGGAGGAAGTAGGGGCGCACTGTTCAGACACCTGACACCGGAGACGGCCCTACTTCACAAACTCCTTCCACTGCTTCTCGATCTGCGCGGACTCGAGGTCGCCCTCGTGGAGGATGAGGCGGTAGCGCTGGGTGAGGCCCTGGCCCTTCTTGAGGGTGTAGTTGCCGCTTTCTTTGGCCTTCTTGCCTTCGAAGGCGCGAATGCCGAAGGGGTTTGCGGTCAGGAGACCGTAATCGCGCGCGTGCCACCAGGTCGGGTGCCGAAGATTCTTGGAATGATCGAGGATCGCGATCACGGCGGGCGTGCCCTTGCCATCCGGGCCGTAGTAGGCCACCCACTTGGCGCGCTTGCCCCACGCCTCTTTATCCGTGAAGCCCTCGCTGGTCAGGATGTGCCCCTTCGCGACCTCGCCCGTGAGGCGAAGGCTCGGTGTGGTGCGGATCGAGAAGCTGCCCTCCTTCGTGTCGCCAAAAACGGCATCAGCCTCGGGAGCGCTCAGGACCGACGTGACATCGATGGTGCGGGTCTTGTCGCCGATCGTCATGTTGTAGGTTCGCACTTCGGAGAGGTGGGATCTACCGTCGGCCTCCCAGGCGAGGTTGACCGCGAACGTCACGCCGCCGGCCTTTCCGGCCGATCCTTTTCGCACGACCGGAGCCTGAATGAATCCCTTGTGCACGATCTTGCAGTCCTCCTTGTGCCAGAAGTCCTTTCCGTTCACATTGCCGTGCGTAAACCAGAACCCGGCGTGGTGCTTGTGATCGCTGGCCTCCCCCTTGACGCCGTTCTCGAAGGGGAACTGCCGGGTGAGGTGCGTGCCGCTGGGACTCATCAGCGGGTAGAGGCACGGGACGCGCGTGTCGCCGCGGTACTCCGTGAAGAGCTTGCCGCCGACCAGCACCCTGAGGCGGTCCTTTTTCTGTTCGGTCGTGATCTGGGCCTGCACCGAAAGAGCGAGGGCCGTCACCGCCAGGAGAGTGGAAATAGTTGTGCGCATGATTCTTTGTTACGTTGGAACGGGGCGAATTTGACGCTTTTCAGGGCCCGCTGGGAATAAAAATAGGGCCGGGAGCTCTAAATTGATGTATCCCACCGGCACTCATGACTGAATTCGAAGAACTCGTCGATGCTCATTACCAGCCGCTTTACCGCTTCGGGTTCTCGCTGGCCAAAGACCCGGACCGGGCCGCGGACCTCGTGCAGCAGACCTTCGTGATTTGGGCCCAGAAGGGGCACCAGCTCAAGGACCGCAGCAAAGCCAAGACGTGGCTCTTCACCACCCTCTATCGCGAGCACCTCGGCCACGCCAGGCGCGAGACCCGCTATCCCGAGCGAGAGATCAGCGATGTCGAGCACAAGCTCCCCTCGCACGAACCGCAGGCCCCGCGGCAAATCGACGCCCAGCGGGCGGTGGAACTGTTAGGGGGTCTCGACGAGACCTTCCGCGCCCCGCTGACTCTTTTCTATTGGCGCAGAAATCGAGAAACTCCCACGCTTTCAGATCGGAGGGGACGGGAGCGAGGTCGGGCATGTATCCGAGAAGGCGGCGCGCCTCCTCCTTGTTCTCCAGGGCGTCGATTCCCGCCAGGCTCACCTCTCCATAAGTCGGCTCCATCAGGGTGGCCAGCACCCGGAAGGTGCTCGTCTTCCCGGCGCCGTTGGGACCCACCAATCCGAAGACCTCGCCGTAGGGAACGGAGAGGCTCACGTCGTTCACCGCCACAAAGTTTCCGTAATCAACCCGAAGGTCGCGAATCTCAATGGCGGCCGATTTCTCGACCGGCCTACCAATCATCGTCGTCAACAAAGAGGTGCCAGTTCGGCGGGAGGCGGATGCCCACATCCAACATCTCGCGCTCGGCCTCCGCCCGCCGGTTCTGACGGTGAGTATTGAGGAGCTCCACCTGCTCGGGCCGCAGGAAGGTCCCAATGGCCTGGTTGCGGCCTCCGTGATCGAGGGGCGTGCGGCTCCCGGTCATGCCCTCGATATCCATGGAGGGAATGTAGTCCTCCGAGCTCCGCGCCATCAGGTAGAATAGTTCATTTTCCTGCGCGGCGTCGAGTTCCACAATATTGTCGAGCCGGTTCAGTCGCCCGTTGGCCTCTCCCTCCACACTCTCGATGCGCTCCAGGAGGCGATCCGCCTTGAAATCCGCGAGCGGTTGACCGCGCAGCTGGCGCTCCATGAACCGCTCGATCCCGTCAGTACTTCGTTCCGCCTCGCGACTCGCCATCATGAGATCAAAAAAGTTGCTGTTATCGTTTTCGAGCACAGCCGTGAACTTGGCGGCATTCTCGCTCGCCTTTTCTTCGAGCCACGCCCGCAATTGTGTCTGCTGGCGGTCGGTCAGGTTGTACTTTCTTCCATACTCACCCGCGAGTTGATCGAACTGTTCCTTCTCCTCCTTCACCCGGATCGAGATTGATGACCGGTGAGATATCCTTGAGAAAGGGCTTTGTGATACGGAAAATGTCCTCAAGACTGGCCCCCCGACCGGATTTGACATCCTCCAAAATGTTGCGCGCCCCCTGCAGGGAGTGCCGACGCCCCGCTCGCAACCCAGCCGATTCCAGACCTCTCACCTGCTGCCGAGCAACCCGTAGTTCCTTCTCCGCCTTCTCGGCCCGCTCGATCGCGGAGCCCGGCTCCGGCGCGAGGCTCTGCCCGAAGAGGATGGCGCCCACCACTCCCAGGACAATTCCGATCAAAACCCCGATAGACTGACGCATGCGTGGATGGTCGGCGATCTCCCCCAGAACTCAAGGGTGAGGTTGGGGCCGCACTTGAGTCCGGAGCGACGGAAGCTGTCTTACCTCTTCGAAAGGCTGCCTCGACTCCGACTCGGAGGTACGACTTCAGGCAGCTCGCAAAAACCGGCCCGCCGGCAACAGGCGATTGCGGCGTTGTTACCGGGAGCGACCCGGACGAATATAGTGTCGAAAGACCCGGCAGGTGGTTCGCCGAGGAGGAGCGCGACGAGTTCCTGCCTTCCTCTGGATCGGTTATCCAGCCGAAGATCGTGGCGGCGTGCTTGGGGCCGAAGGGATGGAGATGAACCCGGCCCATGGTTCACTCAGGCTCCTCCGTCCTCCGCCATTCGTATTTGATGTCGTCCAACTGCCACTGCCAAGATATCGCTACGAGGCGGAAACCGGCACGAAAAACCCGGGGTTGTTCCAACCCCGGGCTGATTGCGGAATCCCGTTGGGATTGTATTTGGGCTTGATCCCGCGACCGCGGGAGGAGCGATTTACGCTCAGCCGGCGCCCACGCGCTCGATGAGGGCGGCGCGTTCGTCTTTGATCTCCTGGGGGAGCTTGGCGCCGATCTTGTCGAGGAACTCTTGTTGGGTATCGAGTTCGTTCTGCCACTCGCCGGAGTCGAGGTTCATGAGGGCGTTCCAGTCCTCTTCCGAGAAGTCGAGGCCGTCGAGGTTGAGTTCGCCGAACACGGGGACGGTGCCGAGGAACTTTTCTTCGCCTTCCACTTTGCCGTCGGTGCGCTTGAGGATCCACTCCAGGACGCGCATGTTCTGGCCGAAGCCGGGCCACAGCCACTTGCCGTTCGGGCTCTTGCGGAACCAGTTGACGTGGAAGATGGCGGGGAGGGACTTCACTTTGCCGGCGATGTCGATCCACTGCTGGAGGTAGTCGCCGACGTGGTAGCCGATGAAGGGGAGCATCGCCATCGGGTCGCGGCGGACCTGGCCGGCCCCACCGGCGGCGGCGGCGGTCATCTCGGAACCCATCACGGAGCCGATGAAGGTGCCGTGGTTCCAACTGTTGGCCTGGAAGACGAGGGGCATGGTGGAGGCGCGTCGGCCGCCGAAGACGAAGGCGTGGATCGGGACGCCGTCCGGGTTCTGCCACTCGGGGTCGATGACCGGGCACTGCGAAGCGGGCGCGGTGAAGCGGGCGTTCGGGTGGCTCGAAGGCGTCTCGCTGTCGGGACTCCAGTCATTGCCCTTCCAGTCGATGAGGTGGGCGGGGGCCTCGTCGGTCATCTCCTCCCACCACACGTCGCCGTCATCGGTGAGGGCCACGTTGGTGAAGATGCTGTTCTCTTTGAGGGAGTCCATGGCGTTGGGGTTCGTCTGGTAGGACGTGCCGGGCGCCACCCCGAAGTAACCGGCTTCGGGGTTGATGGCGTGGAGCTTGCCGTCGGCGTGGGGCCAGAGCCAGGCGATGTCGTCGCCCACGCAGGTCACCTTCCAACCTTCGTAACCGGCGGGCGGGACGAGCATGGCGAGGTTGGTCTTGCCGCAGGCGCTGGGGAAGGCGGCCGTGACGTAGCGCTTTTCGCCTTCGGGATTCTCGAGACCGAGGATGAGCATGTGCTCCGCCATCCAGCCGTTTTTCTTGGCGATGCCGGAGGCGATGCGTAGGGCGAGGCACTTCTTGCCGAGGAGGGCGTTGCCGCCGTATCCGGATCCGAAGGACTGGATCTCCTGGGCCTCGGGGAAGTGCACGATGTACTTCTCGTCGTTGCAGGGCCACACCACGTCCTCTTCGCCTTCGGCAAGGGGCGCGCCCACGGAGTGCAGGCAGGGAACGAACGTGCCGTGACCGTCTCGGCCGAGGTTGACGGCGCCGGAGGCTTCGTTTTCGAGACGCTTGAGGACCTCGCTGCCGATCTTGGCCATGATGCGCATGTTGACCACCACGTAGGCGCTGTCGGAGATCTCGACCCCGATCTTGGCGAAAGGCGAATCGAGGGGGCCCATGCAGAAGGGGATGACATACATGGTGCGCCCTTTCATGCATCCGGAGAAGAAGCCCTTGAGCTTCTCGCGCATCTCGGCGGGATCGGCCCAGTTGTTGGTGGGGCCGGCATCGTCCTCCTTTTCGGAGCAGATGAAAGTGCGGTCCTCGACCCGCGCCACGTCGCTCGGGCTGGAGCGGGCCAGGAAGCTGTTGGGACGTTTCTGGGGATTGAGGCGGGTGAAGGTCCCGGCGTCGACCAGGAGCTGAGTCAATTCATCCCACTCGGCCTGGGAGCCGTCGCACCAGCGGACGTGGTCGGGCTGGCAGAGAGCTGCCATCTCATTGACGTAGTCGAGGAGGCCCTGGTGACTGGTGGCGGCGGCTTCGGTGGTGGCGGTATCGGACATGTCGCGGGTCCCTGTACATGAAAACGCCCACCGTGCAAGGGCGGGCGTGTGAGTTTCGCGATAGTGCGAAAATCTAAGAATTTTGGTGAATCAGAGGATCGCGAAGCGCCAGAACGAGCTGGCTTCGAGGTCGTGGTGATCGGGAGTCCGATTGAGGGCCTCTTCGAGCCCGCGGACGCGCTTCATTCCGGCGGTCCGGAGGTAGGACTCCGTATCGACTTCGATGACTTTGAGCCCGAAGTAGTAGGGATTCTTGAGGGAGCGGACGGACTCGGCGCCAAAGGCCGTCCCGAGATGATGGCGGAGAAGTTCCGCCTCCTGCCGACCGAGGAACAGGAAGGAGGGCATGCGGCCCTCGGTGGTCTTTCGGTTGATGAGAGCCTGGAGCGATTCCGTGTTCCAGCGGTCAAACATCTGCAATTCCGACTTGGGTTCGGGGGCAAATTTTGTGGTGTTCAGCGGTTTCATAGGAGTGTTAACAGCAGTTTCTCCTAGACGCCAAGGCTCAGGGCGAGAGTCCGTCGCTCTGACGGAAGAAAGGGGCGCCTATTCGGAAAAAGAGTGGAAAATCGATTTTCGAGGCTGGTCGAGGCGTTGCCTGCCGGGTTGACGGCTTGAGGGGGTCCTCCTCCGGTGATAGGGATGCGCGGAAGGCCATGGGATCCGCCGATCGCGAATATTTCCGACAGACCACCACGCGACCCCCAGGGCGCCTCGCGGGGGCTCCGGTCGTGAAATGGCTGCTGATCCTGAACATCGGGGTATTCTTCATCGATATTCTCTACGACGGGGGATTGGGAAATTGGGGCGCCTACAGTGTCGATACCGGGATTCGCCATGGGCAAATCTGGCGGCTGATCACGTTCCAGTTTCTGCACGGGAATTTCGGGCACCTGCTCTTCAACATGATCGCGCTCTACTTCTTTGGAGCCTTTGTTGAGCAGCACTGGCGGAGTCGGGGGTTCCTCGTGTTTTACCTCCTTTGCGGAATGGCGGGCGCCGCAGCTTACTCCGGTCTTCACCTGGCGGGCCTCTACCGGGACCCTGGAATCGTGGGGGCCTCCGCCGGCATCTTTGGAATCCTGGCGGTGGCGGCGCTGATCGCTCCCAACATGCAGGTGCGCCTGCTCCTTCCGCCTGTCACGCTTACCATGAAGCAACTGGCGCTGGTCCTCCTCGCGATTGGAGCGCTGGTGGTGATCGTGGGCGGCAGAAACGCGGGTGGCGAGGCCGGGCACCTCGGAGGCGCCCTCGCAGGATTCCTGCTCTTTAAGATTCCGGTCTTGCGCGCGATGTTGGAGCGGCTGAGCCAGGGCGGGACGCGACCGAAATCGCGAAAACTCATTCAGGTCCGTGACCTGCGGAAGCGCCGCTACGAAAAAAAACTGAGGCCCAAGTCCAGGGTATCCAGGGAGGATGCCAGTGAGGTGGATCGGATCCTCGACAAGATCAATCAGCACGGCCTGCAGTCATTGACCGAAGAAGAACGCGAGCTGCTGACGAGGGCGGGGAGGAAGTAGGATTCAGTATACAGTGTTCAGTATTCAGAGGGGATGGCGGATGGTGAAAAAGGCTTGGGTAATTGGGTAATTCCACGAAGCGATGATGACCGATGAAGAGATGATCAATGGCGCCGAGCCGGGGCGCCAGATGGAGCGGCTGCGCGCCATCATGCACAGGTTGCGGGCGCCGGGGGGGTGTCCGTGGGACGCGGAGCAGACCCACGCCAGCCTGGTCTCAAACCTGATCGAGGAGGCCTACGAGACAGTGGACGCGATCCGCCGCGAGGATTGGGAGCACCTGCGGGAAGAACTGGGCGACCTGCTGCTGCAGGTGGTGTTTCACAGCGAGTTGGCGGAGGAGGAGGGGAGGCACGGTCTCGACGACGTGGCCCGGGAGATTTGCGACAAGCTGATCCGACGGCATCCCCACGTCTTTGGCGACGGCAAGGCCGACACCACCGAAGCGGTGCTGGGGCGTTGGGAGGAAATCAAGCGCGAGGAAAAGGGCGTGAACGAGGCGCCATATCTGCACGGCGTGGGGACAGGACTACCGGCCCTCTTGCGTGCCGCAAAGCTGCAGAAAAAAGCGGCCAAGGTGGGATTCGACTGGCCGGAGGTGGAGGGCATTCTGGAGAAAATCGAGGAGGAACTGGGAGAAGTGCGCAACGAACTGGTGGGGCACTCCGGAGAGGAAGTTTCCCCGGCCCTCGAGTCGGAAGTGGGCGATTTGCTCTTCGCGGTGGTGAACCTGGCCCGCCGCCTCGGACTGGATCCGGAGGTGGCGCTGGAAGGAACCAACGTGAAGTTTGAAGATCGCTTCGCTGCGATGGAGGTAGCACTGAAAAGCGAGGGGCAATCGCTCGAAGAGGCGAAGCTCGATGAAATGGAGCGGCTGTGGGAAGCGGCGAAGGAGCGGAACCGGACGGCCTGAGGCCGGCTGGGCTGGAAAAGTCCTGGTCCGGTTCGCTCGCCAAGGAATTAGCACGAAGGCTTGCCATGTCGGAATTTGCCGTGATTTTGAGAGGCATGGATTTGGAGGCACTCAAGGCGGCCCTGGCGGCTTCGCCGGATAACGTTCCCTTGCTTCTTCTCACCGCGAAAGTGTACCAGGACCAGTTCGAACTGGAAGAAGCGGCGCGTCTGGTGGAGCGAGTGCTGGAACTCGATCCGGGAAACGCGCAGGGCGGGACGGAGCAAGCGCGCCTCCTGGATCTCGATGGCAAGACTTCGGAAGCCATCGTGCGGCTCGACGCCTTGACTGCACAGCACCCGGGATGCGGCGAGGCGTGGCTCCTGCGGGCTCGCCTGGCCTTGAAGGAGGGCGAGGCGCGTGAGGCACGGGCCTTCTACGACTCCGCTGTGGGGTGCGACGGCGAGCTGCGCAACGACGATCTGCTCGAACGCATCGTGAGGGCAGGCGGGGCGAGTTCGTCGGGCGACAAGCGCATGGCAGTGACCTCCGCCGGACACTTCGTGGAACGGGAGTGGGATGACGATGAGGACGAGATGGACCTTTGCGGAATGGACGCATCGTTGGCTCGAGATCTGGATCTCGAATTTCGCCTCTCGGCGGACGTGACTTTCAAGGACGTGGGCGGAATGGAGACCGTAAAGGAGGACATCCGCATGAAAATCATCTACCCGATCCAGAAGCCGGACCTCTTCAAGGCCTACGGGAAAAAAGCGGGGGGCGGGGTGCTGATGTACGGACCGCCCGGATGCGGGAAGACGCTGCTGAGCAAGGCGACCGCGGGGGAAATCAAGGCCAGCTTCTTCTCGATCGGCCTGCACAACGTGCTCGATATGTATATCGGCGAGAGCGAGAGCAAGCTGCACAAGATCTTTGAGCTGGCGCGAAAGAACGCCCCGGCAGTCCTATTCTTCGACGAGATCGACGCCCTCGCCGCGGACCGGCGGGACATGCGTCAGTCGGCAGGGCGCAGTTTGATCAACCAGTTCCTGGCGGAGCTCGATGGTGCCCAGGGGGAGAACGACGGAGTCCTGATTCTGGGAGCCACCAATGCTCCGTGGCACCTCGACTCGGCCTTTCTGCGGCCGGGGCGATTCGATCGACTCGTCTTCGTCCCTCCCCCGGATGAGGTGGCGCGGGCCGAGATTGCGGAGATTCACGCTCGCGAAAAACCGATCGTGCAGTTCGACGCGCTGGCTCTGGCGAAGAAGACGGAGGGCTTTTCGGGCGCAGACTTGCGAGCCGTTTTTGACCTCGCGGTGGAGGCCACCCTGCAGGAGGCCATGAAGCGCGGCGAGATGGTGCCGGTTTCTGGCAAGATGCTCCTCAAGACCACCAGGAAGGTGAAGCCCAGCACCCGCAAATGGTTCGAGAGTGCGAAGAATTACGCCCTTTACGCGAACCAGAGCGGGTTTTACGACGATGTGCTGGAGTATCTCGGCCTGAAGAAATGAGCGCCTTTCTTCGCGCGGTCCAACTGCGAGACCTGAACCGCCACGAGGACGCCGTGGAGCTGTTTCATCAGCACCTCGCCGAGTTTCCGAATGATGCGGAGGGTCATGCGCAGCTGGCGGTGACGCAGCTCGATATGGCTGGGGAGCGGCGCAAGGCGCTGGAGTCGATCGACGCCGCGATCGGCATCGAGGCGGACAACGCCACCTATTTTGCCTGCCGGTCGCTGATCCTCCGGCGGTTGGACCAGCCGCGCGAGGCGCTGACCGCGGCCGAGACCGCGATCGGTCTCGATCCCGACCACGAGGTGGCGTGGATTGCGAAAGCAGGGGCGTTGAGTGGAAGGAGCGAGTGGGCGGCAGCGCAGATGGCGGTCGAGAAGGCGCTTGAGCTGGAACCCGACAACCCTCACGCGCAGAACCAACTGGCCGTGATCCTGCGCGCGCAGGGAAATCTCGATGCCGCGGATCGGGGGACCGGTCGGCGGTTGGAGCGCGATCCGGAAGATTCCATGGCGCACGCCAACGCGGGCTGGTCGGCGTTGCAGCGCCACGAGGTTCGCAAGGCGGAGGAGCACTTTCGCGAGGCGCTGCGTCTCGATTCCGAACTGGAGTATGCGCGGCTCGGTCTGCGCGAGTCGTTCAAGGCGCGCTCGGGATTCTACCGGCTCTTTTTGCGTTGGGTGTTCTTCCTGCAGAAGTTTTCGGAGGGACAGCGCATCCTGATTTTCGTCGGGATCTATCTGGCCTTCAGGTTCGGCCGGGTGATCCTGGCCCAGGTTCATCCCGTGGCCGTGGCGCTCCTGGTGGGAGCGTATCTGGTCTTCGTCTTCAGTTCCTTCCTCGCCTCGGGGGTGGGTCATCTGCTCATTTTGAAAGACCGCAACGCGCGCTTTGCCCTCACGCGGGGGGAGAAGCTCGATGGGTTGTTCGTGGGCGGTGGATTCATCCTGGGTTTTGTGCTCGTAATCCTGGGGTTGACTGTTCTGCCCCGGGGCGTGGCGTTCATCGGCGGTGCGATGGCCATAGGGGCGATTCCCGCCGCGATGGTCTTCGAGAACGATTCCCGCGAAGGGCGTCTCCTCTTCGGAGGGTGCATGCTCTTCGTCTATCTCACCGGCGGGGTCTGCCTGGTGCAGGACCTCCGCACCGGAGATCCCTTTGCCGCGCCGGCCGGGGTCATGGTGGGCGTAGCGGTCCTGGCGGCGGCCCTCTCCACCTGGTTGTCCATGGTGCCGCGGTTACATCGTGGACGGGAAGAGTGAGTTCCTGGTGCGCCTTTTACCTCACGGAATGATGACGCGGTAGTACTCTGCACTGGGATTGCCGGTGGGGAGGAAGTCATCAGAACCGATCGAAGAGCCGGGTGTCTTGTTCCGGAAGGTGGACCAACTGTTTGCGCTCAAACTGGTGCTGCGTTGGATCTCGTAGAGGGTGCCGGGATTGGCGGTCCAGGTCAGGGTGATGCGCCCGTCGCCGGCACGGTCGATCGAGAGCAGCTCGATGCGTTCAGAGGGCGGTACGGGCGCGGCCGTGTTGGAGACCTGGGTGCTGAAGACCGCCCCGCCCGGGGATTCCTCGGCGAAAATTATCGCCGTCCCGTCGAGGGTGAACTCCGAGGTGTTCACGCTGATCGCCATGAACCGGCCGGAGTCCGGGGGACCGAGCGGGCTGCTGGCGTAGTGGAAGGTGAGATGACGAGGTTGCCGGTGGTGTTGGCCACGCTGACGCGATTCTGAATCGTGCCGGTGAGGATCACGGTATCTGAAGCATTGCGGATCTCCCAGGGGATGAGGGCGTCGTTTTCAAGGAAACCGGCCCACTCCGGATGGGTGGAAAGGTCCGATCCGGTGAGGGTCGCATTACCTCCGGGAGGCAGCGGGGTGGCGAGCGACGCTGATGCCAGGACGAGGGCGATCGCCCCGCACCGCGGGAAGATTCGGCGTTGTTGCATTCGACCTGGCTAACAAGCGCAGACCGATTCCTCAAGAACTGAATGGACGCGGCTACTACTCCTTCTCGCGGAAGGATTGGATGATTCCGAGGGTGGCTTCGCGGAGCTTGTCAGGCGGCTTCCGTGGGAGGGTGGCCTGCATGATCACGACCAGGTTCTTCGCATCGATGAGGACGAGGTAGTAACTGAACTTGACCTTCCGATCCCCGAGGCCGGCTTCCACCGGGATGACGGCGAAGACGGCGTGCTTGCCGTCAAAGTCCTGCTTGGTGCCCTTCACATCGGCCGTGACTTTCAGCCCGGACTTCGTGATGGCATCGACGCGGTGCTTGAGGGTTCCCTGCAGCTCGGCCCGGTGGTCCTTCGCGACTTTCAGCTTGTAGACTGAAAAAGAGCCCTCTCCACCGGGCGCTTCCCGATAGAGAAAATTTCCGTCATCGGGCCCCTTCGCCTTTTTCCAGTCTGCGGGGATGTCGAGGGTGAAACGGGCGTTTTCGAAGGATACCAGCTCCGCAGACAACGAGGCGCCGGCCAGAATGGTAAAGAGCGCATGGAGAGCAGCGACACGCATTCCCCGCATCTAGGCCCGCTCCGGCGGGATCGCTAGCGAAAAATGGAGGGGCTCGGGACGGGGCTCCCCGTAGAGACCGGTCTTCTCGCTACCAAGTATATCCAATATTTGAAATATTAGAAATCCGTCGAGGCTCGCCGGAATCGGGAGTTGGGGGGCGGTTGAATTAGGGTGCGTGGGGGAAGGCGCTTGAGAGGTGGGAGGGCGGCAGAGGTCAGGGGAGGGAGGTGCCCGGGATAAGGGGAAGCGACGGGGTGAAGGGTGGCGGGCGGGATAAGGAGTGACGGCCGGCGAGCGCGATGCAAAGAAAAGGCCCCGCTGCCTGCGGGGCCCGAGGAGGTTGGTTGGAGGGGATCGGGGCGGGTTACTCGCCCACCGCGTAACGCACGAAGCGGCGGACGGTGAGGGTGTCGCCGAGTTCCTTGCCCGTCGCTTCGACCAGCTTTGCGACGGTGAGATCGGGATCCTTCACGAAGCCCTGCTCAAGGAAGCATTTCTCGGAATAGAATTTGCCGAGCTTGCCCTCCACGATCTTCTCGACGATTTCGGCGGGCTTGCCGCTGTTTTCCATCTGCTTGCGGAAGAGTTCCTTCTCGGACTCGATCAGTTCGGGCGGGATATCTTCGCGGCTGAGGCCGGCCGGGGCGGTGGCCGCGATGTGGAGGGTGAGGTCCTTGACCAGTTCGCGGAAGCCAGCGTCGCCTGGCGTGGACTCGTTTTCGCAGCCCACTTCGAGGAGCACCCCGACTTTGCCGCCGAAGTGGATGTAGGAGGCCACCACCCCGGTGCCATCGACATCGAATCGCGACAGGCGGCGAAACTGCAGGTTCTCGCCGAGTTCGATAACCTTGGACTTCACGAACTCGTCGATGGTACCTTCCCCGTGGGAGATCGCGTTGGCGGCGTCGAGATCGGACGCACCGGAAGCGGCGACGGTGCCGAGCAACTCCCTCACGAAGCCCTGGAAGTTTTCGTTCTTGGCCACGAAGTCGGTCTCGCAGTTCACCTCGATGAGGACGCCGTGCTTGGCATCTTCATCGATGTGATCGGCCACGACCCCTTCCTTGGCAGCGCGATCGGCTTTCTTGGCGGCTTTGATCGAGCCGGCTTCTCGAAGTTTCTTGATGGCGTTTTCGATGTCGCCGTCGGCCTCCTGGAGCGCTTTCTTGCACTCCATCATGCCCGCGTTGGTGCGGTCGCGGAGTTCCTTAACCTGGGATGCACTGATTGCCATGGTGGTGGAGAAAAGTGGAAGTGAATGGAAGAAGGGAGCGAGGGTCTAGCCCTTGGTGGCGACCACGATGGAGTCGACGAGGTTCTGCAGGATGATGCGGACGGACCGGATCGAGTCGTCGTTGGCCGGGATGGGATAATCGATGACGGAGGGATCGCCATTGGTGTCGATGATGCCAATGATGGGGATGCTGAGGCGGCGTGCTTCCGCCACCGCGATCGATTCCTTGGCGGTATCGACGATGACGAGGGCGTCGGGGAGCTTGTCCATGTTGCGGACGCCGTGGAGGTTGCGCAGGAGCTTGTTTTTTTCGCGGTTCAGGGCGGCGAGCTCCTTCTTCGACATGGCCTTGTACTCAGGCGCCTTTTCGATGCCCTCGAGATACTTGAGGCGTTCCACCGACTGCCGGATAGTGGCGAGGTTGGTGAGGGTGCCGCCCAGCCAGCGGTGATTGACGAAGAACTGGCCGGAAGCTTCGGCTGCTTCCCGGACCGCCTCCTGGGCCTGCTGTTTGCAGCCCACGAAGAGAATCTTGCGCTTTTTGCCTGCCAGCTCCGAGATGAAGTTGGAGGCCTTGTCCAGGCAGCGGACGGTTTCCTCGAGGTTGATGATGTAGATGCCACCCTTGTCCTTCATCAGGTAGCGGCGCATCCCCGGGTTCCATTTGCGGGTCTGGTGTCCGTAGTGGACGCCCGCTTCGACCATTTCCTTAACGAGTTCGTTGATCATCGATCTGGATCCTCCGTTAACACACAGAGGCTCTGGTAGGTTGGAGGGCCCGCCGCCAAGGTCCTTCGGCTCTCCGTTGTTCTTCCAGCAGCGCGGGGAAGGGCGGCGGAGTTATGCGAATGCACCCCGTTTGGCAAGGATTTTTCGATGGATCGGGGCTTCCTGGGCGCTGCGAGGCAAGTCTACGGTATACAGCGTGCAGTATTCAGAGGCCCTTTAATCCGGTCTGTATACTGAACACTGAACACTGTACACTGACCTCCATGACGGAGCGGGAGCAGGCTGCGGATCATCTGAAGGTGATTCGGTCTTTGATGGAGCGGGCCACGGTCTACCGCACAATCTCCTGGCCTACGGCCCTCTTAGGCGGGGCCCTGGCGGTGATCCTGTCGGCGGCGATCTATTTCAGGGAGCGGGCCACCCTCGACCAGGCCGAGGTGGCGGAGAAGGGCATCACAGAGGTGGCGTGGGTGCTGTGCTGGGTGGTGGCGCTGTTGGTGACGTGCTCCTTCAATGCTTTCCTGGTATCCAGGAAGTCGAAGCGGGAGGGGCGCCCCCTCTTCTCGCCGGGGCTTAAGATGGCGCTGCGGGCCATTGTGCCTCCCATGCTGGCGGGGGGCGTGATCGGGACGGGGCTGACGCTTTCCGGCACCGCTGCGATAGGAGCGGCGATCTGGGTGATTTGCTACGGCCTGGCTCTCCTCGCGATGCGGGGGTTCGCTCCGAAATCGATGTCGCGGCTTGGCTGGGCCCTGTTGGTCGCGGGGCTGGCATCCTTTCTTTACGCGTGGAGCGATGGGGCCAATCTACTGATGGGGATGTGGGCGCCGGACCACATGGAGAGCCCCATGCTGGAAGCGAACCTCATCATGGGGATCTGCTTCGGAGTCTTCCACTTGCTTTACGGGTTCATCGTGATGAAGGCCGGGGGGGACGAGGTGGAAGCCGGGGCGGCGGTGCCGGAGTGAGCCCGGAGGAGCGATGATCGACTTCTCAAAGCTCGACAAGGTCATTCACGAGAAGGGCCGGCTTGGCATCGTGACCTTGTTGGCGTCCCGGGCCGAGGCGTGGCCGTTCCAGGACCTGAAGGCGGAGCTGCAGATGAGCGACGGGAATCTCATCACGCACTTGCGCACCCTGGGTAAAGCGGGCTACCTCGACTCGGAAAAGGTGGAGGGGGAAAGCCGGCCGCAGACGTTTTACACCCTGACCAAGGCCGGACGAAAGGCCTTCGAGAAGTATCTCTCGATCCTGGAGGAGATCCTGGATCTGGGGAAGGAGTGATCGACAGGCGCTCGTTTGGGGGGGCGGCGACCGGGACGGGAGGGGTTGAGAACTGAACCGGGCATTCTCCCAATTAATCATCAAATCTTGAACAATTCGGCTCGACGCCAGTCTTACTTTGTGTTGCAAAGCTTCGTGGTCATCCTCCTGCGAACTCCCCGGCTCCTGATTCGGGCCGAGAAATTTTGCGGGACGAAACCAAGAAATCTGAAACGACGATCTTCCCTTCCATGAACCTGCGATTCCATATCCTGTTGGCGGAACACTACGGCATGTGCTTTGGGGTGCACGATGCACTGCAGGCTGCGGAGCGGTTGGCGGCCCGGCGGCCCGCCACGATCCTGGGCGAACTGGTTCACAACGAGGTGGTGCGGCAGCGCCTGGCGGAGGCCGGGGCACGCGAGGGAGATTTGGCGGCGGAGAGCGCGGAGACCACCGACGTGATCGTCACGGCGCATGGCGCTTCGGACCGGGACCGGCGACGCTGGCAGGAGGCGGGGTACCGGCTCACCGACACGACCTGTCCGCTGGTGCGGAAGGCGCACAACGCCCTGGCGCAGCTGGTGGCGGAGGGTTGTGCGCCGGTTGTGATCGGGAAGAAGGGCCACGCCGAGGTGCTGGGCCTGACCGGCGACTTCCCGGCGGCGCAGGTGGTGCGGAGCGAGGAAGATGTGGCGGCGCTCCAGTTCGCGGAACGGTTCGGAGTGGTGGCGCAGACCACCGAGCCCATCGACCGGGTCGAGAAGCTGTTGGAAAAGATCCGGCAGCGCCATCCGGCCGCGGAAGTGATCTTCAAGGACACGGTGTGTCATCCCACCAAGGCGCGGCAGCGGGCCCTGGATCGCCTTTGCGCGGAGGCGGACTTTGTTCTGGTGGTGGGCGGGGCGAATTCCAACAACTCGTGGCAGCTGGTGGAAAAGGCGCGCCGGAAGGGATGCGGCGCGGAGCTGGTGACGCGCCCCGCCGACCTGCGCGAGCACTGGTTGTTCGGCGCGAAGGTGGTCGGGGTGACAGCCGGGACCTCCACCCTGGAAGAGAGCGTGCAGGACATCCTGCAGCACCTGGAAGGATTGGGGGGAAGACGGATGAGGGAAAAGACGGATCGCCCCGCCGTTGCAGAAGTCGCCTGACCTCCGCGGGAGGAGGCGAGAACGCGTATTCTGCACCGGTTTTCTGCTTGGCACTGATCGGGCCCTCCGCTAATTGAGAAGGAGCGACATCTGCCAATGCAATGCGCCTGCCCGTCTCACTTTGCTTTTTAGCGGCCTTTCAGCCCCTCGCCGCCCACGTTGCCTTCTTGCCGCTGGGCTATCTCGATGGCTGGGGACCGACCAGCGAGGCGATCGCGATCTCGTCGGATGCCACGAAGATGGTGGGCTACAGTGCGAGCGCGGGGAATCCCAACCTGGCGTGCGTGTGGACGGCTTCGAGCCCGGGTTCGTGGCTGATTGATGGCCGGCTCGATCTCCTTTCCACGTCCCCCCAGCCGAACGGGAGCAATGCCCTGGCGGTCTCGGCCGCCGGCTCGGTGGTGGTGGGCCTCAACGGCTTTGGGGGAACCGAGGACGCCTATTACTGGACCGCGGCCGGGCAACTTCAGCTCATTCCCCTTCCGCCCGAGCCGTTGCGGAGGAACTCGGTCGCCTGGGGAGTTTCGCCCGGTGGCGATATTGTGGTCGGTCACACCGATGTCCGCATCAACCAGTTCAGCGACGCGGTGGAACGGAAAGGATTTGCCTGGAATCGCAACCAGGCGCAAGCCGTGTATCTTCTGCCTCTGACGGGGAGCCTGGTGCCGAATCGCGTACCGTTGGGTGCCAGCGCGAATGGGAGCCGGATCGTTGGCTATGCACAAGCGTCCCTGTCGGCGCAAGCGGCGGTGCGGTGGGACAATGGCGGGGCGCCCCAGATTCTTCACCAGCCGACCGATACCGTCATCAGCTTTTCCGCCAACTCGATATCGTTCGACGGTAACGTCGTGGTGGGCCAGGCGATCGACACCGTGGCCGGAAGAAATGTGGCGTTCAAGTGGACCCC
Organism: Verrucomicrobiia bacterium; assembly: GCA_963580345.1. GTDB lineage: Bacteria > Verrucomicrobiota > Verrucomicrobiia > Verrucomicrobiales > Akkermansiaceae > Roseibacillus_B. The sequence goes on along the minus strand of CAUZKZ010000033.1, from coordinate 3,050 downwards.
GGCCGGTGGGATGGTGGCCCTGCCTCCTCCCACCACCGGCACGCACGCCTATCAATACACCACCGCGATCAGGGTGAGCGGAAACGGGCGGGTCATCGTGGGCTACGGTGAAAATGTACTGGGTGATGATGAAGCGATCTTCTGGGTCGATGGGCAGCCGTTCCGCGTTTCCGATATCGCGTTTGCGGCGGGTGTCCTGCCTCCTTCGTGGGCGCCCCAGCGGGCCTACGGGGTGGATTATACCGGCAACAGCATCAGCGGGTTCGGTCGGGCGACGAGCGGCAAGCTCGAAGCATACCTGCTGGTGATCGATACCACCCCCGCTCCTCCCCCCGTGGTCGCGCCGTCGGTGGACTTCGCGTACGACCGAACGGGCAATTCCCTGAAGGTCCACTACCAGACCGCTCCAGGCGCGGAGTATCGCATCCTGGGTGGCAGCAACCTGCAGTCCCTCGCGCCCCTCGGTGGCTGGCAGGCCGGGACCGGGGGCCCCGTGGAATTCGTTGCCGGCCCCGCAACTACGGGCGGCGCACCGAGTTACTTCCTGCGGGTGGAAGCCCGAAACAATTGATCGCGCCCGGTAAATCGCAAAGGACCGGGTCCCCGCGACGTAATCAGTGAAACCGTGAATCCTACCACCCTCCTTTGTCTCGCGGCGTTGGCCCTGCCCCTGGGCGCAGCTCCCGAAACCCTGACTCCGCTCGATGCCCAGCTGCTGCTGGAGCGCCTGAAAAAACTGCGGGCGGGATCGGAGCAGCGCATCGAGGCGCGCTACAAGTCCGCGCATGGAGCCTTCCGCGACGCGATCGCCTCCGATAACGCCGCGCACGGGCTGTACCTGAAGTGCATCGAGAAGGTGCAGTTCGAGGACGAGAAAAAAAAGGCGTCAGAGTTCCGGGATTGGAAGCGAAGGCACAAGGAGCGAGGCGACTCGCCGGCCTTCCGGCGGGCCCTGCGGCATCAGCTCAGCTGGTTGTTGTTGACCCTCGAAGCGGCGTCCGATCCGGATAAACAGGACGAACTTTGGCCGAAGGCGGTGGAGCGGATCGATCAGATCTTCAAGGACGCGAAGGAATTGAAGGGCGAACAATCGCGGCTGCGGCAGAGCGTGTTGGCCTCGGTCTTTGCCACCGCGTACGGCTTGAATGGAATCAAGATCGAGGGATGGCCGACTGCCCCGTTGGAGCTGGATGTTGTCTACGAGCAGCTGATTTTTCCCCCGCTTCGGAAACGGAGCAAGATTCCGCAACTCCGCTCCGCGTGGGAAAAGCGGATTCTTCATGAAGGATCGGTCCACTCCGAGTGGGGTCGCCCTGCCAATGCGCGCGGCGTCCGCCAGGAGCGATCCGCGGACTTGGAGCGCTTCCTCGCGGAGCGCCGTCCACAGCTCCTGTGGGACATGGAAGTCGATCTCTTCAAGACCGGTGACCAAAAGGGAGCCGCGCTACGCATGTTGGCGCACATCGAGAAAAACGACGTGCACAAGAATACGGGGGAGTGGATCGTCCAGTTCGAAGAGCTCGTGAAGGGCAAGTCCAGGCCGGCCCCGGTATCCGGCACGGCGGAAAGCGAGCCCGAGAAAGAAGCGAAAGGGAAGGAGCCGCGATCCTGAAACTGCACGCTGGCACGCCCTGCGCGGCGTTTCAGCCTTTTTCGACATCCTGCTGGTAGTGCGTCAAGTCGAGGTTGATGGACTACTAGGGTCTGCGCTGGAACTGGCTGTTGGGGGGCGGTGCGGTGGTGGTTTCGACCTTCGCGACTTTGAGGTAGGCGAAGTCCTGGCCGTCGTGGTGTTCGTAGGCCACCTCGCCCGACACCTTGACCCAGGTCTTGTCTTCGAGATCGGGCAAGGGGCCGTCGAACTCGAGGGCAAGTCCGAGCACCTGGGCGTCGGCTGCGCAACAGGTCATGAAGAGACGATAGAGCCGCTTGCGATTCCCGCCGGGATTGAGTTTCGGATCTTCATCGATGAGGCGGCCTTCCAGTTCGGCGGGAAGGCGGTCGTAGGCCTTCATGATCTCCTTGTCGCCGGCCGACCAATAGAGCTCCGTGATGGTGAGCAGGTAGTTGCCGTCCTTCGACTTGGGAGTGGATTTTTCGATGGTGGCGCGGGTGAAGGGTTCGCGGCGGCGGGAAAAGAGGGAAGAACGCGCGGGCCCCTGCTTGTAGAGCCCCTTCCAGGTGAGGGCCTTGGTGGAGTACTCGTGCTTGGTGAATCCGGAGCACAGCGCCACCGGCAGGATCATCAGGAAAATGGCTGCCACCGGGCTCTGGTCGTGTTCGTGATCGTGATCGTGTCCGCAGCCGACCTTGCGTCGCGCATTGAGGAGGTTGAAGAGCCCCAGGACGATCATGGCAAGACCGCCAGCGAGGGAGATGAGGTGAAAGTTGGGAGCGAGGTAATTTCCCACCAGGCCAGTGGCGTAGAAATAGACCGGCACCACGCCCCACGCGATGGTGGCGAGGCTGAAGATGATCTGGTTGATGGTGGCTTTCACGCGTTACGACTTCGGTTCTGTGTTAGCGCCTCGGGGGTGCCGAGGGCAAGGAGGCGGGGAGGGACACCCTCACCTCTCGAGGCGGGGAATGGGTTTGTCAGGCGCTAACAGGGGCCCCGCGACGATACTGATGGCGCCGATGACGAAAAAAAGGCCCACGGCGAGGTAGAGGATGAACTTCTTGGTGAGGACCGTGCTGTAGAGAAAGAGCAGTTTCACGTCCATCATGGGACCAAAGACGAGGAAGGCGAGGAGAGCCCCGGGCTCGAAGTCGATAAGGCTGGCCGCGATAAAGGCGTCGGAAGTGCTGCACAGGCTGAGGAGGAAGGCCAGGCCCATGAGGGCAGAGGGAGCACCCCAGACGCTGTCCGAGGTTCGATTGATGATATCGCGAAGCGGGATGGCGTTGTCGAAAGGCGGGGGGGTGTTGACCACCGCGACGATCGTGATGCCGATCACGAAGTAGATTCCCACATCGACAAAGTCCCGCATCGCGGCGCGGAGAGCCATGATGAGGCGGTTGCTCTTCTCGGGCTCGTGCTCGTGCTCGTG
>CAUZKZ010000032.1:0-21387 GCA_963580345.1 Verrucomicrobiia bacterium | reverse complement strand
ACGAAATTTCTTTTTCTTTTTCTTAGCGATAGTGTCAGTCCCTTCGGGTTGAACACACGGTCTCTGCAACGAGGGACCGCGGATGGAGACGCAGATGCGCTCCGGGTGTCATGCCGGGGCCGAAGTCAAACAGTTGCTGCATCATTACAGGCAACATCCTTCAGCGCCGCTCATAGTGAGCGGTTTCGAATCTCTTCGCATACTTGGCCGACGAAATCATTCAGAGTCATGGTGCCGAGATCGTCTCGATCCCGGTGGCGCACGCTGACGTTCTGAGACTCTTCCTCACGTGCACCTATTACAAGCATATAAGGCACCCGGTCCATCCTCGCAAGGCGAATCTTGGCACCGATTTTATCGCCGCCGAGGTCGGATTTGACCCGGACTCCGGCCTCCGCGAGGGCTGCCACGGTCCCCTCCGCGTACTGGTTGTGCTTCTCGGAAATCGGCAGGACGCGCACTTGTTCGGGCGCCAGCCACACCGGGAATTTCCCCTCGAAGTGCTCGATAAGCAGTCCACAGAAGCGCTCCAGGGATCCAAACGGCGCCCGGTGGATCATGACGGGGCGGTGCGGCCTGTTGTCTGCCCCCACGTAGCTGAGATCGAAGCGCTCGGGCAGATTATAGTCGACCTGCACCGTCCCGAGCTGCCACTCGCGCCCGATCACGTCTTTGACCACGAAGTCGATTTTCGGTCCGTAGAAGGCGGCCTCCCCGGGTTCTTCGGTGTAGTCCACTCCGAGGGTCCGGACCGCCTCGCGGAGGGCCTCCTCGGCCTTGTCCCAGTTCGCGGGATCGCCCACGTACTTGTCGGATTCCGGATCCCGCAACGAGAGCCGCACCGTGTACTCCGTCATCCCGAGCACCCCGAAGACGGTCTTGACGAGACCCAGGCACCCCTGGATCTCGTCACCGAGTTGTTCCGGCGTGCAGAAGAGATGCGCATCGTCCTGTGTGAAGCTGCGGGTGCGGGTGAGCCCGCCGAGTTCGCCGCTCTGCTCCCAGCGGTAAACCGTCCCGAACTCGGCGAGCCGCACCGGGAGGTCGCGATAGCTGTGATGGTCGCTGTCAAAGATGCGGATGTGATGCGGGCAGTTCATCGGCTTGAGAAGGAAGCCCTCCACCTCACCGGTCCGCAGCGCGTTCATCAGTTCGCCACAAGTGCAGCCCTCGTCGCCGAGTTTGCGCAGCGCTTCCCGCTCCGCGAAGGGTGGATACTGACTCTCTTCGTAAAACGGGAAGTGCCCACTGGTACGGTAGAGGTCGAGCTTGCCGATGTGGGGCGTGAAAACCTGGTGGTAACCCTGCTTGTCGAGTTCGCCGGAGATGAACTCCTGCAGTTCACGCCGGATGATCCCGCCCTTCGGTTTCCAGAGCGGCAGACCCTGTCCCACCATCTCGTCGAAGTGGAAAAGTCCCATTTCGCGGCCCAGTTTGCGGTGGTCGCGCTTCTTGGCTTCTTCGAGACGCTCGAGATGTTCCTGCAAGAGGGTCTTGTTCTTGAAGCAGGTTCCGTAGATTCGCTGCAGCTGCGGATTGCTGGCGTCGCCCTTGTAGAAGGCGCTCGCGACGCTCATCAACTTGAACGCCTTGCAGTTGCCGGTGCGCCCGACGTGCGGCCCGGCGCAGAGGTCCCAGAAATCCCCGTTCTTGTAGAGCAAGATCTCTTCGTCTTCCGGGATGTCCTTCAGGAGATCGATCTTGAAGGTGGAGGGCGTGTCCCTTTCGCCCAGCGCCGCCAGCCGTCCCTTCTGCGCCATCTCAATCGCTTCCTCCCGGCTCACCACCGCCCGCTCGAAGGTCTGGTTCTCCTTCACGACCTTCTTCATCTCATCCTCGATCACCGGGAAATCGTCCGGCGAGATGCGGTGCGCAAGCTCCACGTCGTAATAGTAGCCGCCCTCCACCGGAGGGCCCGCCGCAAACTGGGCGTCCGGCCAGAGGCGGGCAATCGCGGTGGCCATGACGTGCGCACAGGAGTGCCGAAGCCGTTCCAGGTCCGACATCCGGTGTCGTTGGTCGAGAGTCTTGCGCTGCTTTTCGTCGGCCATCCTTGCTTGAGTTTCAGGGTTCGGGTTACAAGTTTCAAGTGGAAGTGCCGGTCATGCTCCCTCCCGGCCTGTTCTTTCTCTCCCGCTCCTTCAACGAAAAAGGCCCCGCCGGGTTGCGAGGCCTTCGAACCGGGTCGGTGGTCCGGCCCTGCTTACCGTGAATAGAGTTCGACAATGAGTTGGACGTTGACCAGCGGATCGATGTCCTCGACCTCGGGGAGGCGCGCCACGACGCCCTCCATCGTCTCGCGCTCCAGCGTCAACCAGTCCTTCAGCGGGCTCGCCTGCGTGAGGTCCATCATGCGTAGGCCGAGTTGCTGGGAGGACGGCTTGGGACCGACCCTGATCTGGTCGCCGGGACGGCAGTGGTAGCTCGGCACGTCGAGCTTCTTGCCGTTTACGAGCACGTGGCCGTGACCGACCAGTTGCCGGGCGGCTTGCCGCGTGTTGCCGAACCCCAGGCGAAAGCACACGTTGTCGAGACGGGTCTCCAGGAGTTGCAGGAGAATGTCGCCCGTCACCCCGCGGCGTTTCGCGGCTTCCTCGTAACAACCGCGGAACTGCTTCTCCAGCACCCCATACTGGAATTTCAGCTTCTGCTTCTCGCCGAGGGCGATCGCGTAGTCCGACTTCTTGCGGCGGCCGGCGCGGAGGCCGTGCTGGCCGGGAGGGTAATTGCGGCGCTCGAGGGCGCGCGAGGAGCCAAACAGCGGCACCAGGAAACGGCGGCTGATTCTGTCCTTGGGACCGGTATAACGTGCCATGTGATTAGAGTCGTCGAAGGTTCCAGCTTCGTTACACGCGGCGAGCCTTCTTGGGCCGGCACCCGTTGTGCGGAATGGGAGTGACGTCCTTGATGTTGGTGACATCGATCCCGATGGCCTGCACGGCCCGCACCGCGGACTCGCGGCCGGCGCCGGGGCCCTTTACCCGCACCTCGGCTTCCTTCAGCCCGTGGCTCATGGCCTGGCGGCAGGCGTCCTGCGACACGACCTGCGCGGCATACGCGGTGCTCTTGCGGGACCCTTTGAATCCCATCTTCCCGGAGCTCGACCAACCGATCGAGTTTCCCCGTTCGTCCGTGATGGTCACCATCGTGTTGTTGAAGGTCGCGATGATGTGGACGATGCCCTTGAAAATGTTTTTGCTGCGCTTGGCCTTGTGAATCTTGAGGGCGTCGGCAGCCTCTTCGCCCATGATTTCGGCGAAGATGTCCTTCTTCTCTTCCTTTTTCTTGCCGCCCACTTCGCCTTCCGCACTTTCTCCGCCCTGGCCTTCCTTGGCCCCGGGCTTCGCCTCCCCTGCCGCGGCGGGCTTCTCCTCCTTGGCGGCCGGAGCCTTCTCCACGGCGGGGGTTTTTTCTGCAGCGGGTTTGGCCTCCGCGGCGGGCTTCTCTTCCGGAGCGTCCGGCTTGTTGTTTTCTTCCTCGGCCATAGATGGGATTGGGGAAAGCGGTTCTCGTTACGCTACAGGGTCTTCTTGGCGCCCACCGTCTTCTTGCGGCCCTTGCGGGTGCGGGCGTTGGTGCGGGTCCGCTGGCCGCGCGCGGGAAGTCCCCGCTTGTGGCGCTGCCCGCGATAGCAATTGATGGCACTGAGCCGTTTCAGCGAGCCCTGCAATTCCCGGCGGAGGTCACCCTCGATCGTGATTCCCTCGGTCTGGATGACCTGCGCGAGTTTCACCAGCTGCTCCTCGGAAAGTTCCCCGGTTCGCAGGTTTCCGTCGACCGCGGCCTGCTCCAGGATCTTCCTCGCGGTGGTGTGCCCGATCCCATAGATGTAGGCCAGAGAGGCTTCGATGCGCTTCTCATTGGGAATCTCGATACCGAAAATGCGTGCCATGTAGTGTGGAGGCGTAGTGGGAGGCGCCGAATCTCCCCCGACGCGAGAGGGGCCGAGGTATTTAGCAGAGTTGCCCATGCTGGCAAGCGGAAATCCTCGAATTTATGGGGGACTCTCGCCGCAGATCGCTGGCATTCGTCGCCCGAATGATTAGCGTTTCTTCATGAAACTCGCCCCAGCTCTCATCGGTGTCGCCCTGGCCGGCCCGTTGGAGGCCCAACCGCCCAAGCCGAAATCCCTCGAGATCGGCGCGCCAGCCCCCGCCTTTGACCTCCCCGGGGTGGATGGCCGCAATTGGTAATTCTCCAGCCCTGGGAACTGGGCTGGTCGGTTTACGGCGATTCCTTCGAGGAAATCAAATCGCACCCCAAAGACAACAAATACAACTTCCCCTCCCGCCCCCACACCGTCCTCCTCGCTCCGGGCGGCAAGGCCCTGTTCCGCCCCACCGGCCAGGTCGATCCAATCGAACTCCGGGGGGCGATTGTCCAGGAACTGTGCAGTCGGGAGTGACCATCGCCGGGTGCCTCCCTGGTCCCCCTCGCCCCGCCACCCCTTCCCTCGAATCCTCGCAATTCCAATGATTCCCTCCGTCCGGGTTCGTTTTCCCACCGCATCGCTCCAAAGTGACCCCCATCCCGCCCTCTCGGAGGCATGATTGGGGAACTGAAGGCGCTAGACAAAACATCCGATCGACGTAGCGTCGCTTAGCCGATACACATTATTTGCCATTCTCATGGACTCTCATCCCGCTGGTTCGCCCTCCCCGCATGATCTTTCCGATTCCCAGTCCACCTCCGAGCCGCCCATCATGATGGAAGAAACCATCGAGCCGGAGGACAGCGCGCCATTCGGCCCTTCCGACACTCTGCCGCCCGACGACGTCGCCGCCATCGATGAACTCGGCCGCGTCTACGCCAGGCTCAAAGCAGAACTCGGCAAGGTCATCATCGGGCAGCACGGGGTGGTCGAACAGCTCGCGATTTGCCTCTTCGGCCGCGGCCACGCCCTCCTGATGGGAGTTCCCGGCCTCGCCAAGACCCTGCTCATTTCCAGCGTCGGGGAGTGCATGCACCTCTCCTTCAGCCGCATCCAGTTCACGCCCGATTTGATGCCCGCCGACATTACCGGCACCGATATCATCCAGGAAAGTGCCGCCACCGGGAAACGCGAGTTCGAGTACATCCACGGACCGGTCTTCGCCAACCTCATCCTGGCGGACGAGATCAACCGCGCCCCCGCCAAGACGCAGTCCGCGCTCCTGGAGGCCATGCAGGAGAACCGGGTCACCGTCCTCGGGCGCACCTACAATCTCGACAAACCCTTCTTCGTCCTCGCCACCCAGAACCCCATCGAACAGGAGGGCACCTACCCGCTGCCCGAAGCTCAGCTCGACCGATTCATGTTCCTCATCGAAGTCGACTACCCGACCGAGGACGAAGAGCGCCGCATCGCCCGCGAAACCACCGGCGTCGAACCGGAGGCCCTCTCTCCCATCGTCTCCGGTAAAGAGGTCCTCGAGTTCCAGCGGCTGGTGCGCCGCATGCCCGTCCCGGATCACATTTACGACTACGCCGTCGAGATCGTCCGCAGGACCCGTCCCGCTTCCGAAGACGCCCCCTCCTGGATCAAGGAATACGTCAGTTGGGGCGCCGGCCCGCGTGCCGTCCAGTATCTGATCCTCGGTGCCAAGGGCCGCGCTGCCCTGCGCGGTAGTTACATGGCCTCCCTCGATGACATCGAAGCCGTCACCGCCCCCGTTCTCACCCACCGCGTCATCACCAATTTTGCCGCCGAGTCGCAGGGCATGACCTCAAAGAGAGTCGTGGAGAGATTGGTGGAAGAGATGAGAGAGGATTAACCGCGACGCGATGTACGTTTCACGATCCGCGATTCATGGTCGCGCCACAACGCCTTCCGGCAAGCCCATCGCGCATCCTCTCTCCGGCAGCCTGCCTCCTGTCGCCCCGCCAGCCTCAGCCCCTCGCCGCACGTGAAGTACGACTTTCTAGACTCCGAGGTCCTCGGCCGGCTGGGTGCCCTTCCGGTCGAAGCGCGCCTCGCCATGATCGGCAACGTGGTCGGCAAGCACCGCTCGCCGCACCGCGGGTCGTCCGTCGAGTTCGCGGAATACCGCAAGTACGTGGCCGGCGACGACACCCGCCGCCTCGACTGGAAAGCCTACGCACGCTCCGACCGCCACTACATCAAGGAGTTCGAAGCTGATACCAATCTGCGCGCCTACTTCGTGGTCGATTGCAGCGGGTCGATGAAATACGCCTCGGGGGACCACGAGCCCAAAATCCAGTTTGCGCGGAAGTTCGCCGCCACCATGGCCTACCTGCTCGTGAATCAGGGCGACGCAGCCGGTCTCTCCTGCTGCGACGAAACCCTCCACCTCGAACTCCCGCCCAGCCGTCGCCCGGCCCACCTCCAGAACTTCTTCGAGATCCTCAGCGCCCTCGAACCAAAGGGCACCACCGGCCTCGTCGACGCCCTCCACACCGTCGCCGAAAAAATCGGTCAGCGCGCCTTCGTCATCGTCCTCTCCGATCTCTTCTGCGATCCCGACGCCCTCGGCGACGCCTTCCAGCACCTCCGCTACCGCAAGCACGACATCGCGGTCTTCCATCTCATGGATCCCCAGGAAATCGATTTCGCTTTCACACGCCCTTACCGCTTTGTCGACCTCGAGGACCACACCACCATCGTGGCCGAACCCAACCTCATCGCCGAAGAATACGCCAGCGCCGTGCAGGAGTTCCTCGCCGCGGTCGAGTCCAAGTGCCACGACGTCCACGCCGACTACCACCTCGTCCTCTCCGACCAGAACTACGAGCACGTCATCCGTGATTTCCTCACGAACAGGTTACCCAAGAAAGGGAAACGATGAAATCAGAAGACAGCGGCCGGTATACAGTATTCAGGCTGTCCACCACGACCTCCCGCTTCAAAGAGTCTGAATACTGTAAACCGTATACGGTCCACTGATTCCAATGGGCTTCCTCCAACAGACCATGCTCTGGGGACTCTTCGCGGTCTCCATCCCGGTCATCATTCACCTCCTGAACCGGCGCCGCTTTCGCACCGTGGATTGGGGCGCCATGCAGTTTCTGCTCAAGGCCACGCGGGAGTCCCGCGGAAAGAAACGCCTCAAGCACATCCTCATCCTCATGATGCGGGCCCTCGCCATCGGCGCCCTCGTTTTCGCCATCGCGCGTCCCCTCGTGGGCGGGTTCCTCGGTTGGGGTGGCGGAAGGGTCGAAACCGTGGTGCTCATCCTCGACCGCTCCACCAGCATGGAGCGCGCCGAGACCGACGGCCAGACCAGCAAACGCCTCAGCGTTCTCAAGCGGGTCTCGCCCGCCATGAGCGAGTTGGGAGAAGCGCGACTGGTCCTCATCGACAGCGCCACCGGAAAAGCCCAGGAAGTTCCCTCCTCGGACGTCTTGCCGGAGCTCTCCGTCACGGCGCCCACCGATGCCAGTGCCGACATCCCCGGCATGCTCGTGGCGGCGCTCGACTACATCCAGGAAGCCAAGCCGGGCCGCTCGGAAATCTGGGTCGCCTCCGACCTCCAGCGGGATGACTGGTCTCCGGAGGACAGCCGGTGGGACGCCTTCCGCACCAGCCTCGCCGATCTGAATCTTAACGTGAAGCTTCGCGTCCTCGCCCTCAACGGCCGCGAACGAAATGACTTCGCCATCAAGGTTCTCGCCGCCCGCCGGGAAGGGGGCGAACTGGTGCTCGATCTCGAGATTTCCCACGAAGAAGACGCCGGGACCGTTTCCAAGCCCGTCACCGTCAGTCACCTCGGTGCCCGCTCGGCCAGCCAGGTGAACCTCAACGCCCAATCTCAACGCTTCCAGAAGCGTATTCCTCTCGAAGGGCGCACCACCGGCGGCTATGGCTGGGTGTCCATCCCCGACAGCGCCAATCAACGAAACAACGTCGCTTACTACGCTTACGGACCCGAGGCTCCCGTCCACGGCTACGTGGTCGCGGAACCCTCCACCAGCGAAGAAACCCTCCAGGCCCTGGCCAAGGGGCTCGCTCCCGGGTACGCCAGCCAGGAAGTCATCACCCTCACCCCCGAGAATGCTCACAAGATCAATTTCGGCATCGCCTCCCTCATCGTCTGGAAGGCTCCCCTCCCCACCCCGCCCATTTCCAGCCAGATCCTCGATTGGGTGGAGAAAGGTGGCGTGACCCTGTTCCTCCCGTCCAACGACGATTCCGATACATCCCTCGGCGGACTTTCCTGGGAACCAATCAATGAAGCCGCTCCAAACAAGAAATTCATCGTCGAGCAATGGGAGCATGCCGACGGCCTCTTCCGCGACAGTATCGACGGAACCCCCCTCCCGGTCGGGGGCGGCAGTTTGTTCGCCATCAAGCGCCGCGGGATCGCCGGCGACTTCACCTCCCTGGCAGACTGGGACGACGGCGAACCCCTTCTCGCCCGCCGCATCATCGCGCAAGGCAAGATCGTCTTCCTTACCACCCTGCCGGATTACTCCTGGTCGAATTTGGAGTTCACGGCTCTTCACCTCGTCGCCTTTCAGCGCGCTTTCGAGGAAGGCAGCCGCCATCTCGGCGCCGGCTTCTTCGGTACCGCCGGCCGGGAAAACGCCAAGCCCCACGGCGAGGAAATCCGCAGCCGCATCGACTCCTACTCCGATGGCGATGCTGCCAATGCCGATTTCGAAGCGGGCGTCTACCAGTTCGGAGAGCGCACCGTGGCGATCAACCGCCCCTCCCAGGAAGACTCTCTCGAGATCCTGACCAAGGGCCAGCTCGACGGCGCCCTCCTCAAGACCGGGTACAGTCTGCTCGAAGAGCAGGCCTCCTCCAACGATCCCTTCTTCAGCGAGGCCTGGCGCAGTTTCCTCATCGCTATGCTTCTTTTCCTGATCGTCGAAGCCCTCCTCTGTCTTCAGCCGCGGCGCGTGGACGCCAGCACCGCGCCCGCCCGCCCGCCAACCACCTGACATGAGCTTCAACTTCGGCAACCTCCACTTCTCCGCCAGCCTTCCCATCTTCATTGTCGGGGTGGTGGCATGGGTTCTCATCTTGCTGCTCTGCATCGTGGCGTGGAAGCGCAGCCTGCGCCCGGGCCGCACCGGGGCTCTCGAAATCCTCCGCCTCATCTGCGCCACCGCCGTGGTGCTCATGCTCTGGCAACCGGAGTGGCGCAAAACGGTGGAGCCCTCCAAGCAACCCGAGATCGTCATCCTCTGGGACGGCTCCGCATCGATGACCACCTCAGACGCCCAATTGCCGGAGAACTTCAGCACCAAGGAGGAAGTGGTGGCCCGCCGCGAGTTCGTCGATGCCATCCTCAAAACCAAGTTCTGGGAACCGCTCGAAAAGGAAGGCAAGAACCGCGTTTCGGTCGAACCCTTCTCCCCCGCCCCCGACAGCGACGACCCGGTCGTCACCGCCCTCGCCGTCACCGACATCTACACCGCCCTTTCCGAGCTGGTCGAAAACCGCCCCGACCTGCGCGCCGTGATCATGATCGGCGACGGAGACTGGAACGCCACCGACCAACCCGCCCCCGTCGCGGCCGCCCAGAAAATGCGCCTCAAGGACATTCCTCTCTACTCCCTCGTGACGGGAAGCGAGATCCGCCTGCCCGACCTCGATCTCCTCAACGTCTCGGCGCCCACCTACGGCATCGTCGGCGAGAATGTGCAGATCCCCTTCACGATCGAATCCTCGCTCGATCGCGATGTGCGCACCCTGGTGCGGCTCCGCGACGAGTCCGGCCTGGAACGCACCAAGGACATCACCATCCCGGCCCGCTCCACCTTCTACGACGCCATCCTCTGGCGCCTCCAGAAGGAAGGCGCTTCCACCCTCGACCTCTCCATCCCGTTCGCCGAGGGCGAATTGGTCGAGAAGAACAACCGCCGCAAGTTCAACATCGCCGGCCGCCCCGAATCGATCAAGGCCCTCGTGGTGGAGACCCTCCCGCGCTGGGAGTACCGCTTCATCCGCAATGCCCTCTCCCGCGATCCCGGGGTGGACGTCGACTGTCTCCTCCTTCACCCCCAGCTCGGCGAGGGGAACGGGCCCGACTACATTACCGCCTTTCCCGACAAACTGGAGGACCTCCAGAAGTACGATGTGGTCTTCCTCGGCGATGTCGGAATCAAGCAGAACCAACTCACCCCAGAGCAGGCAACTCTCCTGAAGGGATTGATCGAAAACCAGGCTTCCGGCATCGTCTTCATTCCCGGCTGGCAGGGAAATCAGTTCAGCCTTCTCGACAGCGACCTCGGATCCCTGCTTCCGGTCGTCGTCGACGAAAAGAAAAAGGGCGGCCATGACGAGAGCTCGGCTTCCCCCCTCTCCCTCACCACCGAGGGCCGCAGCTCGCTCCTCACCATGCTCGGCGACACCGAGGAGGAGAACCCCATCATCTGGCGCAGCCTGCCGGGCTTTTATTGGCACGCCCCCGTCATCCGCGCCAAGAGCGGTACCGAGGTTCTCGCCGTGCACGCCAACCGCCGCAACGAGTACGGCCGCATCCCGCTTCTCGTCACCAGCCGGGCCGGCAACGGCAAGGTCCTCTTCATGGGGATCGACTCCGCCTGGCGCTGGCGACGCGGCGTGGAGGATCTCTACCACTACCGCTTCTGGGGACAGGTCGCGCGCTGGATGTCCTACCAGCGCAACATGGCTGCCGGCAAACGAGTCCGCCTCTACTTCACGCCCGAGCGCCCCGCCCCAGGCGACAGCGTCACCCTCAACGCCAACGGGTTCGAGGAAAATGGTGCCCCGCTCCAGGAAGGAACCGTCCTGATCGACCTGACCGCTCCGGACGGAACCGTCCGCCGCTTCGAACTTACCAAGTCCGACGCCTCGTGGGGCGCGTTCACAGGCCGCTTCAAGATCACCATGCCCGGCATCTGGAAAATCACGGCCCGCACATCCGGCAGCACCGAAGGTGTGGTCGAGACCAAGATCATCGCGCAGGGAACCCATATCGAAAAAACCGGTCACCCCGCCCGTCCCGACGTCCTGGCCGAACTCTCCGACGTCTCCCGCGGCAGAGTCGTCACAGCCGATCAACTCGGAGCACTCGCCCGGGAAATCTACGATCTCCCCGAACCCCGCCCCCAGGTCATCCCGCAGGCCCTCTGGTCCGACTGGCTCGTCGCCGCCAGCCTGGTCGGCTTGCTGGCCGTCTTCTGGGTCGGAAGGAAAATGAACGGAACATTTTAAACCGTTCGAATCCTCCGTGCACTACGGATGGCAGGCGAGGTATTGGCCAGGTGCAGCGCGCAGGCATTGCGCTTTCCGCTCGGAGTCGGCCCTCCGGAGCGCCCTCCCGGCCGAACATTCCGGCCCGGCCGCCCGCCCGCACGAGACGCCTCTGCAGCGACCAAGCACGAGCCCCGCAAGGCAGAGACGGGCTGGAATACCGCAAAACGTCTTGCTGCCGCGCCGACCGCGGTCATAGTGAGGCAGCCTCGATAGCGCAATAATCGCCGGCGGGGCATGGCCGCAGCTCTCCTCGGGGACGGCCCTCTGATCCTTCAACGCCCACGTCACCCCTCCCGAAATTGAAAGCCCTTTCCACGCGATCTGTTCTTCCGGACGCGGCGCAGGGTCTTCGGTCCGTGCCGCTCCCTGCTCTTGTGCTGGCGGTGGCCTTCGGCGTGCTGCCGCCCGGGCACGCCGTCGCCGCCGATGAACCGCGCCTCACCGAGTTCGTCGCCGCACCGGATGGAACCTTTCCCGATGGCGATGGCGATGGCAACGATTCGGATTGGATGGAGTTTCACAATCCCAACCCCTTCGCCATCGACTTGGCGGGATACCGGCTCCGGGACAGCGCCACGACCTGGATCTTTCCGTCTGTGCAGATCCCGTCCGGCGGCTACCTGATCGTCTTCGCCTCGGGGCAGGCTGATCCCAATTACGTCGATGACGGCGCCTTCCTGCACACCACCTTCGGCCTTTCCTCCAGCGGAGAAGTCCTCCGCTTCCTGGCCCCTGACGGCGCTACCGTGATCTCCGAGTTCACCAACGTCGGCCCGCAGGAGACCGGCGTGTCCTACGGCCTCTCCCCGGGAACCGGACAGCCTGGCTACATGTCCCCCGCCACCCCCGGGGCCCCGAATGGAGCGTCTTTCGCGGGGCGCGTCGAGGATACCAAGTTCGACCACCACCGTGGAATCTACGATGTCCCCGTCACGGTCGAGATCACCTCCCGGACCCCGGGCAGCTCGATCGCTTACACGCTCGACGGCAGCGAGCCCTCCCCCGGTCACGGCACCATCGTCCCGCCGGCCGATCCCAACGCCACCGGACGGACCTCGGTCCACATCGACAATACCACCATCCTGCGCGCCATCGCCTTCAAGGACGGCTCCCTCCCCACCAACATCGACACCCACACCTACATCTTCCCCACCCGCGTCGTCCGTCAGAGCGCCAGTCCCGCCGGCTTCCCCTCTACCTGGGGCGTGTTCACCGTCATCGCCGGCGGCCTGGCCGGACAGCCGGTGCCTGCCGACTACGCCATGAACTCGGTCGTCGTCACTGCCGATGTCCCGGCCATGAAGGACGCCCTTCGCTCCCTCCCCACCATCTCGATCGTGGCCGACCCGGACGACCTCTTTTCCGGCGAAGGCATCCTCTCCAACCCCTTCGGCGGCGTCGACGGCAGCGGGGTCCACACCCAGAACCCCTTCGAGCCCAACCGGCGCTGCTCGATGGAGTGGATCGATCCCAGCGCAACCGGACCCGAAACCCAGGTCGATTGCGGAATCCGCCTCACCGGCGGGTGGAGCCGCCACTACCGCGCCACGCCCAAGAAATCGTTCTCGCTGCTCTTCCAGCGCGAGTTCGGCGCCGCCAAGCTCAAATTCCCGCTCTTCGGTGAGGGAGAAGTGGACGAATTCGACCGGATCGTCCTGAAGGGCATCTTCTCCAACGCCTGGGTCGATGCCGCGGTGCGGCCCGATTACCTACGCGACCTCATGCTGCGTGAAACGCAGCTCGCGATGGGCCAGCCTTCCTCCCGCGGCACCTGGGTGCACCTCTACCTCAACGGATTGTACTGGGGAATCTACAATCCCACCGAGCGCCCCGACGCCAACTATGCCGCCTCCCACTTTCCCGGTGGAGAAGAAGACTTCGATGCCGTCAAACACGCCGGCCTCTGCGCCCCGGGATGTCCCGTGACCAACCAGTTCGAGCTCATCGACGGAACCGCCGACGCCTACCAGATGGCGCATTCCATCGCCAATGGCGACCTCTCGGACCCCGCCAACTACGCCCAGTTCAGGCAGTCCGTCGATGTCACCAACCTCGCCGACTACATCGTGCTCAACTCCTATTGCGCCAATAGCGACTGGCCCGGCAAAAACTGGTACGGCTTCCGCAAGCGGGCCCCTGGAAAAGGATTCAAGTTCGTCTCCTGGGACGCCGAGTACGTCCTCGAAAACATCAATACCAACCGCCTCAATGTCGGAGGCTCCAACAACCCGGCCCGCCTCTACGAACGCGCCCGGCAAAACTCCGAGTTCCGCCTCCTCTTCGCTGACCGGGTCCACAAGCACGTCTTTAATGGAGGCGCCCTCGACCCCGATGTCATGCGCGCCCGCTACAGCGCCCTGGCCGCGGTCATCGAGCCCGCAATCAATGCCGAAGCGGCGCGTTGGGGGGACAATCCCAACACCCGGAAGGGGACCCGCGACTACCGGAAATCGCACTGGATCAATGCCCGCGACCACATCCTCAATTCTTTCATTCCGAACCGCAAGTCCATCGCCATGTCACAGTACCGCAGCGCGGGGCTGTATCCATTGGTGGAGGCCCCGGAGTTCAACCAGCACGGAGGATCCCTGCCCACCGGATTCAATCTCACCCTCTCCTCCCCGTCGAACGGCACCATTTACTACACCACCGACGGAACCGATCCCCGGCTCTCGTCCAACCCGGACGGCAACACGGTCCTGCTGGTTCCCGAGAATGCCGCCAAGCGCGCCATCGTGGCTGCCGTCGCCGCCGATGAACCGGCCTCCAACTGGAACGACCTCGGCTTCGACGACAGCGCCTGGCCAGTGGGCAGCAAGGGCGCCGGTTACGAACTAACCTCGGGAGGCCGCTACGATCCGCTGATCGATCCGAACCTGGACTTTGCCTCGGCGGTGGATCCCACCACCGACGAGACCATCTACCTCCGCACCGTCTTCAATATGGACGACCCGTCCGTCTTCAATGTTCTCACGCTCAAGATTCGCTTTGAGGACGGATTTGTCGCCTACCTCAATGGGGAGGAAATCGCGCGGGACCACGCCCCCGGTTCGCCGGGGGATCCGGTTGCCTGGGACGCGGGGGCCGCGGGGCCCGCCGGTAGCCCCCGCGACGCGGAAGCGGAGTTGTTCCTCGACATCGATGCCACTCCCGGTATCCCCCATCTGCGGGCCGGCGCCAACGTCCTGGCCATCCACGCCCTCAACCGCGGGGTCAACAGCAGCGACTTCCTGATCTGGCCGCAACTCGATGGCTCCAACGTCGGCAGCGGACCAAACCCCGCCGCCACGATCTACCGCGGGCAGGTCAACCTCCCGGGCTCCTCGGTCGTCAAGGCCCGCCTCCTCTCCCGGGGCGGCGAGTGGTCGGCCCTCACCGAGGCCGCCTTCACCCTCGGAACCGTGCCGGCCGGCGCCAATAATCTCGTCATCTCGAAGATCCACTATCACCCCTCCGACCCGACCGCCGCCGAGATCGCGGCCGGCTACGCACAGAGCCGCAATTTCGAGTACCTCGAGCTGATGAATTACGGACCCCGGAACATCACCCTGGCCGAACTGCGATTCGTGGACGGAATTTTCTTCACCTTCAACAGCCAGTCCGTCTTCGTCCTCGCACCGGGCGAGCGTGGCGTGCTGGTCGATGACCTCGGCGCCTTCACCATGCGCTACGGATTTGCCCACCGCATCCTGGGCGAGTTCGAAAGTGACAACCTCAACAACGACGGGGAACAAATCGCCCTCGTCGATCCCGGCGGCGCCGATATCTGGCGCTTCACCTACAACGACGCGGGGGCCTGGCCCGACTCGCCCGATGGAAACGGCCCCGCTCTCGCCCTCATCGACCCCGCCAATCCGCCCGACAACGCCGGCATGAGCCTGCCCCGGAGTTGGCGGCCGTCGGGACAAATCGACGGGACTCCCGGGGCGGACCAAATCTCCCTCACCGCCTGGCTCTCCGGCCAGCCCGATCCCGATCCCCTCGCCGATCCCGACCAAGACGGCATCAGCCAGTTGATCGCCTTCACCACCGGCGCCCTCGATACCCTCCCGGCCGGTCCCTTCATGCCCGTCATTTCGTTCGCCTCCCTCGACGTCGGCGGCGTGGTCGATCTCTATTCCGTCCTCGACGTGCGGGAATTAATCGGCGCCCAGGGAGTCACGACCGGCCTCGACGAATCGCAGGACCTGCAGACCTGGATCCCAGCCGGCATGGTCCTGGTCTCCACCACCGATCAACTCGATGGCACCGTCATCCGCCGCTACCGCACTGCCACCCCTCACGATCCGGCCAAATCTCATCTGTTCTGGCGCCTCTCCGCCACCACCACAAATTAATTCCACCACTCCACCACTCCACCGCTCCCATCCTCCCGGCTACACCTCCAGCGCCGTCCCCTCTGCAAACCACCCCCGCCCGGTTTCGACGTCCTTCAGGATCTGCTCCTTCAATCCCTCCAGGCCTTCAAACTTTCTCTCCCCCCGCAGCCGCCGTCCAAACTGCACCTCGACATGCTGCCCGTAGAGATCCCCCTCGAAATCGAAGAGGTGCACTTCTAACAACCGCCGCTCGCCGTCCACGGTGGGACGCACCCCGAGATTCGCAACTCCCGGCCGCTCTGCCCCGGCCGCCCGGGTTCTCACCGCGTAGACTCCATCGGGCGGAAGCTGTTCAGACCCCACCTCGATATTCGCGGTGGGAATTCCGAGCTTCGATCCGAGCTGCTCGCCCCGCACCACCTCTCCCATCACCGTGTAGGGCCGACCCAGCATCGCTGCCGCGGCCGCGAGGTTGCCGTCCCGCAACGCCTGCCGCACCCGCGTGCTGCTCACCCGCTCGCCCTGCAGCATGACCGGCGCGATCGCACTGACCTCCACCCCTCGCTCCGCTCCCAGCCGGCGCAGGAGGCCCACCGTTCCAGCCCGGTCCCGTCCGAACTGCCAGTCGTCGCCCGCCGCGATCTGCCGCAGGGTCGGAGCCGCCAGCAACTCCCCGGCAAACTCGTCCGCCGCCCGCTGCGCAAACTTCGCGGTGAACTCCAGCACCAGCAAGACCTCCACACCCAGTTCCTCCAGGAGGCGCTCCTTGTGCTCGATCGACGCCAGGATCCGCCGTGGCGCCTTCTCCGGCGCCAGGACCCGGATCGGATGCGGCTCGAACGTCATCACGCCCGCCACCCCTCCACTCGCCCGAGCACCCTCCACCGCCGCCCCGATCACGGCCTGGTGGCCCAGGTGCGCCCCGTCGAACACCCCCAGCGCCAGGTGCAACGGCTTCTTCACCTCTCCCAGTTCCGAAATGGTGGCAAGCCTCAACATTCCCCAACTTGAAACCTCATCCCTGAATCTTGAAACCCTCAAGCCCCCCGCATCAACGATATCTCCGCCAGGCTCACCATCGAATCGATCAACGCCTGCCCCTCCGCCGTCTTCAGGGTCCGGATCGTCACGGCCCGGTCCAGGTTGAACTTCCCCGACCGCGTGCGCCGCAGCGCCGAGAGGTGTCCTCCACAACCGAGGGCTTCCCCGATGTCGTGCGCGTAGGTCCGCACGTAGAATCCTTTCGAACAGTTCACGATAAAGTCTATCTCCGGCAGGGCCACACGCCTGATCGCATAAGCTGTCACGTAAACCGGCCGCGGCTCGCGCTTCACCTCCTGCCCCTTGCGCGCCAGCTTGTAGAGCGGCACCCCGTCCTTCTTGATGGCGGACACCATCGGAGGAATCTGCTCGAACTCACCCGTGAACTTCTCGAAAGTGGCCTTGATCGCCTCTTCCCCAAGATCCGGCACCTCGCGCTCCTCCAATGGCTTGCCCTCCGCGTCCTGCGTGCTGGTCGTCAGCCCCAGTGTCACCGTTCCCACGTACTCCTTGTCCTCGCTCATCAGGAGATCCTGGATCTTGGTGGCGCGGCCCACCACCAGCATGAGGAGCCCCGTCGCCATCGGGTCCAGCGTCCCGCAGTGCCCGATCTTCTTGATCCCCATCTGCTTCCGCGCGATCGCAACCACGTCATGCGAGGTCATCCCGGGCTCCTTGTCCACCAGGAGCACCCCGCTCGGCACAATGTTCATTTCACTCATGACGGCCTGTCGAATAATCGCATCAATCTCTCAACGCGACCTTCGTGACCGCCAGAAACCGCGCCACCGCCTCCTCCAGCGGCCCGTGCAGGCGCGCCCCGGCTGCCAGGGCATGGCCCCCGCCCCCGAACTCCCCGCAGATCTCGCACACATTGACATCCGTGCTCTTCGACCGCATCGAGAGCCGCACCTTCCCATCCGGCATCTCTTCCAGGAAGGCGCACACCTCCACTCCGCGAATCGCACGCAGCACGTCAATCAGCCCCTCGCCGTCCCCGGGCTCCGTGCCCAGCCGCTCCTTGATCTCCATCGTCAACACCCACCAGGCAATTCTCCCGTCTTCAGAGCGCTGGAGGGTCCCGAGCAGCGCGGCCAGGAGTTCCACCCGGCGAAAAGGATGGTTGTGATAAATCTGCGCCGTGAGGGTTCCCACATCCACCCCGCGGCCCACCAGGTCGGCCGCCATTTCGTGCGTGCGCACCTTCGTGTTCGAATACTGGAACGAGCCCGTATCGGTTGACACCGCCACGTAGAGGGCGTCCCGCGCCGCGTCCGGCAACGGCAGGTCTAGTTCCCGGATGATCTCGTAGAGGATCTCTCCCGTCGCTGCTGCCGTCGCATCGACCATGATCAGATCGCCGTATTCCTCGTTCGAGATGTGGTGATCTATGTTCACCCAGAGACCCACCCCGCTCACCGCCTCCAGGCACCGCGCCCCGAGCCGCTCCCGGTTGGCGGTATCGAGGGCGATCGCCACCTCCGCCTCCACCGCTTCGCCGCCCGGAATTTCGACATCCTTCGCCCCCTCGAGAAATTCCAGGTATTCCGGCGCGCCGTCCTCATTCAGGGCCCGCACCCTCTTGCCCATCGCCGCCAGGACTGCCTTGAGAGCCACCTCGGACCCGATTGCATCCCCGTCCGGCCGGGTGTGGCTCAGGAGCACAAAACT
The DNA here is from genome assembly GCA_963580345.1 of Verrucomicrobiia bacterium. Lineage (GTDB taxonomy): Bacteria > Verrucomicrobiota > Verrucomicrobiia > Verrucomicrobiales > Akkermansiaceae > Roseibacillus_B. The sequence goes on along the minus strand of CAUZKZ010000032.1, from coordinate 3,189 downwards.
CTGGTGGTCGGCGATGACCGCGGCGAGATCGGAGGGAGTGATGGACTGGCCCATGGACGATTCGAACGTTCAGCGGGAAAGGGGCGCGGATTGTGCCGCCCCGTCCCCGGTCCGCAAGGAAAACCGTTCCAACCTGGCTGCCGCAGCCGCCAGCAGCCCGCCGCGGATCAAAGAATCCGTCTGCTCCCCCCGCTTCCATGCGGTAATTCCACCGTTACGGCGCCGACCAGTCCACTCGCAGCGACGACCGCGGCACCCCGCCCTCCGACCACCGCCGGTAGCGCAGACCCCGAAAAAGGCGCGCCTTCTCAAGGATTGATCGCAACACCACGGGTTCCGGGAATCCGGGAAGCTCCAAACCCGTGGGCCCCGCCAGCCCTTCGACCTCGACCCGCTTGGCTTGAATGTCCTCGTCCCCTTCTTCAAGATCCTCACCGGGCTCCACCGACTCAGCCGGATTCAACTCGAAGGCCGGGCCGTCCTCGAGCCCGGGCGGTCCGCCCTCCGGCTTTTTCAACAACTCTTTCAGGAGCGGATTCTCCACATCCGCCTTCGGAATCTCCGGTTCCCCGGGAAGCACCGGCTGCTCCCGGGTCGGTTGAACCCCTTCCAGCAAATCCTTGAGCTCCTCCAGCTTCTTCGCCGCTTCATCAATCTCCTCCGGAATCTCAAGTTCATTCAGGGCATCCAGGAGTTCCTTCGGGATCTCAGTTTCCCCGGCGGCTTTCAGTGCTTTTGCTTGTTCCAGGAGTTGCTCCACCTCCTTCCGCGCATCCGCTGCCTTGGCCCCGGGTTTCACGTCAGCCGGTTCCTCTTCCAACAACTCGTCCTCCTCGATGGCCTCCGCGGCCGCTCGTCGTGCCTCGAACACCTCCAGCCACGCCTCGCAGAAATCCCACAATCCATCCATCTTCACCTCGATCCGCACTCCGGCCTCCACCGGAGCCCCCTTCCCTTCCCGGGTGGATTCGTAGAGCGCCTCCGAGAGCGTCTTGGAGGTGCCCAGGATCAACAGCTCGTCGCTCACCGACACGCTCGGCAGAAAGTCGTCCGACGCGAACGGGAAAGGGAAAAAATAGGTGCGCAGATCGTCCTTCTCCGCCGTCATTGTATCCGGGAAGGGGATGGGCTGTTCCATCGCCTCCGCCATGATTCCGAACATGTTGGTCAGCGCTCCGTTCCAGATCTTCCAGGATTCCGTCAGCGCCTCCCGCTTCACGACCGGTCGCACCAGGGCCGCCCGCGGAATGCGGCCCTTCTTGAGAACGGCCTCCTCGACGCCTACCGCCGCAATCATTTTCCCACGCAGATCCATCACAAAGGCCGACTCCTCCCCCAGGGCCTTCGCGAAGTGGTCGCGGTACCCACTCCAGATGTCATCGAGTCCGTTGACAAGATCCCGACTCCAGCGGCCGTACTTACCGGCGGCCTTGTCGTCACCTTCTCCTTCCGCGCTTTCCCCCACAACTTCCAACGCTTCCTCCGCAACCAGCCGCAGGAATCGTATCCCGGCGTCCACCTGCCTGTGCCCACCCTCGACGTAGTCCGACTTCATCTTCCAGTGGGCCCGGATAAACGGCTCCTGCTCCAGTCCCTCGAACGCCTTCGCCAACTTCAGGGGCGCGGCCAGATCGAGCCCCGCCCCGGCCCAGCCGCCCCGGGCCTCCGCCAGCACTTCATCGCCGATCAGCACCGCGCCCAGCCACTCGTGGGCGGTGCCCGCCCGCCGCTCTTTCCAGTGCGCGTTGAACTGGGCAAGGGCCTTCACCAGCTCGGCCCCTCTCTTCAGTCCCTTACTTTCCCCCAGCGCCTTTTCCGCGCCTTCGAAGAAAGGAAGATAGGTGTAAAAATTGTTCACTCCCTCCACCAGTTCCTTGCTCGTCCATCCCGTGGCAACCACCGCCTCCGCCTCGAACCGGCTGAAAAACTTGAACTCCTCCCGCCCCGCCAGCGCCTTTTCCGGAGCCTCCGCCAGGACGATCGACTCCTTGCCGTTTCCGGCCGCGATGACCACGTAGCCGTCCACTTCCGTGCAGGCCACCACCACCTTCCACGCCCCGATCTGCGTCATCAATTCCTTCCACCCCGTCGGACGCACCCCTTCCGGAATCGCCCCGTCCAGGTCGAATCCCTCCAACTCGTTGATTACGATTTCGAATCCCGTCCAGGCGCAGCCCGCCTGTTCGAATTCAATCGCCTTTGGATCTTCCTTTTCCGCCACGGTCGCGAGGACCTTTCTCAGCAACGCCATCACTTCGCCCCGTTTCTCATCCTCCACTCGCCCCCCCAGGTAGATCGCGACCTGCGGCTGACCGCCCGCCTCCTCGATCTTTTTTTGAATCCATGGACCCACCTTTCCCAGAATCTCGGGGGGAAAGTCCTCTCCTCCGAAAGCCTCGAGGTCGCCCGACGCCAGCGCCCCCGCGATCGCCTCGCCGAGGGCCCGGTACATCAAGACATTGGCGCCCATCCCGGTCTCCATGCTCCACGCCAACCCTCGGCCCGCCACAAAAACCTCCTCTCCGAATAGCACCGGCAGCATGTCCACCCCCCTCCCGATCAGTTCCCTGTAGTCCTTCGGAACTCCCTCTTCAAAACTCGGCCCCTTCAGAAATTTCTCGAGCTCTTCACGCCCTCCCGACTTCGCAACCCATTCCCAGACCGCCTCGAGCTTCCGCCCGCCGGCGTAGAGATCGACATCCTGCGGCAAGCGCCTCGCGAATCCTGCATCCTCGATTGTCCACCGCGCCTTGACCTTCTCCGGCTTCACGCGCGGAGCCGGCCTGGCCTCCGGCTGCGTCTCCGCCGCCGGTCCCGGCTGCGATCCGCGTTCCGGCTCGACCACCCCAACCGGCCCCTCCACCGCCGCCCCCGAGGACGGTGCGGCCTCCTCCTGCCGCTCCGGATTCGCCGCTTCCGACTCCTTCCGCTCACATCCCGCGGTCAGGAGCAGCCATCCCCCGACCGACGCCAGCATCACGGCTCTGCTTCGAATGAAAATGCCTTTCACCCTGTTCCTCTAACCGCTGCCCCCCGAGCCGACAAACACAAACCTCGTGGATCCTGCAGGGTGATTGGCCAAAAATGCTGCGAAGCTGATAGAATCTTCGATTGAGCGTTTCTGCTAGACAAGAGCCTCCGGATTTGCAGGATAGGTTCGTGATGCCAGCTCTTGAACCTTGCGTATTC